>JBHJIV010000011.1:0-71909 GCA_050043105.1 Leptolyngbyaceae cyanobacterium | reverse complement strand
GAGAGAATCAAGCGGTCTCCCAGGTCTTCGTAGGATTCAACATCAACGCCCGGTAAGCCTAACAGCTCAGTGAGTAGAGGAACCATCACTCATATATGTGTCAAATGTTACACCAGCATACTAGATCCCGAAGAGCCAAACTTTCTCCGTAGAAGTGAGAGTCTTGAGGCATTAGATGGTTCCTAGGGGGTATGCAGTTTGCAGCTTTCGTGAATTATGAAAGCTACGATGGCACAAAGCCATGAACTCTCAGTGCTCAATTTTCCCAAGCTTACACAACCGAAAAACGTATGTCAGGATATTCAGAAGACGTATCAGCCCAAAGGCGTAATTTGTCGACTTAAGTCGAAGTACGTTGCCTAGTAAAATGGCACTGTCACAGTCAAAGCATTAGCATTACTTAATGCTTTGACTGTGACAGTGCTACGGTTTCTATGCATCTCAAAGAGGCTCAGCATAATTTTTCAACTGACAGCAAAGCCGCTGAACTGACGTTTAAAGGGTGACTGAAAGGCAAGCACAATATCATGCTTCGGGATACCTTGAGCCACTAATTCATTGGCAATCCCACCTTCGGTGCCATCATGTTGAATCCAGATTTTGTCATTCTTAATATCTAAATGAAGAACGCAACCGTAGATACGACGCTTTCTGGACCAGCCGACATGTACAACCTGATAACGATCTTCGACAAGATCGAAAATTGTTTCAGCTTCTACGTCTTCGTTACTGGCTTTGATTTGGCTGTAGTCCTTCAGAAGCTTTTGCACAAGCTGCCGATAATCTTCTACGGTTGCCATCGTAATTACTTTTTCAGTCACCTTAAACGATTTTCTCAGGTAAAAATCCAGGCAGCGGCACATTCAACCGCCACTGTTTATCGCCATAGAATAAGACCTGATACACGTGCATGCTGCCGTCTCTAAAGGATGCTTCAAAAGATTGCAAATAGAGATACCACATTCGCTGAAATCTCTCATCATAGTCAGGAGAGAGAGAGGCAATTAGCTCACGGTTTTTAGTAAAGTTTTCTCCCCAGTGTCTAAAGGTTTCTGCATAGTGGGGTTTAAGATTCTCGCAGTGGGCCACGGTGAGTTTTGCTGCCCGCAGGTCTCGGCAAATCTCTGAAAGCTGAGGCGCATAGCCACCGGGAAAAATATACTTGTCAATCCAGGGACCGTTACGCTCAGAGCTTTCGGTGGTGATTGTGTGCAGTAGGCCGACTGCGTGGGGCTTAAGCAGGGCTCTAGCTTTTTCCATAAAGGTGGAAATGTTGTTTTTGCCCACATGTTCAAACATGCTGATGCTGACAAATTTGTCATACTCTCCCTCTGCTTTTCGATAGTCTTGAATTTTGATGGTAATTTTGTCAGTTAATCCCTTATCGGCAATTCTCTTTTTTGCTAGAGCAGCCTGTTCTTCGCTGAGGGTGATGCCAGTACCCGTAATACCGTAGTTTTCGGCGGCGTAGAGTAACATGCCACCCCAGCCACAGCCAATGTCGATCAAGGTTTCACCTGGCTTGAGGGCTAGCTTGCGGCAGATAATCTCATATTTTTGACGCTGCATGGTTTCTAAACTGTCCTGCGGTGTCACCTGGTAACCGCAAGAATAGGTCAGCGTAGGGTCTAGAAATAGCTGATAAAAGTCATTGCCAAGGTCATAGTGGTATTGCACATTTTTGCGACTGTTTTGAATAAGCAGCGGGACTGTCTTTAGCCGCTGAGAGATAATTTGGAGCGCCAGCGGCACAGTCAGCTTTTGACTAGCTTTGGAATATACCCGATTGCGATAGAGCATGCTAATCAGCTGGGTCAATCTATCCTCGGCTTCATCCCACCAGCCGCCCATATAGGCTTCACCAAAGCCTAGAGATGCAAAGGTGATAATGCTGGCGTAGGTGCGCTGGTCATGAATTTTGAGATGTAAATGTGGCTTGGTGTCTGGTGTGCCAAAATGAAACGCCTGACCGTTGGGGTTGGTAACTGTTAGATAGCCGTCCTCAATAAAGCTAAACAGCTCGTAGAGATAGCGTTCAGCACTGGGCAGATTTTCCATGACCTGGCAAGAGAGTGGGAGCTCTTTCAACCTATCAAATCAGCGGCCCTAGATTATGAGAATTTTAGGTCGGCTGCCGTCTTAAACACGGTGTCTGAAATTTAAGATGGATGCTTGGAAGCTTCTTATTAGCTCAAGGTGCATTTGCCATGTTTTCCCTGTCGATTCAGCGGTCCAGTTTCTGGAATGAAGCTAAAGCCTCGCTTAAGTTAGCGATACCTTTGATGCTGATTCAGCTGTCGGAGGGTGCGGTGAACTTTGTGGATACTTTGATGATGGGAGGGTTGGGGACATCGGCCCTAGCTGCAGGAGGATTGGGGGCAACGACCTTTTGGATGTTGCTGTCGCTGTGTACCGGTCTGTTGGAAATGACGGGCGCGATCGCAGCTGAAGCCCACGGTGCTCAAAATCATCATCGGGTTAGCCGCATCAACGTTCAGGGTCTGTGGCTAAGCGTTGGGGTGGCGCTACCTACGATGGTGCTGATTTGGCATCTAGATACTATTCTGCGGCTACTGGGTCAACAGCCAGCCATTGTAGATGGAGCCACCGGCTATTTGCATGCAATCGTTTGGGGATTGCCAGCGGCCCTGGGGCTGTTTGTATTTAAAGAAATTTTGACCGCCCTATCGCGACCGCGTTTAGTGGTGTTGCTGATGGGGGTGAGTATTCCTTTAAATATTGGTCTGAATTACGGGTTGATGTATGGCAAATGGGGTTTACCCAGTCTGGGGCTAGCGGGCATTGGCTGGGCCAGCACGCTGGTGTTTTGGCTCAGTTTTCTTGTAGCCATCTTGATGTTAAGGGTATATCCATCGCTGCAGCGGCTGCGGTTGTTGAGACAGTGGTGGCGGTGCGATCGCACCATTCTCAACGAAATTATTCACCTGGGTTGGCCCCTATGTGTTGACTATGGCACTGAGATGGGAGCACTAACGGCAGCAGCGTTGCTGATGGGGGTATGGAGTACAGAATTGCTCGCTGCCCATCGCATTGTGATGACCACAACAGAGCTACTGCTCATGTTTTCTTGGGGGTTTGCCTATGCAGCGGCGATGCGCACTGGGCATAAAATTGGGGCTGGTTCACCTCGCGCTGCCAGACGGGTGGCCTATGCCAACCTGTTGATGAATTTATTGCTGGTGGTGGTGCTATCCATTCCTCTATGGGTGTTACCCAAAACCATTGCCGGATTTTATCTAAACGTGAATCTGCCTGAGAATGCAGAAACGGTCACGATTGCAGCGACACTGTTCAAGGTGGGCGTCGTGTTTCAGATTGCCCAGGGCATACGGTTAATTAGTGCCGGAACTCTGCAGGGCCTAAAAGACACCCATGTGCTGGCGACAGTGGATGTGCTGGCTCATTGGGGAATTGGGCTGGGGCTGGGCTATCTAGTCGGTCATCTGCTGGGTTGGCAAGGTGTTGGTCTATGGTGGAGTTTGGCGCTTGGTCAGCTAGTGGCCGCCGTAGTCTTAACTAAGCGATTTCAGCAGCTGATTAGGGCTCTGATTGTAAAAGCCGCCTAGTGTAGCATTTGATAATGTAAGTTAAAGAGTCTCATGGTCCGCCGCAGATAGCGTATATCTCGAACTCGTATAAATTATCTCTTTTTCACAACAACAGTGCCTGCCATAATGTCGTGGAGTGCCTGTTTCTTCTCAGTAAAGGCTGCCATGATGTAACCAATCATCAGAATAAGACTGGATAGAATTTTTGCAAAATGGCGCCCTGTAGCTGTACCAAAAGAAATTCGTTGGCCATCTAAATCAGTCACAACGATTCCAACGGCTCGTTTACCCAGGGTAGCCTGATAAGAAGAACTTTCTTGTAGCGCGTGATATAGCCAACCAACAATGAGTCCAGCGAGACCGCCTAACAGAGCTGCAAGTGTGGTTGGATCGTTGCCGAGACTTAAAATACCGATTATCAAGCCGACAATAAAGCCAGCAATAGAACCAAGAATATAAAGAATAATGCCATCTAAAATAGCAGCCGCAAACCGTAACCAAAATCCCGCGTAGTTCATGGAATAACCTCAGGGTCGCTCAAATTTCAGGAGAATCACCTAACATAATTTGGAATTCTTTCCTTTATTAGCCATTCATAACAACTCAGAGAAACTGCATTCAGGAAATATATATTTTTTGGAGGAAATAGTAATAAAACTTTGTATTCTCTGCTTCTAGTCGAGCTTAGCTATTGAGCGTCAGGGGTACATGATTGAAAATTTATGTGATCTCCTGGTCTAGCTGATACGGAAGCCCAACCGTCTAGTTGTCTCTCTCCCGAACTCTGTTGCATAGCTCACCACTGACGGCCTGTCTCGGGCATTGTGATGAACTCTGGCAAGCCAATCAAAAAGATCTCTGTTCCATTGCAAGAAGCCAATTTGTTGTACAGATGCTACAAAATATGTGCCCGCTGTGCAGACTGTATTTAGAAGGTTGTAGCCTAAGCCGTGCGCTCTAGCCAGCCGCGCATCTTCCCAGGATTTAACAATCCATAGGGGTCTACTTGAGCCTTAAACGCTACCTGGGTTTCATTGATCTCTTTACGACCACCGTCTTCCAGAATGTAGGTGTGGGGGTTAGCAATAAATGCGCCTTGGGTTTCGTGGTAGCGAATAATCTCGTTTAGACGCTCCTCGGTGGTGTAACGGACCAGCTGAAGGGCGGCTGGGCAGACCTGTCCATGCACCCGAAAGAACTCTAGATGCATCATGACCTCATCCCCAAAGTGTTGATACATGTGCTCCAGCAGTTTCATGTCAGTATCGTAGGGAAACAGCGTTTGCAAGTAGGTGAGACTGGTATCCACATTGCGAGCATGGAGAGTCGTGTGATTCCATGTGAATTCTGCTAATGCAGCTCCTTTCTTTGCTTCTTGCGCTGTTTTCTCATAGGTAATGGTGCCGTTAAACTCTTTGACCAGTTCTCTAAAGGGCTCTAGCGAGGACTCTGCAATCATCAGCAGGGCCGCTGTTTTGCCGTTTGGTAAGGCATCTTGCAACGCCGCAAAGTAGCTGGGAATAGGCCAAGCGTGAATGCTGATGAGTTTTTTGATAATACCGTCTGCTTCACCCAGGGTGTAGCCAAATCGAGCCGCGCTCATAAAGTTATCAAAAGTGACGATGACCTCTGCCCATGGGTAAGCAGGCCCCAACGGAATTTCTAGCTCGGTGATGATGCCGTTGGTGCCATAGGCGTGGTTTACCTTTTGCACTTCGTCGCCGCGCAGCTCTAAAATGCGGGGCTCTTCTTCCATAGTGACTACTCGAACTGCGTGCAAATTGCCGCGATCGCTAAGTTGACCGTAGGTAATCGAACCAATGCCACCGCTGCCGCCGCCAATAAAGCCGCCGATGGTGGCGGTGCGATAAGTGGAGGGGGCCATGCGAATTTCCCAGCCCTGTTCACGGGTGATTTTATCGATAGCGGCTAGTTTAGCGCCTGCCTCCACACCGGCTAGACCGGGCTTGACCCACTTCACCTGATTGAGCTGGCTCAGGTCTAAAATTACTCCACCCTCAAGCGGAATGCACTGACCATAGTTGCCAGTACCTGCTCCACGAACGGTTAGCGATGTTTTGGTAGCAACACAGGCTTTAGCTACCTGTACAACTTCAGCCTCGGTTTTAGGCCGCACTACGAGGTCGGCAACTTTGTCATCCAATAGCTGTGTAAGGACCGGACTGAAGTGGTAGTAGTCCTTAGAGAGCTTGGCGACCTGGGTGGGGTCTTGGATTAAGGTGAGGTCGTTGAGGAGAGGGAGGATGGTGGAGTTGGGCATGGTTTGTTGGGAGTGTATGAATAGAGGGAGTAGGGGAGGCAAGGGGAGATGCCATAGGTTGGGTTGAAGAATGGAAACCCAACACCATAAGAGCTGGCCCATCCCCTAAATCAGCAATCGCAGCAATCCAATTCGCACCAGTCCCCGTTGTAGAAGTAGTGTGACAAGAATTCTCAGGGTGATCAAGCTAAATTCTGATGATTGCAGCTTGCCATTCGATTAGGCCAGTGCAGAAACAATAAAACAGCGATCCACAAGAATCGCTGTCTCAAACGCTGTATGTACTTCTATTTTCTAGGCCTGTAAACTAAAGAACACACTCCCAAGTCAGCAAATCTAGTGCAGTGTAGTCAGCGCCACACAGGACAGTAGCCCAGCAAATAGATAAAACACGCTTACCACCTGAATCTCGGACCAGCCAGATAGTTCAAAATGATGGTGTAGAGGAGCCATCTTAAATAGCCGTTTACCTTTGCCATCGGCCCCTTTTGTGGCTTTGTAATAGCTTACCTGCATGATGACTGATAGGGTCTCAGCTACAAACAGCAGAGTGATGATAAACAGGGCAAACAGGTGACCGCTAAGGATACCTACCGCTGCTAGGGCGCCACCCAGGGCTAGAGAGCCGGTATCACCCATAAAGACTCTGGCAGGATTTCGATTGTGGGTCAAAAAGCCGACACAGGCTCCACTCATCGCCGCGCAGAAAATCATCAAGTCAGGATAGTCGGGTGCAATCAGAGCGCCTAACCCTAGAAGCGCGATCGCACCTGTGCCGCCCATTAGACCATCCACACCATCGGTCAGATTAGTCGCATTGCTCTCGGCCACCATTGTGAACCCAGCTAGGGGCCAAAACAGAATGCCAAGGGGAAGCAGAATACCGAAGGGTAGAGCCAGATTCGTAATCTCGGTAGGTTGACTGGTCATTGCCCAAGCGCAGAATGCAATGGCAAACCCAATTTGCAATGCCAGTTTCATTTTGGGTGAAATACCCTTATTGGAACGGCGCTTCAGCACCTGCCAGTCGTCCAACCAGCCAACAAACCCGTAGGCCAAAGTTAGTACGCAAACAGCCAAAATATTACCCGAACCACCAGAGGCAAGAAGCGCCACTAATAAAGCTACAGGAACAAAGAAAATGCCTCCCATGGTGGGAGTCCCTGCTTTTTTTAAATGTGCTTTGGGACCTTCTTCTCGAATAAACTGCCCTGCTTTAAGCCGCTTTAGCACTGGCACTACACCGTAACCCAGCAAAGCAGACCCAACAGCCGATAGTAAAAATGGCATTAACAGACTGGATTGGGTTAACCAATCACGGTCTGCCCACACATCTAAACCGGCTGCTAAACATGACAGGGCACCCATTAAGAGTACCGAAAGGCCCGTACCTGTTAGGGCCGTTGCCCTAGAGGTAAAGAATTTAGCATCCACAACTCATGTCCTTCACACACCACACACTTCAAGCATCTAGCCCCACTTTCCGTACAGAATCGTCTGTAGATAAGGAGCGCTAAAAATCGAAAAGGCCTCACACTTTAGATTCTCTAGTGAATGTTGCTAAAAGTCTAGAAACCCAGGCTACAAACTTTTTAAGTCTAACTATGGATTTTATGCAACTTTTCTAGCAGTGCCTAATCATCAGAATCGTTGCTGTCGCCGTCAGATGAATCGTCTGAATCGTCAAAGCTAGCGTCCTCACTGCCCATCAAGTCAGAAATTTCTTCGCTATCGGCTTCGTCTCGCACACCCTCTACAGGTTCACGAGGGATTAGACGACCAGTGCTTTCGAGCCAACGTAGGATAGAGGAGTCACCTCTCTCGGGGATGACCATCGCGTGCTGTTCGCGAGGGATTTGTTTTACGGAGGGATTGTATTTAGTCTTACGCGTTTGTTGTTGAGGCTAGATCAGGGTTAATAACTATACCTAACTTCCATCATAGAAGAGGCAATAGTGAGCCATTTACTGCATTGCTTACCCTACTTTTTCTTACACAGAGATTACGGAACTCTGCATCAAAATATACAGTACCCCAGACGTCATCACGAATACTGATGGCCTGTAGAAAGAGGTTAAGCATTTCTTACCATGCCATGCCAATAAAGTATGAAAGCATGCTGATGTCAAGCCCCTATTATCAATAATTTGCTAGTACTTGAAAGAAGTGGGCTCTATGGTTAGGGCTCTGTTTGCTGCAAACCTATATGCCACAGCGTGTATCTATGTTGGAAAAAACTGATTTATTAGATGCGATCGCCCCCACAAACCGAGGGCTGCTAGTAGACGATTCTGATCAAAAAGAAGATATCCTCATCAAGGTTGCCCGTCTGGAATCGTGTAATCCTACACCTGAGCCCCTAGCCGCAACCGACTTACTTAATGGCAACTGGCAGCTGCTCTACACCACCAGCACAGAGCTGCTGGGGATTGATCGAGTCCCGCTGCTGAGTCTGGGCAACATTTACCAGTGTGTGCGAGTGAACCAGCAACGTATCTACAATCTGGCAGAAATTTAGTCGGCGATAAGGGGGCTGGTGTCAGTGACTGCAACTTTTGATGTTGTCTCAGAGCGGCGAGTGAATGTACGGTTTGACCGATCTATTTTTGGGCTGCAATCAGCGCTGGGCTATCAAAACCCCAGTCAGTTTATTGAGGCGATGCAGCAAACTACGAAGTTTAATCTGTTGCGAGGCATCGATTTTACCGTGAGCTCAAACCGTGAACCTGGCTGGTTAGAGGTGACTTATCTAGATCAGACAATGCGAGTCGGTCGAGGAAATCAAGGCAGTGTTTTCGTTTTAAGGAGGGTATAGAACACCTATTGCTATAGCCTATGGTTTCAATTGGGGGTTCGACGCTATGGAAATGCCTGTTCTCTCACTCTCCCAGACTCACCTCACGTTGTTAGAGAGCTGTTCTCGGCGGTTTCAGTACATTTTTGATCAGGCTCTCGCTGTCCCACCCAAACGGGAGGGGCAAGACGCCGCTCTATGGGGCAGTCAGTTCCATCTTTTGATGCAGCAGCAGGCTTTGGGCTTACCCATTGACATGATGGCGGCGGCCAATGAGGATATGACCTCAAAGATTGACGCACTGCGGGCACTAGCACCTCATTTGTTTCAGCCCCAGCGCAACGAACAGCTACGTCAGAGTGAGCATCAGCGCAGTTTAGCGTTTAATGGCTATGTATTTACAGTGATCTATGACCTGGTTGTTTTAACTGAACAAACAGGTCTAATTGTGGACTGGAAGACTTATCTAAAGCCACCCCCCAGGGAGCGTCTCGCTCAAGATTGGCAAACTCGTCTGTATCTATATGTGTTGAGCGAAACCAGTGGTTTAGCACCTGAACATATGACCATGGTCTACTGGTTTGTGCGAAATCGAAATGAGCAAGGAGACGATTTGCCACCTAGTGACTATCGGTTTACCTACAGCCTGCAGCAGCATGACCAAACCAGAGCAGACCTATTGCGATTGACTGAGCGATTGACTGGTTTACGGCAGCGCGGAGAGTTTCCCAAAACTAATATTGTGGATCGCTGTCTCTATTGTCCGTTCCAAATTCGCTGTCAGCGTCTGTTAGAGCCGCATTTGCCAATCAACCTTGATGAGATTGAAGAGATATCATTGTATTGAGTTAGATAAATCCATCTAAACAATCACATTAAAAATACTCTATTCAAAGTCTAGCGTTTTTGACTTTAGTTAATTAGACTTGAATCATTGATAGACTTAAGTAAATCGTTCTAAGGCTTACAATAAGTCCTGTTAAATCGTCTTTTGTCTAGTGAATTGGGTTCAAAGGTGCCTTGATTGGAGCTGGGGATACTCTGGTCAAGATTTTTTGCGTCCAAGCTGAATGTCTCGGATTTTAATGTTGAATCCCTAATCAGTTACTTCTTAAAATTACTCCATGGCTGAGGTTTACTTGCGCTCGGGATGGCTGCTCCCTTTTTATCCATTGCTCGGTATCTTGCTGACGATACCGTGGATGTCGGTTCGACGAACAGGGCCACGGCCAGCTGGGTATCTGAATCTTGTCACCACGGCGGTGGCTTTGACCCATGCTTTGCTATGCCTGAGCGCTGTCTGGGGACAAGCGCCACTACGCTGGTCAATTAGCTGGATGCAGGTAGCCGATCTGTCGATCGAGCTGCCATTTGAGCTGTCTTCGCTCAATTTGGCTGCGGTTGTTGTGGTGACGACCCTGAACCTCTTGGCGCAGATCTACGCCATTGGCTACTTAGAGATGGACTGGGGCTGGGCTCGGTTATATAGCTTGCTGGCTCTGTTTGAGGCGGGAATGACGGCACTATTGCTGTGTGACTCGCTGTTCTTTAGCTACATGATGCTAGAGATTTTGACTCTGGGTACCTATCTGATTGTGGGCTTTTGGTTTAATCAGCCTCGGGTGGTGACGGGGGCTCGGGATGCTTTTTTGACTAAACGCATCGGAGATTTGATCTTGCTGATGGGGGTGATTGCTCTGTATCCCCTGGCGGGTACCTGGAGCTATTCAGAGTTAGCACAGTGGTCTAGTAGTCAACCAATTGGCGGTCTAACCGCAACGCTGGTGGGTTTGGCCCTGCTGGCTGGACCCATTAGTAAATGTGCTCAGTTTCCGCTGCATCTCTGGCTTGACTCTGCTATGGAGGGTCCACTACCCACAACAATTTTGCGTAACTCTGTTGTGATTCCGGTAGGGGCTTGGGTCTTGATTAAGCTCACACCAGTTTTGGCGCTGTCCCCTGTTGTGGATAGTGTGGCTGTTGCTATCGGTACGATTACTGCCATTGGTGGGGCGCTGATTTCGATTGCACAGATTGATGCAAAACGCATTCTGTCTTATCTGACAAGTGCCTTTATGGGGCTGATATTGATTGCGGTCGGTACGTCTCAAGTCGGTGTGGCGTATTTTTTGTTGATGACATTTTCGGTTGCGATCGCAACCCTGATTGCCAGTACAGGGTCAATTATCCTCACCTGTGTCACTCAAGATTTGACTCTGTTAGGAGGGCTGTGGTCGCGTCGTCCAGTAACTGCGCTCTCCTTTATTGTTGGCGCCTTAGGCATATTGGGGCTGCCGCCGTTCGGTGGATTTTGGGCCATGCGCTTTTTAGAAACTGGCCTATGGTACGACGGTCAAATTCTGCCCTTTGTGATTGTGCTTGCCATTAATGGTCTATGGGCCTTTAGTCTGGTGCGGATGTTTTGTCTCATATTTGTCGGTAAGCCCAAAGACATGAGCACCCGCGCTCCTGAACCCATTTGGGCAGTGGTGTTGCCGATGGCGTCGATGGCGGCTCTCACGCTGCATGTACCTATCATCATACAGACGCTAAAGCTGTTGCCAATTATGCAAACTGCGATTGGTGAGACAGGTTTGCTTTTGATCTGGTCAACCGGTCTGGGTTTGGGGCTGGGTATTGTCTTCTACGGTATTCAGCGAGAGAAACTTCCGGCTAACTATATGCCGCAGTGGGTGACAAACTTGCTGGCCTATGACTTTTACACCCCTGGTCTTTACAAAAATCTTGTAATTTGGCCTGTGGCTACTATCGCTGGTGTTTTTGACTGGGTGGAGCGCTATGTCATTGACGGGTTTGTTAATTTGATTGGCGCCGTATCGTTGCTCAGTGGCGAAACCCTGAAATATAGTAACCCTGGCCGCTCTCAGGTGTACATACTTACCATCGCAGTGTGTATTGTTCTGCTGAGCATTTTTATGACTTGGAGCTACTTGCCAAATCTTGGTCAGCTCCCTGCAGCATTTTAATCTCGGATTTCTAATCTTGTTCTGCGTGTTGTCTTAACCCATTCAAGCCATGATGTTGACTCTGTTGATAGTGCTGCCGCTGCTGGGGGCAATTGCACTGCTTCTCTTACCACCTACTCAAGCAAAGCTTGTGGCACTTGTTAGCTCAGGTGTGACGTTGCTATGGACCGTATGGTTATTTAGCCAGTTTGACCTGAGTGTGAGTGAGTTTCAGATGGTGGAGTCTCTAAACTGGTTGCCAACGTTGGGACTTAACTATGCTCTGGGTTTAGACGGTTTAGGGCTGCTAATGATTGCGCTCAACACTCTGCTTACCTGGATTGCTATTTACAGAGCAAGACCGGAGCTTGAGCGTCCACGGCTGTTTTATAGCTTGATGTTGATCACTAGCGGAGTTATTTCGGGGACATTTTTGGCACAGAATTTTCTTCTGTTCTTTCTCTTCTATGAAGCCTGTTTAATTCCTCTGTATCTGTTAATCAATATTTGGGGTGGTGAGAAACGGAACTATGCTGCAACCAAGTTTCTGATTTACACCGCCATTTCGGGTGCATTTGTGCTAATTAGCGGCTTTGGTCTGTTGTGGTTGGGTGGCGCTGAAAACTTTAGCTACGCTGCGTTAGCCGACACTGACTTGTCTGTGCGGCTACAGGTGATTCTCTTAATTCCTCTGGCGATTGGTTTTGGCATTAAGGTGCCCATGGTGCCATTACATACCTGGCTACCGGACACCTATGTCGCAGCGTCCACACCTGTGGCCATTATGTTGGGCGGAGTGCTGGCAAAATTGGGTACCTACGGGTTGCTGAGATTTGGTCTGAGTCTGTTACCCAAGGGGTGGGCCGTAATTGCGCCCTGGTTAGCTGCCTGGGCCGCCGTCACGATTATCTACTGTGCCTTTTTGGCGATTGTTCAGCAAGATATCAAGCGAATGGTGGCCTACAGCTCTGTGAGCCATATGGGGTATGTGCTTTTGGGCAGCGCGGCGGGTAATAATCTCAGCATATCGGGCTGTATTGCGCAGATGATAGCCCATGGTTTGGTATTGGCGATCTTATTCCACTTAGTTGGTGTGATTGAAGCCAAGGTTGGCAGCCGAGATTTAGATATGCTCAACGGTCTAATGAACCCTGTGAGAGGGTTGCCATTTGTAAGTGCCATGTTGCTGCTGGGAGCAATGGCCAGTGCGGGTATTCCTGGTTTGGTGAACTTTGCGGCTGAATTTGCTGTTTTTCTGGGCAGCTACCGAGTGTTTCCGTTTCAGGCTCTCATCGGCATTGTGGGTACGGGTCTGACGGCGGTTTACTTTGTGATTTTGCTTAATCGCACCTGTTTTGGACGTCTGGACAACCAGCGGGCCTACTTTCCAAAAGTCTCTTTTAATGAGAAAGCACCCGCTTTGGTGCTAGCTGTGCTGATCGTTGTTCTGGGCATACAGCCAAACTTGCTAATGCGCTGGAGTGAGCCGACAGAAGTCAAGGCGGTTGCGATCGCACCAGTGTCGCCCATCAGCAGTTTCTTTGCAGACGACACCTCATCCTAATTAGCTGCTTGATATCAAAGATTTTCTTATTCCCGTATTCTTGTTTTCTTAAACACCCATGGCAAACACCACCACAAAGCTTCCTCCATCTACCCATATCCATGCCGACGTGATTCATCGGCTAGAAGCTGGCGGCTCTATGCTTCCCGATACCCCAGAAAATCTTATGCTGATTATCGGTATTTATAAAGCCTATGCGGTGCCAATGGATTTTTATTGGCGAGACCTGCTGTACATTGGCGAACGAGTTTTTCTGCAGCCCCTGCCATTCTTTAAGTACTTTATTTCTCAAGACTATCTAGATCGGCAGAATACATATTCAGGCGACCAGTCACCCTTAAGAATTTGGCGAGGTGTTGGCGAGACCCATCCTGAGCTGCTTGAGTTTATGGCGAAGGGGGAAGGCAATCGCCGTTGGCCTCGGCTTTTCCATCATTTGGGACATGACCGCGTCAATATGGAGTTTGCCGAAGCCTGTATGCGAGCTATGTTCTGGCATACAGATATTAATCCTAGGTTTAATGAATATCTCTAAAGCGAACCCTATAAAGCCGCAGCAGATCTGGCCATCAAAGCCTACTTCAAAGGTAATCTGGCGATGCTAGCGCTGTATAAGCTCTTTCCCGATATGTTCTTAGAGCAGGTACGGCAAATGTCGTATTACGCCAACCTCGGCCTATTTTGGGAAGTGATGGCCCCGGTATTTTTTGAGATGTCTGATATCTACGATGAGGGCGGCTTTAAGGGAGTGCCCGATGCCATGAACTTTTTGGTTAATGGCATTTTTGCCGTAGCCGGTCGCCCTATCTATCACCATGTCCACGTTGGCGATGAGTGCTTTGAAGTGATTCCTAAGTCAGCTGGATTTACCTGGCTTTATGAGGCCGCTTTGCCATATGTGGAAGCCGTTTTCTATCGCACGGCTCCGTTTCGAGGCACTAAATCTTACGATGCCCAGGTCCATCAAGTCCCTGATAAACAACCCGAGTTTCACTATGGCATTCTCTATGCTGATGTGTTTCCGGTGGGGAGTGCAGGCATTCCACCAACGCTGCTAATGCAGGACATGCTGCACTTTCTGCCGACCTATCTTCAGGACTATTACAAAAAGCACTGTCGGGGTGAAGACGATCAGCTAATTCAGCTAGGAATTACATTTCAGCGCTCGATGTATAACGTGACATCAGCAGTGATTCAGGCATTACGTGCGGCACTGTACTATCCGCTAGACGATCCAAATCCAGAACATCTGATGGCCAACCGCCAATTTTTTGAGGCTCAGATGGATCGACTAACACGATCAGAGGCGCGGCTACGAGAGATTCAAACCGCCAACTATCGTTAACTGTTACCGTAGGGGCGTTCCATGGAACGCCCCTACGGCGGCCACGACGAATTTATTACCTGTCCCCCAAATTTGCCCTGAATCATGTCAACGATTGTCGATATCGCTGTTAGCAACCCTGGTTTTGAAACATTGGTGGCGGCTGTGCAGGCGGCTGGTCTGGTGGAAACATTACAAGGGGAAGGACCATTTACGGTCTTTGCCCCCAATGATGACGCGTTTGCTAAATTGCCGCCTAATACGGTGAATAATCTGGTCCAAAATCCACCGCAGCTCGGGCGAATCCTCTGTTATCACGTGGTCTCTGGGCTGTGGAATACAGAAAAACTGGAACAGTTTTCTCAGCTGATGTCAGTGGAAGGTTCACCCATTCCTATCCGCAGCCATCATCCTCTAGAAATTAAAAATGCGACTGTGCTTGCGGCTGATATTGAAGCTACTAACGGTATCATTCACGTAATCGATACGGTAATACTAATGGGGTAGCTTGTGGTTGCTAGAGATATCAGGCTCATGTCTCGAGGGTTTACCAAACGTTCAAAAATTATCTCTGGTGCAAGCTTTGTATATTGTTTCAGGAAGACTAAAACAATCAGCGATATGAGTTATCTATTATGAAAACTCATATCGTTTGACACATACCGCTTAAGACACCCTTTTTTCAGGAGATAGTGAATCATGGATAAGATTTTGCAAGAACTCGATCCGTTTTGTTGGATGGTCGCTGCAGTCATAGCGGGTATCACAATTGTGGATGTGACGAATATGCAAATCGTGAACCCCTACAGCGACTTTGTGCAAGCGATGACTGAGCCGGTAGAGTCACCGGTTCAATAGCGTCGTTTTATTGGGCATGTTGGAGTGATCCCGCGCTATGCTCAAAATTTCATGTAAAAATGTAAAGCGTGTGGATTACTTCATCTCCTACGTCGGCTAAAAAACCGACCAAAATTGCGCTCGGTAACTTTGATGGTGTGCACCTTGGCCACCAGCAAGTCATTGAGCCTGTCTTAACCCATAAAGGGGGGCGACCCTCTTTGGTGTTGGCTGAAGACATGTGCTTGCAGGCATCTGCAGCATCGGGCTATAGCAATTTGCCAGGCAGTGCCAAATGTGAGCCACCAGCATCGGGCTTTGCAGAATGGGCGTCAGTGGTGACGTTTTTTCCCCATCCCAAAGAATTTTTTTCGGGTCATTTTCGACCTTTGCTGACGCCGTTAGAGGAAAAAAGTCGTCAGCTTGCCTGTCTGGGAGTGGATCAGCTAATCTTGCTGCCGTTTGATGCGGCAATGGCTAACTTAGACGCGACCACATTTGTGGAGAAACTATTGATTCAGGATCTGCAGGCGACCCACATTAGCATTGGCAGTGACTTTCACTTTGGCAAAAAGCGTGGTGGGAATGCAGAGCTGCTGTGTGCGATCGCAACCCGCTACAACATTCCAGTAACCATTGTGCCGCTACAAAATGATGTTGACGGTCGCATTAGCAGCTCTCGCATTCGCCAGGCTCTGACCGACGGTGAGCTGGCTAAAGCAAACCAGCTGCTGGGTCGGCCCTATACCCTTACAGGTCAGGTGACTTTGGGGCAACAGCTAGGCCGCACCATCGGATTTCCCACCGCTAACCTGAAGCTGCCCAGCGATAAATTTATTCCACGTCAGGGGGTGTACAGTGTCAAAGTCTTTGGTATTTTGCCCAACCAGCAGCCCTTACCGGCTGTGATGAATATTGGCAATCGTCCGACAGTTGCAGGTCAAGACTTAAGTGCTGAAGTCCATCTGTTAGATTGGGCCGGGGATCTATATGGTGAGACTCTAACGATAAGTTTAGAGAGCTTTATTCGACCAGAACAGAAATTTGAGTCGCTAGATGCATTAAAAAAACAAATTGCTAAAGACTGTCAAACGGCAAAGACACGTTTAGAGTCGCAAGTATCACCGGTTACTTAGCCACAGTACAACGGGCAGAGTCCCTAAACTTAGCAGAGTAGATATCACAATTGTCCTGGCGACACGTACCGTATCACCCCCCAGTTCTGTGACCCAAATCAAAGAGCTAACCGCCACCGGCATTGCGGACTGCAAGACAACAACCTGGCGATCAATATCGGTTAGACCCACCAAATTAGCAATATTAAACGCTAGCAGCGGTGATACCAGCAGACGTAATCCTGCCCCCATCAGTTCATAACGACCAAAGATAAAAGAGGTTTCTGATAGCTGAATTCCCAACATCAGCAGAGCAACTGGAATAGCTCCATCACTTAGCAACGTAACACCCCGTTCAATGGGGATAGGTAACTCGGTGTTGGCTCCTTGCAAGATAAGACCTGCGATCGCAGCCCATAAAACCGGCAGACACAGAGTGTAGCGCAAGCCGTTAAGTACCCCTTCCCCTTTCAAGACAATAGGAAAGATGCTGGCAGTCATTAAACTAGAGCCAACCAGATAGACCACTGCCCGTTCCAGCCCAGCTTCCCCCAGCGAAAAAAGAACAAACGGCAGCCCCATGTTGCCAACGTTGGCAAAGATTGTTGTGGCGATTAAACTCTTTTTCTCATCCGATGAAAACTTTAGCACTTTACTCAAAATCACTGCGAGCAGATAGAGCAGTGTGGTGTTGAGAATAAAGGTGATGACGATTGCAACAGCATTGCCCAACGCCAATGTTGTTTGTGCCAAACTACTGAGCACCAGTGCTGGCACCAATGCATATATGCTTAGCCGGGCTAAGGTTTGCCGCTCTAGCGTAAATGCCTTCCCTACCCAGACACCCACCAGTGCTACCAGTGCGATGGGCAGGATGGCTGAAATTAAAATCCCCATATCGTCTAGATAGCAATCAGCGATGCAAACCCTTCACATCCTAACGCTTTAGCACTGTCTATTCTCTGCAGGCATCCAAAGCTTCCAAGCCTATGTGGCTAGCAGTAATCAGGGCTGGTCATAGGGGCATGGTATCGCCTAGTATCCTTAACTGATAGTCTGCATCCATAGACCCATGCCCAACCCTGACAATCAGCTCTCTACCCGTGGCTTTAGACACCTAGACACTATTACAGCCTTGTTTGTGACGGTATTGCTAATTTCTAACGTAGCGTCGACCAAAATTGTTGACTTTGGCTGGTTTACCTTTGATGGTGGCACGCTGTTGTTTCCCTTGAGCTATATTTTTGGCGATATCCTGACTGAGGTTTATGGCTATGCCCGCTCCCGCAAGGTGATCTGGACAGGGTTTATAGCCGCATTAATCATGTCAGCTACGTTTATGGTGGTTGGGGCGCTACCGTCAGCAGCTGATTGGCCTTACCAAGAGGCCTACGACCAAATTCTGGGTCTAACCCCGCGAATTGTGACTGCCAGCCTGATTGCTTATGTTGTTGGCGAATTTTCGAACTCGTTTATTTTGGCAAAGCTCAAAGTGGCAACCCAAGGACGACGGCTTTGGATACGGACAATTTCGTCAACACTGGTGGGTCAGGTGTTAGATACGGCATTGTTTATTGCGATCGCATTTTGGGGGCTGTTTTCTCCCAGCCTGATGGTTACCTTAATTGTGTCTAACTACATTTTTAAGTGTGGTGTAGAGATTCTCTTTACCCCCGTGACCTATGGCTTAACCCACTGGTTAAAACAACAAGAAAACGAAGACTTTTACGACCGTCATACAAACTTTAATCCCTTTCATCTGCTGCCGGGGCCGATATCCCGATAGGAGCGCAAAAACGTACAAGACACGCTTAGCATCCCCCGTTAAACTAGAATAAACTCGCTATGGCTGTTTATGAGTCGTCGAGCTGCTGCTCCTAAAGAACGCGTTAAGTTTTGGCGTGACCCCGTGTTGCGTGGTTTGGAGCTGCTCCATGCTACATATATTACCTATGCATTTTCCCGTCATGCCCATGAGGGGTTTGGCATTGCCATTGTTGAATCGGGAGCCATGGAGTTTTACTATCGCGGTGCGATTCATGTGGCTCCCGCCGGTAGCGTAGTGATTACACAGCCAGGTGAAATGCATACGGGGCAAGCTGTGCTAGAAACAGGCTGGACCTATCGCACGCTCTTGCCCGCTGTTGACTGGATGGAACAAGCTGCAGCAGAGTTAAGCTTGCGCTCAAGAGAAATCCCTTATTTCTCGTCTCCCGTCATCCATGATAAACGCCTAAACCAACAGCTGGTTAGTCTCCATCGGACCCTGGAAACGTCGCCCTCTTCTCTAGAACGAGAATCACGATTTTTATGGGGACTGACAAGATTAATTCACGGCTATTCCAGCCCGCGCCCTCAGATCAAGGCGACTGGCGCTGAAAATACTGCTGTGCATAGGGTGAAAGATTATCTTAACTGTTGCTATACCTGCAATATTTCCCTTGATGAGCTAGCCAGTCTTGTTGATCTCAGCCCGTTTCGATTGCTGAGGGCGTTTAAAAAACAGGTTGGCCTACCGCCCCATGCTTACCTAAATCATGTGCGTGTTTATCAGGCAAAACAACTTTTAGCAGCCGGTCAGCCGATCGCTGAAGCCGCCATAGCCACTGGCTTTTCGGATCAAAGTCACCTACATCGGCATTTTAAGAAAATGGTAGGTGTGACACCGGGACAATATGTTCGAGGTTGTCGGACTTAGAGTTGATTGTAGACAGCTTCCCTGGTTGGTTAAGGTGATGATTGCTTTGATACGGCGGCGGCGGCGGCATCTACAAGTAAAAACGGTCCTCTCAGATATTAATGTAAGGTTTGAATGACCACAGCTTGCATTGGTTTTCCTTACTGAGAGTGTTTTGTCAGACTTAGACGAGTAGGCTGCCACCATCGATATCGATGATGGTACCGGTCAGGTAAGGGTTAGTCATGATTTGCAACGCCATACTGGCAATGTCTTCAGGTTCCCCTACTCGTCGACTAGGCATGCTGTCTGCTGCGTTCTCATACATAGCTTCTCTCTGTGCATCTGGCATGTCTTTATAAGCCGGTGTCTTGACTAAACCGGGAGAGATTATATTGACTCGCACAGGCGCTAACTCAACAGCTAACGCTCGACCTAACCCTTCAACAGCGGCATTAATGGCAGCAATAGCTACCATGCCGGGAGTTGGTCTGCGACTGACCACACCGGAAAACAGAGTAATTGACCCACCCGGTCGTACTTTCGCCGCTTTAACGGCCCGATAAGGTCCCCAAAACTTGCTTTCCATAGAACGGATAGCGTCCTCTACTGGCAGCTCATAAAAAGTACCTGACGTAACGTAACTCCCTGAGATAACTAGATGATCAATGTCGCCCTCTCGTTGAAAGAAGTCCGTAATGGAGTCTTCCTGAGTTAGATCCATGGGGTAGATCAAGACATCCTGCTCGATATCGGCTAATGCTGCTTCTAGACGCTTAGCAGAGCGACCTGAGATAACAACTTGAGCTGCTTCTGCCGCAGCGGCTTTTGCGATCGCAAACCCTATGCCTGAACTACCGCCAATCACAACAACTTTCTTACCTTTTAATGGATTCATGGTTGAATTTCATCCACATCAAAAGTCAACTATTCAAGATGTCCAGGATTTTAAACTAATGCACTGCTCTTATAAATATCAGCAAAGAAACATAAGCTATGCCTTTTCTATTCCTGCTAAGAATAAGTTTCAAAGGCTGTGTTTTTTCTTATTATAAAAACTATTTTTGTCAGTTACTGAAAAGGTGTTTACTTAAAAAGTAAATTAGAACCTTGAGGCTAAAATGCCTATTTGAGATAAAAGACCTAAGTAAAATGCTTTAGTGCTGATCGCATAAGATAATCTGTCAACTCTCCAATAGATTTAACCCGATTTTTGGATGTCTTTAAATTTACTTTTGTTTTATAAAATATCCTGTCTGAAATGAAGATATAGTTGATAGGAAACATGTATCTGTACACTAATGACGGCCAGTTAATTTGTCAAACAAACCCCATAAATAGCTGGTATTGATGTCATCGATTTGGAATGTATCTTCTGTGACTATTGACTATACTAATCTCCGTAAACTTGACCTTAACTTGCTGCTTGCCCTTGATGTTCTAATTGAGGAAAACAGTGTGACTAAGGCCGCAGAGAAACTCAATATGAGCCAATCTGCTATGAGTTATTCGCTAAAGCGGTTGCGATCGCTGTTGGACGATCCTATTTTGGTTCGTACATCCCGTGATATGGAAGCAACTCCCTATGCCCGTGAAATTAGTGTTGCTATTCGTCAGATTCTGACTGATATTCAGACTGCGTTACTCGAACGAGATTCTTTTGATCCAAATACGGCCCGTGAAGACTTCCGAATTGCAGCTAGCGACTATGTTGAAGCGACGTTGGGTTGCGATCTCTTAAATCGGTTAATCCATCAAGCTCCTGGCATCCGTGTTCGCCTCAGCAACTTTAACCGAGAGACTGCCTTAGATGCGTTAGACAATGGCAGTATTGATCTGTTTATTGACGTTGCCCAACCTTGTAAGAGCTGGCATGTCCAACAAGAGCTATATCATGAGGAATTTGTTTGCATCGTAAATGGCGATATGACGATGACGGAAATATCGCTTACGGATTATCTGGAGCGATCGCATATTTTGGTATCGATGCAAGACGATTTTCAAGGTGCTGTTGACCAGGCGTTAGAACAGCAGCAGCAAATAAGAAATGTTATTTGGTCAACGGCCCATTTTATGACAGTTCCATTTCTAATTGCTAATTCTGACTGTGTAGCATTGCTACCTAAGCGCATGGCACAAAAATGTGCCCAATCAATGGGCCTTAAACTGTTAGACCCGCCGCTCGATATGAAAGGATTTGCCATCGTGATGGTTTGGCATCAGCGCAACAACAACCTGCCCCAGCATCAATGGCTGCGTCATCAGCTATTTGAAGCTACACAAACACTTTAGGAAACAAAGTTGATCCCACCCTTGGGCGTACGGACGTTGCGTGTAAGTTTCTCCAGCGTTAGCTTTTAGGTTTTATAAAATCCTTATCCCTGAGGCACTAGTTCTGATGAAAATATCTGTTTTAAATACAATTAAATGCCCTCTGCAACATCTCCTACGGTGATCAAATATAGTGCAGCTTCTTCTTTGCCATCAATGCCCAATAACTCATTTAGGGCATCATCTAAAAAAGCGCCGATACAGCATACACCTAACCCCAAAGCCGTTGCAGCTAGATATAAATTTTGGCCTAGGTGCCCTGCTTCCATCAGCACATAGCGATAGGTGCGCTCATGATATTTCCAGCGTGTTCGTTGAAAAATGCCAGAGACAACAAAACAAACCTGAGCTTCTCCGAGGAAGTCTTGGTTCAACCCTGCTCGAACTAATGGCCGCCGAAGATCTCCAGGTTTTATTAGCTCTAGTTGATGTTGTTGAATAGCATGGTGATAAAGCCCTGGTTCTAACCCGTCAACTTGATGAACAATTGGATAAATTTCTAAGGGGTAGAGTGCCCCAGAAGACGGCACTGTGCGAAACTCACGCTCGTTCCAGGTAATCCCCTGTGCTAGATAGAGCAGCTGAGAGAGCTGGGTCAGCGACAGTGCATTCTGGGTGCTGTATCGGCGCTGTGACCGACGAGTGGCAATGGTTGTGGCTAGATCTGATGTCGTAAAGGATGAACGGTCTGATAACGAAACATTGGGCAAAGCAATTTGCTGGGATGCTGGATAGGTCTTATACGGTGATGGTGCTTGCCCCCAGTTCAAGATAGTTGCGATCGCGTCACCATAGCCTGGCTGGCTCCATGTGTGATAGAGCAACCCAACATCCTGTCCTGCCTCTGCAAGACTGGCAGTTTCTTGAGGTATGACAAATCGCTCATACCCAATCCCAGTAGCAATTGCCAAAATGAATAATAATAGATTCCGGCGTCCGCTAGATGGGGTAGCTAATTGTTGCAAAGAGGCTGGTTGGCCCTGCGATAGTTGTTGTGCTGGGGCTGATAGAGCGGACTCCTGTGCGGCCGACAAAGGCTTAGGTTGTTCTCTAAACCGACTGCGAAAAAAGGCTTTAACCCGAGCCCACGTTTGAATTAGATGTATCGCTGCTAGCGTAACCCACAGATACCCTACCTGGCTATGAAAGCCAAAGCGGTGTAGCCCCATAGCATCAGCAATTAGACCTGTGATAAACACATAGATGCTGCTAGCTATCAGCAGAGTAATCACGACATAGTCAATATCGCGCCGTTTTACTAGTGCCATAGACCCTCACAAAGCGCTGATCACCAGTGTATCGAGTCTAAGCAGATAGATGAATTGGCATTGCTCATCCTCAAGATTAAGAATTAACTGAATTTTTACAAGTCGCTACATCCCCAAACTGCCAAAAAATCTGCGACTCTATCACTATGCTGGCTATGCTAATTCTTTTACAACGTTGCTGATTAGGGGGTAATCCGAGCTGCACAAAGCACTATGTATCAACAACCCTACAGATGTAATCATCGTCTGGAGCAGCTATGCCCTTAGCTAGTAAAAAAGCCAGCGCAGACCTGGCTATGGGGTCAGTTGCGCTGGTTGCTGTGGCAGCGACTACTATCCAAAAGTAAGCTGCCTCGTGTGAATTACAGCGGTTTTGTATAAGAAAGCTTTACGATTAATATGAGATTGTTTTCATCAATGTAAGAAAATGTTTATCTTTGATTTGGGCTATGGAGGTCTTAAGTGAGCTAAAACCGTACTATTGCCCTAATCTGAACTAGCACTTAAGTGTAGATGAGTCAGGCCATTGGATTTATCTTTTCTAAGAAAGCGTTTATTTGCACCGCTACATGCCAGTTTTATGCTGCTGGTTGTTCTGCTTTTGGCGCAGGAAATTCTAAGTGTTGTTGTTGGCGTTTCAAAACAGCGGACAACTGATGATATTAGCCAAGCATTTCAGATAAAGCGTGAAAGTGAGCGACTATTGCGATCAGCATTAGAAGAAAAAGTTGCCCTGCGTGGATATTTGTTAACTCAAAATAGTGATTTCTTACAGCAGTATCAACAGGGACGAGAAACATCTGAAGCCAGTCTGCAACGACTTTCAAACCTGCTGGTTAATGATGAACTACAGCAAATTACTTTAACCAATATTAAAGTATTCCATGCCCAGTGGTCACAAAAATTTGCTCAACCCATTATCAGTAATTCTTTTGACGAGACTATTTTGGAGTCTGAAGACAGTTCGTTAGACCCGCTTCGGGATGCTGTGGACCAAATTTTGACTTATGAACAGGCCATTATTAATAAGCAAAATGAACGTTTAAGGCGTTTAGAACGACTTAATGTTTTGGGTCTAGGACTCAATATTGCTGGCGTGGGGCTGGTTGTTATTGGCACTGGGTTGAACTTAATTTTGTTGAGACGCCGTGTGCTGGTGCCGTTAAACCAGCTAATTCAGGTGGGCAGTAGCTGGCGTAGCGGACAGCTGTCGAGAAGAATTAATCACAATTCAGAAGATGTGATGGGTCAGCTGGCGACCACTCTAAATGGAATGGCTGAAGGCATTGGGGTGAGGCAAGCACACATTCAAACGCGAAATCAGCAGCTAGAAGATTTGATTGGTACCCTATCCCACGATTTGCGCACGCCTCTGCTAGCCAATCGTAGTATGCTCAATGCGATGCTCGGAGGCGCATTTGGCCCTATCAGTGACAGACTTCAAGATGTTTTAGAAGACTATCGTGAGGGTAATGACAACCTAATTACCCTGGTGGAGACTCTATTGGATATCAGCCGTTACGAAGCGGGTGGGAGCCAACTGTTGAATCGTAAGCCTCTAGATTGGGATCACATTTGCGATCGCGTCATTAAGTGGATTCGGAATAGCTCTGCGAATAAATGTCGACTAAAAGTACGTATTGCGTATGATTTGCCAACCGTGTGCGGTGATGCCATTGAAATTCAACGGGTGCTGCAAAATTTAGTCGATAATGCTGTTCGCGTTAGCGATCGGGGGCAGTCGGTTTTAATCGATGTGTCAGCACCCAACGATGTCAGCATTCAAGTTGCCGTGTATGACCAGGGGCCCGGCCTTAAGGAGCAAGATGCCAGTCAGCTATTCTACCGATTTTCTCAATCGCCTGGGCGTCAGGGACGAGCTGGTCTGGGACTTTATCTCTGTCGCCAAATAATTGAAGCCCATGGAGGTAAAATTTGGGTGGATAGCCAACTGCAGCGAGGAGCAACCTTTTTGTTTAGTTTGCCAATTAGTTTGCCAATTACTCAAAAACCCTCTGGGTCAACGATTGAGCGTGATCACCCTGAGTTTTAGGAAACCATGTCAGAAACGATTGCCCCCATTCATATTCTGCTAGTAGAAGACCATGCGCTGATGCGACGCGGGTTGATGGGGCAATTTAGTCTGGAATCCGATTTTAAGGTAGTGGGAGAAGCTGAAAATGGTCAGCAAGCGATCGAACTCGCTGCTCAGCTGCAGCCAGATATCGTTTTGATGGATATTGAAATGCCCATATTAGATGGTATTTCAGCAACTCAGGCGATTAAGTCTAGAGAGAATGATATTCGAGTTTTGGCATTAAGTGCCTTTGGTAAAGACGCTCAGGTTGTCGGTATGCTCGCTGCTGGAGCCGATGGATACTGTCTAAAAAGTATTGAATGGCAACAGCTTTTAGCGGTCCTACGACTGATTCAGGGTGGTGGAACCTATTTAGATCCACAAATTGCTCATAAGCTGGCTTCAATGTTGAAAGCTAGTACAGCCATGGCATCTCAGGTGGCAACGATGTCAGCTCTGACAACACGTGAGCGTGAGGTTTTGCACTTAATCAGTGAGGGGGCGTCTAATCAGGAAATTGCAGATCAGCTCTATTTATCTTTGGGCACAATTAAGGCATACGTGCGAACAATTTTGAATAAGCTGAGTGTCGATGACCGGGTTCAGGCGGCAGCTAAAGCGGTACGTGAAGGATTAATTTGAAGCTTGAGTACGCGGATAGCCACCTGGATACTGTCTATCGGATAGCCTCAAATAACCGATTGGCAGTGTTATGTACAGACATATCTTTGGCATCGTAGAGAACAATAACAAAACAACGCTGTTAGAAATTGTTTTTTGCATCTGTTGAATTAAATACTTAATACTCAACCACTTTTAATACGTGAGTACAGGTTGTTTAGCTATTTGCTTCTGATATTTAGAATCGCTACTTGTTTCAATTTGTGATTTTCAATCATAGGTGATGTTTACTATGGTTTCGAAGACTGTTCGTTACTAAGAGCTAGCTTGTGTCTGGTGCAGTAGACCGTACCTCAAACTGTTGTGAAAGCTCTTTAGAATTCTCACCCTAGAGACCTAGGCTTATAGCGATTGCAAGTATCAGCTCACGCTCCTGTTTTGCTGTTTGCTTTTCTTTATTTGTGATGAGCCATATTTTGATTGTCGAAGATTCACTTCGGGTGTCATCTTTTCTAGAGAAAGGTTTGAGGACCCATGGCTATACAACATCTGCTGTAGACAACGGTGATGATGCGATTGCCATCATGTTGGATGACGAAATTGATTTGATGATTCTGGACTTGGGATTACCGCAAACGAGCGGTTTAACCGTACTTGAGCGTTTGCGTGAGCAGAGGAGAAACATAGCTGTGATTATTCTCTCTGCAAGTCATGAAATGGATGATAAATTAGCAAGCTTTAGCAGTGGTGCCGATGACTATCTTACTAAGCCATTTCGGTTTGAAGAGCTATTAGTACGTATTCGTGCTCGGTTGCGAGACGTGCGTCAGCTTAGGGCGAAGGGTGGTAATTCTCAAGTATTAAACTTAAATGATCTAGAAATTAATCTCCGCTCACGTCAATTACATATAAAAGGTCGGCTGATTAATCTATCAGCTCGAGAGTTTATTTTGATTGAAACTTTTATGCGTCATCCTGGCCAGATCTTAAGTAGAGAACAACTGCTTGATCAAGTTCGGGGGTATGACTATAACCCAGGGACAAATATTGTTGATGTCTATATTGGCTATCTCCGCAAAAAACTTGGCCGCTGCAGAATCGAGACCATCAGAGGTATGGGCTATCGATTAAAGTATGAATAAGCTCTCATAGCTTTATCATCGATATATTAATTTTGTTCAATAAGATTAAAGCCATCACTGTAATTAGCTGGCGACAGTTCACACTATGGCTAAAATTTTATTAGTGGATGATGAACCACGAATTGTCACATTTTTGGCAAAAGGGCTGAGACGGCAGAATTACGAGTCTGAATTTGCCTTTGATGGCCGTCAGGCGTTGAATTTAGCCTTGTCTAGGGCATTCGACTTAATGGTTTTAGACTTAGGCCTGCCAGTGATGGATGGTTTTGATGTAATCTCTAGCCTGCGTGCGAGTAAGTTATCTCTGCCCGTTATTATTATTACTGCTCATAGCGAAGTAGATTGTACTCGGGCTGTGGAGCTAGGGGCTGATGACTTTCTACATAAGCCGTTTCGGTTTAGTGAACTTTTGCCCAAGCTGCAACGACTCTTGGAAGATGAGATTGAGTCTGCCTAGGCTTGAATGTCTAAAAAAATGAATTTGTTGGTATTTTGATGCCGCCATGCTAGTCAAGTAACCAGTTTTCAGCGTCTCTCTTGTCCGCAAAAACAGCTACATTCCAGCCTCGGTTTTGGCTAACTAGCTGGTAGAATCCAATAATTTCATCATTCCTTTTATTTGCATTAACGAGGGCCAGCCGAATGGGACGATTAGCTCCCATTTGCTCATAAAGCTCTGGGATATTGTAGATAAAGGCGATGGATACCCTCAGCTCTGCTTCAGTAAATTTACTGATGGCGTAGGATGTGTTGCGGATTGCCGTCATAGCACGACTCTCTGCCATCTGTGCTTGGAGCTGAACTGCGTTTACAAGCCCGCTAAAGGTTGTCTCAACAGCGTTAAATTCAGAGTTATACCTAACTGAGAAAGGCATTTTTCCCTCTCCAAAATTGGGAGAGTTTAGGGCAACTGACGGTGTGAACTAGAGAAGTGTGACCATTTCTCCCTTAATTACGGCAGTTACCGTAGAAATATGCAGCTACGACCCCATGAAATCATTTAGGGCCAGTTTGTAGCGGTTTTTTAAACGTTTAGAGTTGAGCCCACCGGTCTGAATTCTCTTGAGCACTGCATTTGAGCAATAACCTCTCGCTGATCGATAATCTGGTGGGATCAGTTTTGCTAAGTCCTTGGTCGTTAGCTCACGAGCAAAACGATAGTTGATCACAGACTCGTGGACGATAAAGTCCGGTACATCTGAACCGGGTTTTAAAATACAGACAGTTTCTGATTTGGGTTGGCGGCTGTTGATACTGACAAATAGATAGCGGGTTTTAGTGGTTTTTGCGATCGCAACGTATAAATGCTTTCCTTTTGGTGGTGTTTTAATCAAAAATGCATCACCAAGACGAATAGAAAGGCTAGTCATTCAACCCCTCGTCCTCTAAAACATCGTCTATATACGCCTCGCGCGTAACATTCTCTTGGATGCGCACAATCTCAGCATCACTCTTACCTAAATTTTTGAGAATTTCTTCTACCACAATTGGAATGGCAGAGCCCTCAGGGTCTTGCCATTCGGGCAAGTCGTGGGTCCAGTCAGCAACCTCAAATGGGTCTAGGTGCCCAAATGTTTCATACACCTGTTGGAGAATCTCTTCTTCTTCTTCACACAGCTCTCCATTACCCGGATCGCTGAGCAGAGATACACAATTCTCTTCGCGAGGAGAGATATGCTCAGACCATAATGGGAGTGCGTTGTCCACAGGTCGATTTTTAATCAAGTCATAAACGCCACTGAGGACGGGACCATAGTCCATCGATACGTAATGGTCACCGGTAATGGGTTGCTCCATTTGTGCTAGGGCTACTCGGTCAGCGATGTACAGCATCTTTAACAGACCGAGATACTTCATTGGCTTACCATGGCGCTTTAGAAGGAGTGCGGCGGCTTCCACCGTCTTTGCTGGATGAAATCGAAACTCAATGGTCATAGCGGCCTCCATCTTGGCACTTCGACCTAGTACACATTTATTGTAAGCACTGCGACAGTGTAAGCACTGCGACATTGTAGGCACTGCGGCGAACTACCGTCATCCGTGGGACGTATTGGGAAATGTTCGCTAGAAACCTTGGCCAGTGAGTTGAGTCATTCCACAACCTTGAACTCAGTGGGTAAGCTGTAGTGAGTTATCTGAAGGCAGCTATGCGCGATCGCATCGACCAAATCGTCCAGAACCTCAATAAAACCATCGTTGGTAAAGAAGACCCGATCCGCCTGGTCCTAGTGGCGTTATTATCCGGTGGTCATGTTCTGCTCGAAGATGTACCCGGTGTCGGTAAAACCCTGTTAGCAAAATCCTTAGCTCGCTGTATTGATGGTCGATTTCAGCGGATTCAGTGCACGCCTGACTTACTGCCTAGCGACGTTACCGGAACAAATATCTGGAATCCCAGCAGTGGCACGTTTCAGTTTATGCCTGGGCCAGTCTTTGCAAACGTGTTGCTGACCGATGAAATTAATCGCGCGACGCCCCGTACCCAGTCCGCCCTGCTAGAGGTAATGGAAGAGCATCAGGTCACCCTGGATGGTGTCACCCGTGCGGTTCCCGACCCATTTTTTGTCATCGCTACTCAAAACCCGGTGGAATATCAAGGAACGTTTCCTCTACCAGAGGCTCAGATGGACCGATTTGCACTGTCGCTTAGTTTGGGCTACCCCAGCACTGACGAAGAACGGAAGATGCTACACAATTTGGTCCAACCCGTAAAACCCGCCGATCTCCAGCCGTGTATTACCCTAGACGAAGTGCATAGCCTGCAGAAACAGTGTCGACAGGCCCAGGTAGAAGATTCAGTCCAGCGGTACATGGTGGCTCTCGTGAGGGCGACCCGCGATCATGAGGATGTGGCTCTTGGCGTCAGCCCCAGGGGCACCGTTGCGCTCTATCGAGCAGCCCAGGCCCTAGCGTTTTTGGAAGATAGAAACTACGTCCTACCAGATGATGTTAAAGCTCTAGCCGCCCCAGTGTTAGCCCACCGAGTTATTGCCAGCGGTGGCCACAAAAGCGTCCCAATTATTACCCAGCTATTAGACACAGTGCCTGTTCCATAGAGGTTTACTCTCCTGTTTCTTGCACTGATAAACGATTTTTCAGGTTGTTTTCAGAAAAATTGAGTAGCCTTAAGTGGTCGTTATACCCCTTGCCAGCAATGCGAAAACTGTTGGGTCTAATTTTGCTCACAGCGTTGTTAGCCGTTAGCTGTGCCCTAATTAATCCTTCGTCATCTAGCCAAACTCCTGCCAGCAGCCAAAGCACTGCCATGGCAGAACTCCATAAAGATGACGTCCCCATAGCATCCCCTGCCGCTAAGGATGTAGCCCCTGACGCTGTCACAACAGAAGACGTCACCTACGGCACTCCAGATGGTCTACCCTTTCAGGGCTACCTAGCCAAACCTGCTGGAGCTGAAGCTCCTCTGCCTGGACTGATCGTCATTCAAGAATGGTGGGGTCTGAACGACAATATTCGCACAATGACCCGTCGTCTTGCCGCAGAGGGCTATGCTGCCCTGGCGGTCGATCTCTATGACGGTCAAATTGCAGAAACTCCTGATGAGGCTAGAACCTTAGTTCAAGCAGCAATTCAAGATTCGGAGCGATTAACTCAAAACGTCGTCGCTGCCCACGCCTATCTCACTGATCAACAGCAGACCCCTCAAGTTGGCAGCATTGGCTGGTGTTTTGGTGGTACCTGGTCCCTTAATACAGCTCTGGCCTTACCTGCCGATCTCGATGCGGCGGTTATTTACTATGGCGGTCAAATTGCCACTGATCCAACCGTGTTAGAGCCATTACAAATGCCGATTCAAGGTCACTTTGGTTCGTTGGATACTAACCCTTCCCCTGAAACGGTTCAAGCATTTGAGACAGCACTCAATGAGCTAGATAAAAATGCTGAAATCTATATGTACGAAGGGGCGAACCACGCATTTGCTAATCCTTCTGGCACCCGATACAACCCAGAGGCGGCCGAGCTTGCCTGGCAGAGAACTGTGGCATTTCTAAATCAGCATCTGCAGGGCAACGACTAAGGTCAGCGCTTGTGCCGTGTTTACCTGCTGTGGTGTCATTGTAGGCATGCTATTGCTGAACCGGTAACCATCTCTGCTGATTTCCTATGCCAACAATCCAAGACCTGCTACCTGAGTTGGAAGCTGCGTGCGAAGACTTATTATGGCGAAGTGAAGCAGATTATCCCTTTGAAGTTGTTGTCCTAACGGCTAACGCTCACAATCTACTAGCGGCCCTCAAAGAGGGCTACCCCGGTGATACACCCATAGTTCCCCTCAGCCTCAATGACTTTTTTGACCAAGCAACGCAGGAACGTGCTTGGTTTGATTCTCGCGAACTGTCCCTTGTGCAGCGCTATCGAAATTTACGCGATTTGCTTGAAGCTACCCTAGAAAACCTGCAGGTCTATCGAATTGGTCGCGTAGAAATGGATGTATATCTGGTGGGTGAAACTGAGGATAAGCAGGCCGTTGGTGTCAAGACCAAAATTGTAGAAACCTGAGGGTCTTTAAAAGAGATGCAGCTACTACTCAATTTTTAGAGAATTAGGGTATTTTGAGCAGTGAACTTGGCTTTTTCCGTAAGAACACCCAGTCATATGCAGCTCTACTAGCTGCTGCGTCTTGCTTCAAGCTCAGCCTGTAGTGTTTTAGGAATATCTGATAATAAGTCGTAGCCTGTCGCCAACTCAATTCGATCAATAGATGTCTGATATGTCTGCCACTGTTCGTCTAACTGTTTGCTATTGGGCATATCGACGGCAATTACCTGGGTGCTGTGGGTAACGTTGTCAATTGTTGGATCGCTATTATCAAAAATGACAATTACCTTCCAGGTACGGCTTGGAGGAATCACTCGTTCTTTAGCAATCGGTCGCTTTTGGCCATAAACACCGCCAATAACATACAGCGTTTTTCCCTGCTGATAGAGCAGATCACGACAATAGCTTTCTAATTCTTTCCAAGGTCCGCGATTGTTTTCAGCTGTCTGGGGAAAAATGTTGGTCATCAAAAATGTTGCTGAATTGTCTTGCTCGCTGGCGGTGCGGTCAGCAGAGGGCACCATATGTCCACGATCATAGCCGCTGTTGCTGTAGTCGCTGGGGGTAACTTGATAGGCCCCCTTAGGTAGAATCCCATCAGGGCGGAAATTGTTCTGACGCTCAGTAGAGCCGACCCAGTCACGGCTTAGTATCCAGCTGGCCCAACGTAGTCCCCCGAGACTTTGGCTGTAGGCGAGAACATATTGGTCTCGATCAATCAGGTAGTTATCAATGTTTTCTTGCCCCGCATGGCTGGGATTTCCCAATGCAATGTGAGGATTATTAGAAAAATACGTTTCCCAGTCTAGTTCAGGCGTCGCTGCGGGTAATTGCTCACAGGCGCGCCCATTACCATCGCCGTCTAACTTATGGGGGTCACTGGGCAACTCATTCAATACTAACTGGGCTAACTCCTGACTAACAAAATCACCGCAGTTACAGTTTTGGTCAACACACGGGGGCAGATGGGCATTAGGATCAACCATCTCAGTAACTAAACTATCGCAGCCTGATAGGGTCAGGAATAGGATTGTTCCGCTTGCAAAATATTGAAACCACTGTGCCAGATTCTGATACCTCAACGTTTTACCTAGAGTAGTTGACCTGCAACCATGAGTTTACCCTCGTGTTAGTACAAAGATATTGCAAATATTAAAAAATAAATCCTTATACGTCCTTTGGTATCCCCCACAGAGGGATGGGGAAACGGCAGTATACTGTTAACTGCGCTGGACGATTTCGCTAAAGGATTTTTCCAACGAAGCTTCTGGCAGACGACCCATCAACTAATTAACCGATTGGTGACTATGCTCAACAACGCAATTGCATTACTAAATGCCTGGTTTCCAGCCACTGAGGTTCATGCCCACTGTGATGGCCCCTGTGGTGTTTACGATCCGTCTGCTGCTCGCATCACCGCTGAAGCTGTGCTCTCAATGACTAAGAAAATTTTGGCCCTTGATGAGCCAGCAGATGCAGCTGGTAAAGTAGCCTACGCGAACACTCTTGCTCGCTATATTGCGATTAAGGAAGAGCAGGCTCAAAAGACTAAGGATGATTTGCTGATTCTGTGGACTGACTACTTTAAGCCAGTACATTTAGAGTCTTATCCTGACCTCCATGACACTTTCTGGAAAGCTGCTAAGCTCTGCTCTGCTTGTAAAGTAGAGATTAGTCAGCAGCATGCTGAAGAACTTATGGCTGCTGTTGAGAAGATTCACAATATCTTCTGGGCAACTAAGGGCCGCGACGTGGCTTGGTATACCGCTAGCTAATGGTTAGATAGTCAGCATTAGGAATCCCGCAGGGTTGTTTGCTTTGCGGGATTCTTGTGTATATGGGGCAGTAGGCAATGGAGAATGGGCAACGGGTGTCAAACTTGTCAGGAGCAAAAGCCCTATCAAACGCTGGTTGGAGCGAGTATGCTCAGTGGCTCTTGGGGCGTCGGCGCCGGTTTGTAGTGCGGGAGACTTCTATGGTACCAACACTAATGCCAGGAGATACGGTGCTAGCTGAGAGGGAAGTGTCCATTTGTGTGGGAGACATTGTAGTCGTGCGTTGGCATGCTGCTGGCCCATCAGATCCGCTAGCGAGTAAACCGCTCCTTGCTAGTAAAAATTCATCTTTGCTGCTGGTGAAACGGGTTAGCGAAATCTTTTATGACGGTGGTGTATACCTGATCAGCGATAATGCTCATGAGCCAAACGCTCGTGATAGTCGACACTTTGGTGTCATAGCAGCGAACCATATTTTGGGGCGTGTTACGTGTCGTTTAGCTTCATCTCCATAGCAGACTGCACCGCACATAGCTGTTGCTATCTAAAGCTTTCAGCGATCACTACTGTTGTGGACTGCGAAAAAGCTATATTTACTTTTTTCATTGATCGCCCAATGGCAGCTCCCATTAAGATTAGCCCCGCAACCTGCGACGACGTTCCGTTACTCTTTGAGCTTGTGATGGCTCTGGCCGAATATGAAAATCTGGCACATGAAGTGTCTGGGGCTCCAGAAGATTTGGAAAAATATCTCTTTGGTGAGAGCCCAACAGCCCACGCAATAGTCGCTCGTATTGATGGTGCTCCGGCTGGTTTTGCGCTTTATTTTTTTAATTTCTCGACATTTTTGATGAAACCAGGTATCTACCTCGAAGATTTGTTTGTTTTGCCTGGATACCGTCGTCGAGGTATTGGTACGGCTATTTTTCAATATCTTGCTCAAGTAGCCTTAGCTAAAGGATGTGGGCGTTTTGAATGGAGTGTTTTAGATTGGAATCAGCCAGCAATAGATTTTTATATGTCTAAAGGCGCGGTCATGCTCGATGACTGGCGCACCTGTCGTGTGGCTGGAAAAGCTTTAGAAGAGCTGGCGATTAATACCTGATTGAGAGATGCACACCACTAATCTGAAAAATGCTGGTGTAATGAGTCAAATATAGGCTGCAGTGCAGCCGGTATGCGTCGGACAATTTTGCGTTTAGCGATGTCGATAGGAACTATGAGCACTTGGCCCGTAATGCAGAGCTGCGGCGTTTCATTTGACATGTCGTAAATCTCGTAAAGCCAGTTTAGTTTTACGCTACGGCTAACCTCTAAACGTGTTTTAACCACACCCTGCGCGCCTAATGTAAGTGGCCGACGGTAGCGTAGCTGCAGGTCTACGACTGGTAGGTCGTAGCCTATGGTGACAAAATCCTCAAAAGCAAAGCCCACCTCGCGTAGGCACTCTACCCGTGAAGCTTCCATCCACTGAATATAGGTGCCATGCCAGACAACACCCGCATAGTCGGTATGGTGAGGCTGAACCCGAAAATCATAGTCAAACCATCGGTGAGCCATAGATAAATTGACTACCAAACTACGAATTGTGAACCCTGCTTTAGGTTAGTAAAACAGCTTGCGTATCATGAATTTTATTACGTCCTTGAGAGTTCATCCAATAGGGTTTAGTCAATGATCGAAAAGATTTTGTTAGCTAGTTCCGGCCCTGGCAACACAGAAACCATGTTTAAAGCCCTGCTGGAAATTCCGATGATCCAGCGATCTCAAGTGACCGTGTTAAAGGTCGTGCCTCCCAAAACAACGTCGGGGAAGATGGACGAGCAGCGCTCTGATGATGAGCAGCAGCTTGCTGAGACGGTTGCGCGCTTGGAAATTGAACCTTCTAAGGTGACGCCCATGCTGCGGGAAGGGGACCCTAAAGATATTGTCTGCAAAGTTGCTGATGAAATTGACGCCAGCCTCATCATTATGGGCTCACGCGGTCTTGGCGGTCTCAAGGCCATTCTAAAAAACTCGGTTAGTCAGTATGTATTTCAGCTGTCGTCACGACCCATGTTGCTGGTGAAAGACGAGCTTTACAGCATTCGACCGGTAAAACGGGTGTTAGTTGCTCTCGATAAGTCGGATATGGCTAAGGAATCTCTTAAGGCTGCGCTTTCACTTACCCGTGATATCAAAGATAGCGAACTGATCTTTGTACATACTCTATCCAATTTGCGCAGATCCATTGACGAGGCTATTAACGCCAACCCAGAGTCTGACCCAGTGCTGACGCCTGCGATCGCAGAAGCAAAGCGATATGGCATTAACTATCGCTGCCTAGCGCCAGAAGGCAAACCCGGCCAGCGGATTTGTCAGCTGGCGGATAACTTGAACGTTAACTTGCTAATTTTGGGCTCCCCCGACCGTCGTCCTTCCATTGCCAAAGGATTGCCTGATATTGACCGATTGTTAGGGGGGTCGCTCTCTGACTATGTGCGCATCAATGCCCCCTGCCCAGTTTTGCTAACCCGAATGGAAACTAACTGACATCAAGCCCCACATCTCAATTTGACTGCGAGACATCTACAGGGGGTAACCCTGGGGTATCCTTTACCCACATTTGTAAGCAGTTGTCACTATGGCGTCTTTGTCCCATACCATTGAAGCAATCCTATATCTCAAGGCAAAGCCACTCACCATTGCCCAGATTGCTGAATATGCTAACTGTGATAAAGACGCTGCTGAAGCAGGGCTAATTCAGCTAATGAGCGACTATGCCCATCGAGAGGGGGCATTAGAAATTACTGAAGCCGAAAATGGCTATAGCCTGCAGCTACGTCAGCCGTTTAAGCCTCTGCTGGATGAACTGATTCCCTTGGATATTGGGCTAGGCGCTCTACGCACATTGGCTGCGATCGCAATCAAGGGCCCCATTAGTCAAACAGACCTGGTAGATTTACGAGGTTCAGGAGCCTACGGCCACGTACATGACCTCGTGGATCAGGGATTTGTGCGACGGCGGCGGCAGTCGGACGGGCGCTCATTTTGGTTACAAGTAACTGAAAAGTTTTACCAACGATTTGAAATCGATAAGCTTCCACAGATTAATTTACCTGAGGGCACAAACGAACCTGTTGAAGATGTTGCAGAAGTAACAGATGACCCTGTGGATGAAACGACTGTTCCTAAAGTGCCTCAAGATACTGCAGCCACTACGTCTGAAGGCGATTTCACTGCTGATTCAGCCATGTTCTCAGATACCTAAAAGTTTACTAAGGAGTTAAGTGTCAATTAAGCTATCGTTAACCCATGCAGTATGTTGGGGCATGTTGAAAATATGTCGTTCACACTGATATTCGTGTAAGTGCTGGCTGAAATCGGCTTTATCACGCTAAGGTAATTAGAAGCAACACATAGCCATTTATGTTTAACCCTGATAGCGCCCTATTCATCGGCATGGGGTCTGATGATGCGCAGGTAAACCAGTTACTCAAGTATCTGCAGCATCAACCACCTGAGGTTTTGACCCGCGTTGCCCAGTCCGTAAGCGGTGAGATCAAACAAATTATTTCTCAAAACGTCCAAGGACTGATTGGTGTGCTTCCTTCTGAAGGGTTTAACGTTCAGGTAACCACTGATCGTGAAAACCTGGCTGGATTGCTGGCATCAGCCATGATGACTGGCTATTTCCTACGACAAATGGAGCAGCGTATGGAATTAGAATCCAGTATGTCTGGTCTGTCTGGCCTCGATACTGAGCTAGACAGCGATTTTTCTGGGATAGATAGTTAATTTATAGAACGACACCAGACCAATATTACGGTCTGGTGCATGAGAGACGACCCTACTGTAGGGTTTGTGGCATTTTAGTGGGTTTGACCGCAAGGGTTTTGGTCTCCCCCTTGCGGTCAATTTCTACCTTGAGAGATTTACCAATACTGCTGGCTTCAACTTGCGCCTGCACATCTGTCGCAGTTGCAACCTCTACTTCATTGACCTTACTGATAACGTCTCCCCGTTGAATGCCAGCCGCTGCTGCTGGGGTATCTTCCATCACTCGAATAACCATCACCCCAGAATCAGCCTCAATCGTAAAGCCCATATCTTCATCCTGGTTGATGCGCTGCCGCATGTCTGGATTTAGATTCACCATTTGAATACCCAGGTAAGGATGTTGCACTTCACCATCCTCAAAAAGCTGATCTCCAATGCGCTTAGCCGTCTCAATGGGAATGGCAAATCCTAATCCCTGAGCACCTGCACGAATGGCTGTATTCATCCCGATCACTTCACCTTGGGAATTGAGCAGCGGCCCCCCAGAGTTACCAGGGTTGATGGCTGCATCGGTTTGGATAAACTGTACCCGTTTATCAGAGATACCGACCTGAGAACTGGTGCGGCCCAAGGCGCTGATGATGCCAGCTGTAACTGTGTTGTCTAATCCCAAAGGATTGCCGATAGCAATAGCCCACTGGCCGGCTGCTAAATTCTCAGTTGACCCTAGGGGAGCCGTTGGGAGATTTTCACCATCAATTTGAACAATGGCCACATCGGTAACCGGATCGGTACCGATAACCTCACCTTGAAATGTGCGTCCATCGTTCAGGGTAACGTTGACGGTCTTTGCCCCTTCCACCACATGGGCATTTGTCATTACCTGGCCATCACTGCTCAAAATAAACCCAGACCCAGTACCCTGTTCTAGGCGCTCGGGTAGTTCAGGTTCAATCGGAAGTTCGTCTGTGAAAAAACGTCTGAAAAGTGGATGCTCAAAAGGCTCTGATGCCGCTCTCACAGAACGAGAGGCATCAATGCGTACGACAGCCGGTCCCACCTGCTCTGCGGCATTTGCAATAAAATTGGGGTTGTCAATTGGGGGATAGCTGTTGGGCTGAGGTGAAGTAATCGTTTCTGTCGGTTCAGCTGCTGTTTGTGAAACCGAAGTAGCAATTGTCAGTTCGCTATCCTGGTCATCGACAACGGGCGTGAAAAAATAGCTACGACTGGCCCAGCCAGCACCGCTGCCGACCAAGAGTAGCCCTAAATATAGCCCAAGTTTTTTTGGAGAGATTCCCATTGCTGCTTTTCCGTTGCCTAGATGTAAAGGCTCTAATGAACTTACCTTAGCGAAGATTGCTCAAAACTGTATGGCTTTGAGCACATACCACCCATCCCTCTTTGGTCCATGGTACTGAATGGCGGTGGTGTGTTCAGGTAAATTTCCTACTTAATTATGAAATGCCGCCTGACCGTAGTTCACAATATAGAGTGTTGCTATCATGCATGTATTCCAAAGATTTTATAAATATCTGCTGTTCTCTGGTTTGGGGCTATTTTGCCTGGGGGTCAATACCTCAGCTCAAGCAGCATCATGCCCAGAGGGTGCGCTGGACCAAGTTATTGAACATCGCACTCATTCTGGCGAGACATTGAGCGCAGTGGCTGAGCAGTATGGTTTACTGCCAAGCACGTTAGCCACAATGAATCCTACATTGCCGTCTGGAGAGGTCTTACCTGTAGATCAGATTGTTGAGGTACCTCCTTTTAATGGTTTGGTGGTTCCAGGAGGGGCTGGTCAGACCTGGCAGTCTTTAGCTGACCAACATGGTACAAGAGCCGATCTTTTATTTGAGCTCAACGGCTGCCCGGATACGTTACCTAGTCAGGTCTTTATCCCAAATGTCAGTCGGGTCGCGACTGTCTCGGCTGCTTCAATAGCCTATCCATTACCAGCATCAGCATCACTTATTTTGAGCTACGGCTGGCAACCTCATTCTCAGAGAGATGAGTTGGTTTTTAATAGCGGTATCGCATTTGCTGCTACACCAGGGACTCAGGTGACAGCTGCTGATAGTGGCACGGTTGCCTTTGTGGGAGAACAGAATGGGGCTCTCAAAGTGGTGGTTAACCACCGTGATGGTCTGCAAACCCGCTATGGCAATCTTGAAAATGTTGCTCTAGCGGTCGGTGATTTGGTAAGTCAAGGGGATAGCCTGGGCACTGTAGCTGGAAGTTCCACAGAATCGTTTATGTATTTTGAAGTGCGTACAAACTCGAGGGAGGGCTGGGTAGCCCGTGATCCAGCGCTATATCTGCGCGAACTAGAGTTACAACGCTAGAAATGGCTTTTCGCACTTGTATAAGGTCCAAATATCTGAAGAATTGCAGCGTAGTGCTAGTCATCTCGATAAAGAAGCCTTACAATGCCGATATTCTAGGTCTAAAGCCATAGGTGAGGGTGCTTTATAGGAACGTGTTGTGTTATGGCTAGGCAGCCACTTGTGTCTGAGCAACTATTGAAAAAAGTAAAGATTCTGTTTAAGCGTACTTCGAGACGTGTTTCCCCTGGGCGTAGAGCACAGAGAATTGCTGGTGTCGTTTCATCCTCTCCCACCAAAAAGGCTAAACCTACACGGATAAAGTCTTCTGTAACCAAACCTGTATCGAAATCTAAGCAGGTCTCAGCCGATAGCAAAGGCTCTTCAGCCAAGTCGGGAGCGTTCTGGTCCAATCTAGTTTGGGTACGCCCCTGGCTCTTAGTAGTTGCACTGTGGCTAACATTTATTTTGATGATTGCGATCGCACTGGCTGGGCTTTCTAGCCCCGGTCGCGAAATGGTACTTGAGCCGGTTAACAGTAGTCTTGTGGGGCAGCCTTTGAGTACCCCCGATGCAGCCGCTGTTTCACGGCTCATCCCTCGTGATGCCGGAGTTTCAGCGCGGCATGACCCGGCTGCTATATTACCAGGGACAACGGAGCAATCAATGCCTGCATGGCCTCTTTTGGTTATGGTAGCCGCCTGTGCTGGTGGATGTATGCTGATGTCCCAGCAGAGCGTCTTGACATCTGAATCTCGTCGTGGGCGGCGTCGCGCCCCTCAACCATCAGGGCCTCGCAAGATGGCAGCTCGTCCGGTGGTGGCTAGACCTGGCAAACGACAGCGTCGTAAGCAGCGTCGGTTTGGGGGCAAGCGCCCAGCTGTGTTGGGTTTACGCGTTGGCCATAAGGTCCGTCCTACTCCAATTCGAGCTGATTCAGGCATCTCGTCTCAGCCCGCTGCCTTCAAAGTCAAGGCTGAAGCCACCTCTGTAACAGTGGTGCCAGACCAAGAAACGTCCCCTCTTGACTGGAAGGAAGGAAGCTTGGCCCATCAACTAGATGTCCGTCAAACGCGCGCTGTTAATTCGTTTCTTTAGGCAGGGGCAAATGGACACTAAGCAAGAGGGATTGGTGGCTTGACGGGTCTGCCAGTAATTTACCACCCTGACTATGTGACACCGTTACCGGCAGGGCATCGGTTTCCCATGCCAAAGTTTAAGCTGTTGCGAGATCTGCTGGTGCAGGACGGGGTTATTGATGAAAGTCAACTATATCAGCCGGGTCAACCTCCTCAAGATTGGCTAGAGTTAGTCCATGAAACTCACTATGTAGAAGCCTATTGTTATGGCGGTTTAGATGCTAAAGCACAGCGGCGTATTGGCCTGCCCTGGAGTGAGGCATTGGTGCGCCGCACCTGTACGGCTGTGGGCGGCACAATTCTGACGGCTAAGCTAGCGTTAAATCGTGGTCTGGCTTGCAATACTGCAGGAGGTACCCACCATGCATTTCCAAGCTATGGGGCAGGATTTTGTATTTTTAATGATATTGCGATCGCAACCCGTCTACTCAAAGCCCAAAATCTCCTAAAAACCGTTCTTGTTGTTGATTTAGACGTTCATCAAGGTGATGGCACCGCCTGGATTTTTCGCGATGACCCCAGTGTATTCACCTTCTCTATGCATTGCGCCGTTAACTTTCCAGGTCGTAAGCAGACAAGCGATCTAGATGTACCGCTAGATGAGGGTACTGAAGATGATGAATACTTGGCACAATTGCAGGCACACTTGCCTGATTTGTTAGCCCAGGTTAATCCTGATTTGGTCCTATACGATGCTGGTGCCGATCCCCACCGAGATGATCGCCTGGGTAAATTAGCCCTAACCGATGAAGGGCTATACCGTCGCGATTGGTACGTCCTAGAAACCTGCACAAAGGCCAGATACCCTGTCGCCTGCGTAATCGGTGGTGGCTATGGCAAAGACATGAACGCTCTGATTTATCGCCATTCGTACCTACATCGCGCTGCAAGTGAGGTTTATCGAAAATACTGCTAGAAATCTAAGATAGAGTTGTACTGCTTTGGTGGCGATTTCTTGAAATCGGTAACCCCATACTGACCAAGATTTTCCCTGCAAGGTAGAGCAGTCCTTAAAGCATCCCCTCTTGGGAGGGATGTTCAACGGACGGGGTAGGTGACCGCTAGCGCTAGCTGCCGAACCCCACCCCGGTGCCCCTCCTCGGAGGGGATAGGGTGTCTCCGTTTGCAGAAAATTTGGGATATCACTGCTGAATCCCTATCGCAAAATAAATTTCTAGACTCAAAATTTTCCCCATGCCTTGGACCGTTATCACTTTCTACAAATTTGTTCAGCTCGATGATTTTGTTGAACTACAACAGTCGTTAAAAGAGCTATGCAATGACCAAGGCATCAAGGGAACTATTCTGCTAGCGCTAGAAGGGATTAATGCTACGGTAGCGGGTACCGATGAAGCATTAGAAAAATTGCTTGCCCACCTGAAACAAGACCCACGTTTATCCGATCTCACTCACAAAACCTCATGGGCAGAGGGGCAGCCCTTTGCGCGGATGAAGGTAAAGCTCAAAAAAGAGATTGTTACCTTAGGTCAGCCGGAAGTAAGCCCCACTAAACAGGTAGGTACCTATATAGAACCCCAGGAGTGGAATCAGGTGATTTCAGATCCGGATGTGGTGGTGGTGGATACCCGCAATAATTATGAGGTCGATATTGGTACCTTCAAAGGAGCAACTAATCCAAAAACTGATTCCTTTAGAGAGTTTCCTGACTTTGCAGATCAACAGCTGGATGCGACAAAACATAAAAAAGTTGCCATGTTTTGCACTGGCGGTATTCGCTGTGAAAAAGCCTCATCCTATTTGTTAGAGCACGGATTTGAAGAGGTCTATCATCTAAAAGGTGGCATCTTAAAGTACTTAGAAGATGTCCCAGCTAAAGAAAGTCTTTGGGAAGGAGAATGTTTTGTTTTTGATGAGCGGGTAACCGTACAGCAAGGGTTAGAGCCCGGTAGCTACGCTATGTGTCATGGCTGTGGTCATCCCATTTCAGATGAAGATATGCGCTCGCCTTACTATGAGTCAGGAATTGCATGTCCACACTGCTACGACAAACTAACTGAGGATCAACGCATCCGGTTTGCTGAGCGAGTTAAACAGCGTGAGTTGGAAAAGGCACGTAGAGATCCGCCCCGTAGCGATTGACTACTCTCCTGTTGCCAACAACGAATCGGCTAAAGCTGTTTTCTTGCCAGTTGTATATTCCTGCTGCTCGATCAGGTTCTCAAGAGTACGTACCCGTTTTTGAGATGGAGGATGGCTGGCTAAAATTGCGAATTCTGAGTTTTCTAATTGGCTCAGACGCTGAAAAAAATCGGTAGCTCCGGCAACATGGCCATAGGCTTGATTGAGCAGTGTCAACCCAACTTGATCCGCCTGTTGCTCTTGCCGTTGCGAAAACTGGGCATTAGCAAGGGTGGAAATACTTTGCGTTGCAATTGAGCCCAAAGAGCCAAAATCGCCCAGCAGCGCTGATAAGGAGAGACGGATTAAGATTTGACGACTCAGACCGCGTAAATGGTCTCGATTGGCAAAATGGCCAAGCTCATGCCCAAGTACCATCATTAGCTCATTCTCAGATTGCACTTCTGTTAGTAGACCCTGGTAAATGATGACACGATCACCTGGAATCGCTAGAGCATTTACCGTCTTGTCAGGCACATACAGGACCTGGTAGTTTCTCTCTGAAATCTGTTTAGCAGGTAAATTAGTCTCTAAGCGATCTAACAGCTGGTTAAGGGTATCTTGTGTTGCTGAGGGAGCTGCTTGAGCCTCATAAACAGGAACGATCACCCTGCCTAGCTGTTGCTCTACACTGGTTGGAATAAACCACACCAAGGTACCTGACAACCAAAATGCAATGCCGACTGCTAGACTGACCCCCGCAAGAAATAGGGCTAACAATGTGAACATTTGGCCATTGCTAGGCGGTGGTGTTTTATCGCTGTATGCGGCTGTGCCGGGGGGAAGTTCAATGGGCATTTTTTGCTAATTGTTGCTCTTTGTCGGTCGGAATGGGTTTAAGAAGTTAACCAATGAATAAACATTGCGGGATTGAACCCAAAGTCGCCCCGCGCCACTAAAGCGAGCGACTAAGCCCTCTCCGCCTAAGATTCCAGTTCTTAAGCTCCTAAACGATAAGCCATTAATCATTTCTACGTTGTAGCTGAGGGTGTCTTCAAACGCGACAATATAGCCAGTGTCTACGATATAGTCACCTTCTACAGGAATCTCTAAAATTGCACCAAAGGAACTAAACCAGAAATCTCCTTGTCCAGTCACTTTTAAGAGAATAAGAGATTCTCCACTAAAAAAGCCTTTAAATCCTTGAAACTTACTATCAATCGATACTCCTGGTCCGGCGGCGACAAATCCAGAGGATTGTACCATCAGGTTTTGGCTGCCAGCTAAGACATAGTGTTGAATGTCTCCAGGCACCCCCGGTGATATATATAGGTCTCCTGATTTTTCTTGGGCCGTAAACTCACTGATAAATAGGGATTCGCCCCCTAACATCCGACCAAGCCCTTTTTTCCATCCGCCTTTTACTTTTGACTGCATCGCAATGCAGCTGTCCATAGCCGCCATGGCGCCCGCTTCTACAGAAACTGTTTGATTGGGCTGCAGGCTAAGCTTGAGAGAGGTATAGGCGGGATTATGCTCGATAGCGTATGCAATTTGAGTGCTCGTCTTGGCTCTTGATTGATTTTTAGGTGTTTTATCGTGAACGGACTTTGGCTTTGCTCAACCCTCGGTATTTCCTTTAACGAGGGGGTAGCTTACCACCAACCAATCGCCCAAACGAGCCAGGGTTATGGGTTTGGCAAAAGACTTTACCGTGTCCTCTAAATTGACAGACAAACCCTTCTCCCCCAAATAATGCTCCGGCCCAGCTTTTGTTCGCTTTAGAGATGCTGTAATCAAGTGTGCGCTCAAACGCGACAATGTGGCCGGTATCTACCACATACTCTCCATCCACATCTATTTCGTAAATGCCGCCAAAGGCACTGAGTAACACTAAACCTGAGCCACTGACTGTGAGCCAAAAGAGAGATTCTCCTGAGAAAAGACTTTTGAAGCCCGTAAAGCCTAGGTCAATATCGACACCGGGAGTGCTTGCCATATATCCGGTAGATTGAACAACGAGTTCTGTTTCTTTGAGGGTATAGGGGAGAATGTCGCCGATGAGTTTTGGGGCGAGGTAGAGTTCTGCAGAGCTATTACCTGAGCGAAAAACGCTCATAAACAATGACTCACCACCCAGCATTCGCTTTAGACCACCAAAGACGCCGCCGCCCTTACCTTTGCGGAGTGTCGTACTAACGTTAACAAAGCCGCTCATGGCGACCATGGCCCCGGCATCGGCGATTAGTTCTTCTTGGGGATCCATAAAGAATTATGCGATCGCACTATCCGGCTGAAGTAAAAGCTCAAGTTTCATACTATTTCAGATTCACGTTATCCAGCAATTGGGTCACCGCAGTTTTGTTCTAAGAAATCGCACTAATCCATCCATACTGCGCGACTGCAGGTATATTTTCCCGCGCCCTCGTAGGCGATTGATAAACCCTTCTCCAGAGGCGATTGAGCCAAATATGCCACCCGAAAGACCGATATTCATCTTGATACCGGGCTCATAGGCTACGAGATGACCGTTATCGACAATAAATTCATCGCGAACAGTCACTTCAGAGAGGCCACCGTAGGCACCAAAAAAGACTAGACCTCGCCCGCTGAGCTTCAGCTTAAATAATCCTTCACCCGCAAACCAGCTAGCAAAACCCGCCCACTGTAGCTGTACCTTTATCCCTGAACTGTGGGCGATATAGGCCCCTGGTTGTAAACACAGCTCATTGCCAGTCAGCTCCATCCGAGCAATATCGCCAATGGTGGACTGGGTAAGCACCAGTGTCTGGGGGGTATTCGTGCGATTCGCAAATTGATTTAAGCATAAAGATTCACCACCCAAAAATGCCTTTAGCAATCCTGGAATCAACCCACCAAAAAAGCCAGTACTCATAGACACTTGTCCGTCCATGCTGGCCATTGCTCCTGCCTCCGCAAAAATACGCTCCCCCGGCTGCAAGGTCACAAACAAGGTGGCAAAGGCTGGTTTATAGCGAACTTCGTACTTCATCGCTAGCACTCATTTAGGTAGTCTGGGATAGATATGATCCATCCCAGACTACCTAGATCGAGCAGGAAAATAACAGCATGCCTTGATAAAGAGCAACATAAACCCTCATCTAGGTAGATTTATGGGGTCGTCGCTTTATTCTGCTGTCATTTTTTACAAGAAAGGATAAATTCTCGAGAGATTTTATTGTAGAAACCCTATAGCTGTCCAGGTTCTGCCGGAGATTCTAGATACATGATGTGTTTTACATGTCGGGCCTTGATACGAACTCAATCATCCTGATGTTCGGGAGCTGGGCTATCACTGGTGAGTCCTTGGGCCGCATCATCAGTTTTTGCCGCCATGATGAAATCATTGCGATGTAGACCGTTTAGCGCATGGGTCCACCAGGTCACCGTCACCTTGCCCCACTCAGTGAGTAAAGCTGGATGATGCTGTTCTGATTCGGCTAACTCACCTACGTGATAGGTAAACGTTAGGGCCTTCTTAAAATCGCTAAAGTGGTAAACCCGCTGCAGCTGTTGAACGCTATCTACCGAAATAATATTCCAATCGGGAATCTGGGGTTTTAGCTCTGTTATTTCAGCTTCGCTGGCAGGAGGAACCTTGCCGCTACAGGGAATACAAACTTGACTGGTTAGTAAATCACTCATATATACTTTCTCCTGAGTGCAACAGGCAAGAGCTAGCTTACTCTTGCCTCAAAACTCTTCTTAACCTGCTGAGACGGCCTCTTTTTCGATCTTCTCCTCTTCAGCTTTCGAGACTACACGCCCTTCATCTTCAAAGCCTTTGATCTGGTCAAAATTCAGATAGCGATATAGATCATCTGCAAACGGATCAATCTTCTTGGCGACAATCTCCAGATATTCATCCATATTAGGAATCCGACCCAGCAGAGCACAGGCTGCTGCCAGTTCTGCAGACCCTAGATATACCTGAGCCCCTTTACCCATGCGATTGTTGAAGTTGCGAGTGGATGTAGAGAAGACTGTTGCACCATCCTCCACACGGGCCTGGTTACCCATGCAGAGAGAACATCCAGGCATCTCAGTGCGGGCTCCAGCGGCTGCAAAGGTGCCATAGTAACCTTCCGTCCGCAGCTGTTGTTCATCCATGCGTGTAGGCGGACAGATCCAGAGACGTCCCTTCACTGTGCCAGCTCCCTCAAGCACCTTAGCCGATGCACGATAGTGGCCAATGTTAGTCATGCAAGAGCCAATAAAGACCTCATCAACTTTGTCGTCAACAACATCTGAGAGAGCCTTAATGTTATCAGGGTCATTGGGTGCGGCAACCAAAGGCTCCTTGATCTCATTGAGATCAATCTCAATTACCTCTGCATAGTCTGCATCTGTGTCTGCTGCCATGAGACTGGGGTTGGCTAACCAATCCTCCATGGCTGCAATCCGACGCGCTAATGTTCTTGCATCGGAGTAGCCCCGAGCAATCATATTTTTCATCAGCGCTACATTAGAGCGGAGATACTCAGCCACAGTATCTTTGCTGAGCTTAATGGTACAGCCCGCTGCAGAGCGTTCTGCGGTTGCATCGGTGAGCTCAAAAGCCTGCTCTAGTTTCAGGTCAGGCAACCCTTCCATCTCAATGATGCGACCAGAGAAGATATTCTTTTTGTTCTTCTTCTCAACGGTCAACAATCCTTTTTGAATGGCGACATAGGGAATGGCATTAACAATATCTCGCAGTGTGATTCCAGACTGCAGTTCACCCTTAAATTTCACCAGCACTGACTCAGGCATATCCAGCGGCATTGCACCGATAGCGGCAGCAAAGGCTACCAGGCCAGACCCTGCCGGGAAGGAAATACCCAGGGGGAAACGGGTATGGGAGTCACCGCCGGTACCCACGGTATCAGGCAGCAGCATGCGGTTGAGCCAGGAGTGAATGATGCCATCCCCAGGCTCGAGAGCAACACCACCGCGAGAAGAGAAGAAATCGGGGAGTGTAGCGTGAGTGTCCACATCCACTGGCTTTGGATATGCAGCAGTATGGCAGAAGGTCTGTAGCACTAGACCAGCGCTAAAGCCCAGACAGGCTAGCTCCTTCATCTCGTCACGGGTCATGGGTCCGGTGGTGTCTTGAGAGCTGACGGTAGTCATCAGGGGCTCGCAAGACATTCCAGGACGCACACCGGGCAGACCGCAGGCTTTCCCTACCATTTTCTGGGCCAGTGTATAACCCTTAATAGTCTCAGCTGGTGCAGAGGGGCGGACAAATACATCGCTGGGTTCTAAACCCAAAGCAGCGCGAGTCTTGTCTGTCAGTGCCCGACCAATCATTAAAGGGATACGCCCACCTGCTCTAACCTCATCTAAAATAGTCTCAGGAGTCAGGTTAAAGGTGGAAACAACGGTGCCATCTTTGGTGATTTCGCCTTTGCGTACATGAACGGTGATAACATCACCCGTTTCCATCTGAGAGACGTCACACTCGATGGGGAGTGCGCCCGAATCTTCTGCTGTATTAAAGAAAATAGGTGCAATTTTTCCACCTAGGATATAGCCGCTTGTGCGCTTGTTAGGAACATGGGGAATATCCTCACCCAAATGCCAGATGACTGAGTTCATGGCTGACTTACGTGAAGAGCCAGTGCCGACAACATCACCTACATAGGCGACCGGGTTGCCTTTGGTTTTTAGCTCGGCAATGGTTTCTAGAGCATTGGGCATCGTAGACTCCAGCATGACCAGACCGTGGAGAGGAATGTCTGGGCGACTAGTGGCATGAGGCGCAGGGGAAAGATCGTCTGTATTGGTTTCTCCAGGGACCTTAAAGACGGTGATATCAATGGTGTCGGGCACCTCAGGCTTACTGGTGAACCACTCTGCTGCAGCCCATGCATCGATGACTTGTTGAGCATAGTCGCTGCTCTCGGCTAGCGCTAATACGTCGTTAAAGGCATCGTATATCAGTAGTGTTTTCTTGAGTGCATCAGTGGCGGCTTGTGCCAGTTCTGCATTTGTGGACTTAAGTAAATCGACTAAGGACTGGACGTTGTAGCCACCTAACATTGTGCCAAGTAGCTGTACCGCTTTCAAAGGAGATATCAGCGGACTGGTAACTTCACCTTTGGCAATGGCGGTTAGGAAAGATGCTTTTACATAGGATGCTTGGTCAACACCGGGGTGAATGCGATCGCACAGCAACTGCATCAAAAACTCAGCTTCACCCTCAGGTGGATTTTTTAGTAGCTCACAAAGATCAGCAGTCTGCTCTGCATTCAACGGTAGTGGAGGAATTCCTAATGTTGCTCGTTCTTCGACGTGTTTACGATATTGTTCAAGCATCATTATTTTGGTATTCGCTACGCTACGACAGTTAAGGTTAAAAGAGCTGACAAACAAAATGAACGCCAGTTCTTTAAAATTATCTTTTTAGCATTATTGTAACATTTTCTAAATTCGAGCAGCATCCGTATTTTTTATCCCTTTAGTAAAGCTAAATCAATAGATACTAAAAGGCACCGCAGCTTGAGGTTACGGTGCCTTGCTTTAATCAGGCAGATTCTCGTTTAAGTGCCTTGTTCTTGACTTGTGAAAGGTTCATAACATTAGGCCGCTCGCTGATGCACTGTAAAGTGCTGAGCCGGTGCTGGGAAGCCAGCCTGGCCAAAGCCCTCGCGGATGATCTTATTTGTGTCGAAATATACCTGCCAGTAATGGTCATTGCTGCAGTAGGGACGCACCGCTAACACAGGCCCCATAGGGTTAAATTCCAAAATCTCCACATCGGGAGCAGGCTCTGCCATCACGTTGGGGATCGCAGCTAGTTTCTCTTGGAGAAGTGAGATCGCCTGACTCGGTTCAACCGTATTGTCGAGCTGAGCCACTAAATCCACACGACGATAGGGGTTGGTCGAGAAGTTTTGAATTGTATCCGAGAAAATTGTGTTGTTGCCGACAATTGTCATCACATTGTCCATGGTGTTTATTTTGGTGACAAATAAACCAACTTCCTCAACGGTACCTGTTACACCGCCTACTGTAACAAAGTCACCAACTTTGAATGGACGTAAAATGACTAAAAAAGCTCCAGCTGCGAAGTGAGCTAACAAACCACTCCAGGCCGCTCCAATCGCAATGCCAGCAGCAGCTAGCAGAGCTGCAAAAGATGTAGTCTCAATGCCAAAGAATCCGAGGATGGCAACAACTAGAACAACGTTTAGTAAAACACTAACCGTAGATTTGAGATAGATGACCAGTGTTGGATCAATAGTGGTGTTTTTCAGGCTACGGGTTAACAAACCAATGGCAAACTTGATCAGCCAACGACCTATAATCCAGAAGACGAGAGCCCCAACAATTTTGAGGCCAACTGCAATCAGAATGCTGGTAGCATTGCTAGCTATGTTGGTTAAAAATGCTTCGTTCATTACGATCCTTCCAGCCAAAAAATGCATATAAAGGCGAGAGTATAATATTGAATTTAGGGATCAAGTTCTTCCGCTAAAACACTTAAGCTTTCAGCGCACATTATTGGCTATTTGTCCGTTGTTCAGCCATATTTTACGATTTGCCAATAGCTAATGGGGCAGAGTTGTTTGTGAAACAATCATCATGGCTGATCTTACGACTATCTCAGGGAAAGCCTGCTAAGCTACCGGGCATTAGTCAGCTAAGCCGTCGGTTGCCAGATTAGGCGAGTCGCTCGTACAGTTTATTGTTGCGTTTTGAAAAGATCCGTCTTTTTAGAGAAATCTTGCTAACATGACTGCTAAAAAATAGGGTGTTCCATCTGGGCTTTTGCAAATTTCTATAGCCTTTGGCAATGGAAGTTTTATCGATTAGCCAATTGGTACCAATAGCCGTTAGACTAACGGCTACATTTTATGCTCCTTGCGACTGTTCGCACATATCATCCAGGCTTGAGGTCATTCTGTGTCCATCCCACATCGTAAAAAGCAATCCGTTAAACGACCAATGAAGAAGATGTCAGCCACAAAGCAGCGACGTGGTTGGCTCGGTATTCCCAAGTGGGCTTGGATTACACTATCACTGGCCAGTGTAGCGACTGTTTCAGCCGGTACTGGTGCGCTGCTGGCTGTTTCGATGAATAGTCAGCCATTATTACAAAGTCAGCTATCGCCTGAAGAAGCTGCGGTCTTTAGTGAAGAGCAGCCGATATTAGCGAATAGCAGTTTACGGTTGCCTCGATTGACCAGACCTGTCAACATTCTGGTGCTTGGGGTTAAGGTTTTAACATCGGATGTGGATACGCCTGTTGAGGGGGCCGAGGAGCTGGGGTATCACGCCTTAGTTAATTCCTTTGAGGGATTGTCAGACACGATGCTGTTGCTGCGGTTTAATCCACGCACAGGGCAGTTGGTGGTGATGTCTGTGCCCCGCGATACACGAGCGCTGGTAAGCGGTGCACTAACTAAAATTAATGAAGCTAACTTAAACGGTGGCCCTGCGCTGACGGCGGAATCGATTAGCGATTTGCTGGGAGGGGTGGCAATCGATCGATATGTGCGTATCAATGTGCAAGGTGTGGAAAAACTGATTGATGCCCTGGGGGGCGTCACAGTGAATGTTCCACAAGATATGAAGTATCAAGACGATAGCCAGCATCTGTAAATCAATCTCAAGGCTGGGGAGCAAACCTTAGATGGCAACCAAGCACTGCAGTTTCTGAGATTTCGCTACGATGAAAATGGCGATATCGGTCGGGTACAGCGTCAGCAGACAATGATGCGTTCAGTGATTGAGCAAACACTAAACCCTGCGACGATAGCACGACTTCCAAAAATTTTATCGGTGATCCAGTCCCACGTTGACACTAACCTTTCTGTTGAAGAACTAGTGGCGTTAGTCGGTTACGGTTCTCAAACAGACCGCTCAGATGTGCAGATGTTGATGCTACCTGGCAATTTTAGTAGCCCAACGGAATATAACCTTAGTTATTGGCTGCCAGACTACGCCAGCATTGACGAGATGGTAGAGCAATACTTTGGGTTGGAATCAGCTCAAGTCATGGAAGCGGCAAGCCCCTCATTTTTGAGGGTAGTGGTGCAAGATAGCACTGGTGACGATCTAGCTGTTCAGTCTTTGATCGATACGCTGTATGACAGCGGCTACCGCAATGTGATTGTGGGTAGTGAATTAAATGAGCTGCTTCCCGAGACTCGCATCGTTGCCCAACGAGGAGATCGCGCTAGTGCATCAATGCTGCATCAGTTTTTACGCATCGGTGAGGTGCGTGTGGAGAGCACAGGCAACCTTGACTCTGACATTACTATTCAGCTGGGTGAAGATTGGCTAGGCGAACATGGAGCCGCCCTTTGATGGCCAACAATCGTATTTATCAACTCAAACTTACCTTAACCGACAGTGAACCGGCTATTTGGCGACGATTGTTGGTGAGTGCCGGCACTAGTTTGGAAGAGCTGCATCGTATTGTGCAGATTGCTATGGGTTGGCAAAATTTATCGAACTATCACTACCGTATTGGTAAACAACGTTCGGATACGGAGCCTTTTTTGTTAGAAATGCCGCTAAATGAGATTGTTCGCGATGAGTTTGTGCAGTTTTGCTATGTCTATGATCTCCGTGATGGTTGGTTTCATACGATAGAAGTAGAGATGGTGCTGCCGGCCGATCCTCAAGGTCACTATCCCCACTGTGTTACTGGTGAGTTACGCTGCCCTCCAGAAGGCTGTGGTGGTATTTGGGGATATAACGAGTTGCTTGAAATTTTGGATGACCCGAGCGACCCTCAGCATCTAGCTAGGTGGGATGAAGTGGGTGGCGATTTTGACCCTGAAAATTTTGATTTAGGGAGTGTCAATGTGCAGCTTCATTCAGGGTAGATTACCGTTTGTCTGGGGTAGACATTTGCTGAAATCCGTGGGCGACCTGTTGCCAGCCGTTGCGAATCTGAGGCCACTGATATTGCACAAACCACTGCGCTCGGGTACCAAACAGAGCCAGTTCCATAGGCAGTGTGAACTCCATTAGCCCCTGACGACGCAATGTTTTGACATAGTCATCAAATTGCTGTCTTAAATGCTTTAATTCTGCTAAGTACCAATCAAGGGTGGCATGGCGCAGAGCTGCAGATTTTTTGATTCTTTGTAGTTCGGCTTTGAAAGTATTTAGCGATGCTATGAATACCTGATCGCGTACCTGATTTTGCAGCATGTACTGGCTAAATAAATGCTGATTACTCAGGGATTGATAGTTACTGTCAGCGATTTTTTGAGCGTTTTTAGAGGTGTGCTGCATGTAGCGGTAGGCGTAATTATGTCAGATGGGGGGCTGGCCAAATCTTAGCAAATTCATTGTCAAGACATCGCTGCAGTATCTCTTGATGATTAAAGGCTAAATCCATCTGCAGCACCTCTTTTAAGGAGAACCAGCCAACGTCAGTGACTTCTCCTTTGCTAACTTTGGGAGCTAGCTGTGGGAGTTGAGCCCCTGACGTGAGGAATACCATCAGGGGGTAATGCATGGTGATGTTTTGTGATCGTCGAGGTTCGCTAAAAACAAGGCTGGGCTGATCTAGGGACCCTACTAGCCTGTGCTGAGCCTGGAGTTCTTCTAAATCTAGACCCAACTCCTCCCAGACTTCACGCATGACGGCACCACCAATGGTCTCGTCATAGTCCAGATAGCCGCCAGCCAAACACCACTTTCCTACTTCAGAAGGTAGGTCTGGCCCGCGCTTATTTAGGGGGACGTAGGCTCTCCCATCACAAACCACCACCAGGATGGCTAGGACAGTTACGCTACGGCTGAGCCAAAGCTCCTTGCCGTCTACAATGACGCAACGATTTGGAGTACTGGTGAACTTAGCCATTGATTAACCCAAAAATGGGCGTTAGTTAGTTTGGTTATTGAGATAGGCTGCGATCGCATCTTCTGTAATCTGAGCCATGCTCAACCCTTTATTAGCAGCAGCGTCCTTTAATTGCTGGTAGATCTCGCCAGACACGCCTACGCGGTGCTTGCGACGACCCGATGCCTTCTTCGCCGGGATATAGGACTCAGAGAAGTTGCGGATAGCCTCAAAGCCGATGCGATCGCAAAAATCACCAAAGCTTTCACCCGACTGGCGACCCTTCTTAAAGAAGGCAAACATCGGCTCTAGAGTGGTCTCTAGATCGTCAATATTCATCTTCTGCATGTAGGGCTGTGCCAGACGAGTCTGGTTAGGGGAGCCCCCCAGCCATAGCTGATATGAATTGGGAGCGCTGCCGACAAAGCCCAGCTCCGCCATATAAGGCCGAGCACAGCCATTGGGGCAGCCAGTCATACGAGTGACAAAATGCTCTTGTTTGAGCCCCAACTTGTTTAACAGTGACTGAATTCGATCTAACACGCTAGGAATCGCACGCTCCGACTCAGTCACGGCTAGACCGCAGGTGGGTAATGCCGGGCAGGCCATAGCATGGCGGTGCAGCAGATTGATCTGATCTTCTGCGTCAATGCCATTGCTGCTCAAAATATGGTCAATTTCAGCCTTATCCGCTGGGTCAATCTCAGTCAGCAGCAAACTCTGGTTGCCAGTCAACCGAATCGGTAACCGATATCGCAGCTCAATTTCCTTTAGTGCTGATTTGATCTTAAACGCACCTCTGTCATGGATGCGGCCATTTTCAATGTGGATACCGAGAAATAGCTTGCCATCCCCCTGTTCGTGCCAGCCCAAATAGTCATAGAACGTCCACTCAGGCAGAGACTTATAGGGTTGAAGGCGCTTGCCAAAATATTCTTCAACCTTAGTCCGGAATTTCTCCACACCCCAGTCGTGGATTAAGTACTTCATGCGAGCGTGGCGTCGCTGTACCCGGTCCCCGTAGTCACGCTGGGTGGCGACAATTGCCTTCACCAGGTCATAGACATCGTCTTTGTCCACGTAGCCGATTTCATCAGCAATGCGGGCGAAAGTCTCCTCTTTATTGTGGGTGCGGCCCATACCACCCCCCGCTAGAACGTTAAAGCCCTGTAGCTCTTTATTTTCATCGACAATCACCACCAGGCTCACATCCTGGGTGTAAACATCAATGGAATTATCACCGGGAACTGTAACTGAGCACTTAAACTTCCGAGGCATGTAATGGGTGCCATAGATGGGCTCCACATTGTCATGGACGATGGTGCCGCTGCGCTGACGAGCCGCCACTACGTCGGGGTGCTCTTCACCCGTAACCGCCTTTTCTCCATCTAGCCAAATCTCGTAATAGGCAGGGGTCTGAGGCGTTAGCAAGTCAGCAATGCGATTGGCATAGTCCCGCGCATACACATACTCAGGCTTATCCTTAAACGGGGCAGGCACCGCCATTACATTGCGGTTGAGATCTCCGCAGGCTCCCAGGGTAGACCCCATGCTGCGGATAATCGATGCCATGGTGTCCTTCAGATTTTTCTTCAGGATGCCGTGGAGCTGAAAGGCTTGACGAGTGGTGGCGCGAATATTGCTGTAGCCATATTTGTCTGACAGCTCATCTAGAGTTAGGTACAGCTCTGGAGATACCAAGCCCCCTGGGTTTCGGGTCCGCAGCATCATGCGGTAATCCTTTTCCTGGCCTTTGATTCGATTGTCTCGGTTATCCTGTTGATAGGATCCGTGAAACTTCAGAATCTGGATACCGTCTTCGCTGAAGTGAGTCGTATCTTGAGCTAACTCAGTTGCTACCGGTTCCCTTAGAAACTGGCTACGCTCTTTAATGCCTTCGAGCCTAGATACTTTTTTGCCAGGCGACGTTGAAGCCTCAGCAGCTTGCTTACCAGGTGAAATCGGAGCTTGAACCATGATGTAGCGATCGATAGCAGAACAGTGAACAAAAGAAATCCGAAAAGCCTGCAAGCATAGCAATGAGTGCTTCAGCCTTGGGTGGGTATTTCGGGAAGTGGACTAGCAACGCTAATTGTAGTCAGACAGATGATTAATCAGTGATATTACCAAGCAAATCGTTAGATTTTTGAGGCTAGGTAATTGTCCGGTAATCCGGTAGGGATTGTGGTGTATACCCAACAATAGTATCACTGCTACCCATTTTGTGTGTATTGATACTTCAAGCAAATGTTATCTAACGCTAAAAAAAGGCTGCCAGCTTTTTGCTGTTACCAGTGTTTGATCAACGCTATTAGGATTGATAGGAGAAACCCTTTTGATGTAAGGAGTTAACGATGGCAGATGCCACGATGTATAGCGAAGACATGTTTGTGCTGCTGGTGCCCGGCGCTGGTGAGACTTTTCTAGAGCCTGATGAGCTGCTGGCAAAGCTCAAAACGATGTTGGCTAAATATTCAGCCCCACTACCTCGGGACTTGCAAAAATTTGATTCCCTGGATGATCAAGATAAGCATCTGCGTGATACGGCTTGTGAATTTGAGGTCAGTCCTGGAGTTTCCTGGCAATGGTACGCCGTGCGATTGGAAAAATAGATTGGGTTCAAGCTGTCTCGTTTTATGGCAGAGCTATGGCAGTAGGGAAGCAAAAAAACTCTGATTTCATCGGTTTCTCAGGGTTGAGGCGCTCCCGTTTGCATAGAGAACTATGTAGAATTAAGAGGCAAAATTGTGGTGTTTGGAGCGATTAGCTGACTTGTGGATGAGCTCAGAACGGGGTTAGAGTTAGCGACCCGTGAAGAATTGGCCGCTCTGGCCGAGGTGCTATTTCGACCAAAGTTTAATCCGCTAGATTACTGGTGTACTCCTTCGCCCCAGGTGGTGCAGGGCTTTGATCGCCATGACTGCATTGAGCGGATTGAATCTCGATTTCGCTACTTGGCGGCTGATGGGCTAACAGTGCTACGTAAAGATACTCATCAGGTTAGCTATCGACAAGTCTTGCTGCAGTTGAGCCGCCACCTCAAGCTTGAGGTGGCCGGTCAGCTCTCCACACTCGATTTGGAAGCGGAAATCTTTTTGCAGTTGCTTGAGAAAGCTTGGCATCGGCTAACACCGAGTCAGCAGACTCAGCTCCAGCGGCGGCTGACCACCGAATTAGCCCAGGCTGAGCATTTTCAGAAGCTATCACCCCAGCTGCAAAAAAATCCTCTGGCTCTAGTGCTCAAAGGTAGCGGCGCAGTGGCCGTTAGCTCCGTTATTCGCCCTTGGCTACTGCAGCAGATTGCTAAACAGTTTGCTTTGCAACTGGCTCGTTATCAGGTAGGGCAACAAACATTGCGGGGGGCGGCTACATTAGGTGCCAAGATTCAAGGGAAAGCGGCTGTTCAGCTGGCTTCACGTGGCATGGTATTAAATACGGCGCGATACGGTGCTGTGCGAGGCGTATTTGCCTTTTTAGGGCCTGCTTTGTGGGCTTGGTTTATAGCGGATTTGGGCTGGCGAGCCATTGCTTCAAACTACACGCGGGTCATTCCCGTTGTGTTTACCCTGGCCCAAATTCGACTGATCCGTGGCGCAGACAGTGAGCTTCTGAGCCAAGTGACGTTAGAGGCGGTGGCATAGTCTAGTAATTAGTCATGACAAATAGCGTCTCTGAGGACAGTCCCAAAAACCACTACGAACTTCTGGGGGTCAAACCAACGGCCTCTGCCCAGGAGATTCGACGCGCTTATCAAGAATTGAGTAAGCTTTACCACCCGGACACGACTGAACTATCGGGTGCGATCGCAACCAAAAAATTTCAGGCTCTCAACGAGGCCTATGGCACCCTCAGTAATCCAGAGCAGCGCCTAATCTACGATAGCCAAATTGGCTATTCTCGGATTTATGTCAGTCAGGCACCCAGAGACCTAGAAAATAGGGCTAGAAAAGATGCCCCTTTTGAATCGCGCTACGCATATCTAGACCCAACCGATCGCCCCCTATCTGCTGGAGAAATCTTTGCGCTCTTTATCCTAGGACTCACCTTTGCCGCCTGCTTGGCTTTAGTATTTATCCTAGGCATCACCAATAGCGACTTTACCCTTTCATCCCTACCGTTTTACACAATTTAGAAACACCCCATGACCCTTCCTTCAGCAGATACCCCCCTGTACAACCATACGCTGCCCGACATTGAGCTATGGCTAAAACAGCAAGGGTGCGAGCAGGATCGATCTGAGCTTAACCGTTGGGACGTTGCCAAAGCATCCTGGCAAGCGGATCTGATGCTTGAAACTGACTCCCTGATTGTGCGTTATCTGAAGGCTGGAGAAGCCGGAGAAGATATTCAACGTGGGTTTAAATACTCCCTCAGCCGTCAAGATTTGGAAGACGCCATTTTTGCCGGACCCTAGAGTTTGCAATAACGACTTGATAATTTGTCTGTGGCAGATTGAGAAGCGTCATTAAAAATATTGATCACATCGGTCTGACTTGCAGACAGGGTAAGCAGATTGGTAAGTCGTAGAACGACGCCCAAACAGTCGGTAGCGATTGTCTCTAACAAACGCATACAGTCTATCGCCGCCACGTTTTAACCCTGGTAAACCACGATAGACTGCCACAAATAAAGCCCCCATGGGCAATATCGCACCAATCTGCTCAGCCGCATCACTACCCTGCCAACGCTGTGTAAGGTTCTCCTCATTAATCAACAACATACCTAGCTCGCAGTCATCAGCTGTGACATCAAACTGCTGTAGCATTTCGCTATCCTGCATAGACACATAGCGAAATCGCTGACCTTGGTCTAGCCACTCCAACCACTGGACTAAAGTGGTGCACAGGTTGCAGTCGCCATCGTAGATTACGCAATACATAGAAATAAAACCAGCAGACATTGCTGAAATTTGCCAAATTTAAGAGAGGCTCAAAAAAACGCCTCTTATCTATTCTCCGGTCTATTTCTGAAATTGGCTACAACGGTTATGCCATCAAGACTTATTTCCCACAGACGCCTTTTCCTAAACCCCTAGGTCATGGCCTTCAAATTACAGATTGCACCGGGCGCTAAGACCACCAGATGTAGCATGCTATACATTTAGAACGTTGTTAAAGACACAAAAACACGCCATAAAGCGTGTTAGCTTGAACACATTTTCAAATTCTTCTTAACCTCGCCTTTACCTTGACTCGGTAGTTTTCACCAAGAATGTCTTTAGACATTTTGGTGAGGAGTTAAGTCTAAGCAATCATGGAATTCAAAGCACGGAAAATGCGCTACGTATACTCAGCATCTCTGCTGGCTCTCTTAACAAGTCTAGCTGCCTGTGGCGGCGGCGGTACAACTACAACGACTGATGCGCCTGCGGCTGGTGATGGTACCGAGGTTGCGTCCAGTGGTGTCTCTGGTGATGTACTAATTGATGGTTCTAGTACTGTCTTCCCCATTGCAGAAGCAATGAGTGAAGAATTCAGTAACGCTAACCCAGATGTCAGCGTAACGGTTGGCGTGTCTGGCTCTGGTGGTGGTTTCCAAAAGTTCTGCGCCGGGGAGACTGACATCTCAAATGCTTCTCGTCCGATTAAGGAAGAGGAGATTGCTGCTTGTGAAGAGGCTGGCATCGAATTCGTCGAAGTGCCTGTTGCATTTGACGGTTTGACTGTCGTAACCAATACGGAAAATGACTGGGCACAGTGTTTGACTACCGACCAGCTCAACACAATGTGGTCTCCTGACTCTGAAGGACAGATCGACAACTGGAATCAGGTGGATCCTTCCTTCCCCGAGCAGGCGCTGGGTCTATATGGCCCTGGTACTGACTCTGGTACATTTGACTACTTCACCGAGGAAGTTAACGGTGAAGAGGGTGCAAGCCGTGGTGATTACACCGCTAGTGAAGATGACAACGTAATCGTGCAGGGTGTGACTGGTGATTCGGGTGCTCTAGGTTACTTCGGTTATGCCTACTTTGAAGAGAATTCTGGCTCTCTAAACGCAGTCGAAATCGAGAACGAAGCTGGCGAGTGTGTCGCTCCTTCTAGAGAGACCATTGCTGATGGGTCCTACAACCCCATGGCACGTCCTCTATTCTTCTATGTGAAGAAGGAATCTTACGACACTAAGGAGCAGGTCAAAGCATATGTTGACTTTATGGTAGCTCCTGAGAATGGTGCGCTTGTCGCCGACGCTGGCTATGTAACGCTACCTGATGATATTTTGGCGGCTTCCAAGGCGCGCGTTGATGAAGCAAAACTAGGTAGTGACCCCACTAACCTGACGGCTGAATAACTCCGTTAGGCTCTGTCTAATTGGGTAATATACGGCTGGGGAGAGGAAACCTCTTCCCAGCTCTCTTTAATAAAAGGCCGTCAGCATCGCCAATGATGCCGGTAGCAGAAAGGAATTTCTTTAGATACTCAATCTTCACACCCAGGCTCCTGTTCTTTGCGGAAAAGAACTGGTTCTCGATCAAACTTGGATGTGATTTGAACGTTGTCCACGTCCGAAAGGGTTGCTCTATTAGAGCTTTAGAGCGATGCACCTAGACGTGGTTAGCCATACCTACGCTGAGGACTTTGTGCATGACAGCTGAGCTTCCCTTAAACGATATTGCCCCTGGTGCTTGGAAACCCAATCGTAGTCGTTCCCAAGCTATCCAGCTAATTGTCAAAATCATCTGTGGAGCATTTGCGGCGATTTCGATTCTGACCACCATTGGCATTATTGGAACGCTAATTTTTGAAATGTTCGCATTCTTTGGCGACCTGCCCCGTGAGCTCTCACAGGATGGTGAAAATGTCTCCTATGTTGGAGGTATTATTCACTTTTTAACCGCTGGACGCTGGACGCCTTTGTTTGCCAGTAAGCAGTTTGGAATTTTTGTGTTGATCAGCGCCACGCTGATGATTACGTTTATTTCCATTGCGGTGGCTTTACCCCTAGGGCTGTTAGCAGCTATTTGTCTAAGCGAATACGCCAGCCCAAAACTTCGTAAAATTTTGAAGCCTGTATTAGAGATTCTGGCTGGTGTACCAACGGTGGTTTACGGCTATTTTGCACTGCTGACCGTAACTCCGTTTCTCCAGGCTTTTCTGCCACCGGTGGAGGGGTTTAATTCCCTGAGTGCAGGCATTGTTCTCGGCATTATGATTACACCCATGGTGGCATCACTGAGTGAAGACGCCATCTATTCGGTTCCTCAGTCCCTGCGGGATGGTTCTTATGCATTGGGAGCAACCCGGCGGGAAACCGTGTGGTCGGTTGTTTAGCCAGCAGCTCTCTCAGGAATTGTGTCATCGCTGATTCTAGCGACGTCACGAGCGATTGGTGAGACCATGATTGTGACCCTAGCGGCAGGGGCAAACCCCACACTGGGCTTTAACCCATTTGTTCCGGTTATGACGATGACGGCCTACATTGTGCAAGTTACTAAGGGAGATGCTCCCCACGGCACCATTGCCTATGAGACGCTATATGCCGTGGGTATGATGCTGTTTTTGATTACGCTAGCGCTAAATGTATTTAGCTTCTGGTTTGTGCGCCGTTTTCGTCAGAAATACGACTAAATTCTGGTGCGGGTAAGCCCGATTAGGTCGTTTGATCAGTGATAGAGAGATTGAGCAAATAGGGATATAGAGGATATGACGGCTCAAGGGATTGATAAGAATGCAGCGACCGGAACCTTTAAGCAGGATTTGTCGGGTCGCTACAACCTGGACAAAGTGTTTGCCACTGCCGCCTGGGCCGCTACCATCGTTTCTGTTGTGGTGTTGGCCTGGCTACTGTTCACCATTTTGAAAGATGGTTTAGCGACCATAAATCCCAACTTTTTTACAGCGTTTCCATCGCGAAAACCTGAACAAGCAGGGATCAAAGCTGCCTTTTTTGGCACGCTATGGGTGATGGGGATTGTTGCAGCTACCTCTTTTCCCATTGGAGTAGGTGCAGCAATTTATTTGGAAGAATTTGCTGACGATAACTGGTTTACCCGTTTGGTAGAAATCAATATCGGTAATCTGGCAGGTGTGCCCTCCATTATTTATGGGCTGCTGGGTCTGGCTGTTTTTGTAAGGATTCTTGAGCCTATCACCGGCGGACGCAGCGTGCTGTCCGGTGGCTTAACATTGGCATTGCTGATTTTGCCAGTGATTATTGTGGCTACCCGAGAAGCGTTGAGGGCAGTGCCTAACAGTATTCGCCTGGCAGGATTTGCGCTAGGGGCCAACAAGTGGCAGGTCGTTTGGAATCATGTGTTACCCAGCGCTATGCCAGGTATTTTAACCGGTGTGATTTTGGCGTTGTCGCGGGCGATTGGTGAGACAGCTCCCCTATTGGCAATTGGCGCGGTCGCATTTATCCGGTCCACACCTGACAGCTTACAGAGCGCCTTTACGGCCATGCCGATTCAAATCTACAACTGGGTGGGGCGTCCTCAGGAAGAGTTTCACCAAATCGCCGCCTCCGGGATTATTGTGCTGATGGTCATGCTGCTGTTGATGAACACCATCGCTATTTACCTCCGTAATCGTTTTCAAAAGACGCGCTAGCGCACCACATCCACTCGCTGAGATATTGGGTATTCACAGGAATCTAAACTATGCAAGATACACGTCCTCAAATAATGACTGACACAGCTCTTAAAGCTGAAAAAATTTCAGTTTACTACGGCTCTAGCTTAGCGGTTAAAGACGTCTTTCTGGATATTCCCCGTAATCAGATTGCGGCTTTTATTGGTCCATCTGGATGTGGTAAGAGTACGGTCTTACGCTGCTTTAACCGTATGAACGACCTGATCCCCAGCGCTCGTGTTGAGGGCAACATTCTGTTTGATGGAGAAAATATTCAGCGGTTTGACCCAGTAGAGCTACGTCGTCGTGTGGGAATGGTTTTCCAAAAGCCAAATCCATTTCCCAAGTCCATCTATGAAAATATTGCCTTTGGTGCGCGGATTAACGGCTATCAAGGTGATATGGATGAGCTGGTTGAGCGTTCTCTAAAGGGGGCGGCCCTTTGGGATGAGGTGAAAGACAAGCTCAAAGAAAGTGGTTTGAGTCTCTCGGGTGGTCAGCAGCAGCGTTTGTGTATTGCTCGTGCGATCGCAATTGAACCTGAAGTGATCCTGATGGATGAGCCCTGTTCGGCGTTAGATCCCATCTCCACCCTCAAAGTAGAAGAACTAATGCATGACCTCAAGACCCGATATACCATCGTGATTGTGACCCACAACATGCAGCAGGCTTCTCGGGTATCTGATAAGACTGCTTTCTTTAACGCTCAAGCTACTGACGCTGGCGGCAAGATGGGCTACCTGGTTGAATATGACGACACTCAGGTCATCTTTAGTAACCCTCGTGAAGAGTACACGCGTGACTATGTTTCTGGTCGCTTTGGTTAATTAATTAGCCAGATTCTAGACGTCCGCATTCAAAATTATCTCCGTTGGGGCATCTCTGCAGATGCCCCACTTTTTTGTCTTTAAAATGTTGCAATCTTCTCTACTGGAGCAGTAACAACCCAGCTTGCAACAGGCCAATGGTGAACCCTAAAACACCGCCTAGGTTAACAATTGCCTGTAGTTCATTACGCACAATGCCTTGAATCGCCATTTCTAGGTTGCGTGGTGATGTCGCATTGACGCGCTCCATAATCACCTGGTCAATATCCAAAATAGGAATTGCTTGGGCAACAATATCTTCTAAGTCTTCTTCTAAATAACGTTCCAAAATTAAGGCAAGTTCTTCACTTGCGGTGTCTAAGGAGTTCATTACAACAGACGATGTTTGCAAGCGTTTAAGCAGACGCTGAGCCACATCATGCCAGTCGATAGAATCGCTCAGCCCTTGTAGCAGCGGGACTCCATCGGTTTGCAAATATTTTCGGATAGTTTGACGTAGGGTCGCCCGCAGTTGTTGAACCGTAGAGATAGGAAAATCTTGCAACGAAAAGTTTTGCAACCATTCTTGAAATCGATTTTCTACCCGTAGCTCTGTAATTAGCTCAGAAATACGATTGTTGCACTTGGCTGGCTCATCTAAGCAGTAGGTGCGCAGACGGGTCAACGCATTGCGGACACCAAAGATATTAGCCACTACCCAATAGGTGCCACTGGTTTTTTCTCGCAGGGTTTCGTCAATGACTTTAATATTGCGGTCGGTGAGAAAATCAATAATCAACCGACGCAACCGATCGGGGGGCAAAATCCCCTGGCGCACCCAGGTCGCTATTTGTTTTGCCTGACTTTCACTTAAGCGAAAGTCTAAAAGAACCTGGTCAAAAATATGATCGATTTGATCGGCAAGAAAATTTTCATCTCGCGCCCATACCTTTAACATTTTGGGCAAAGACTGACCCAGCATATCTTGAAGAATGTTGCCGAGGATGTTAGCCGTTTTGTCCTGATTAGAGGTTTGTGTTTGAGTCAGGGCCAGATCTAACAACCACCGAATTGCTCCCTGCATCCGTTCGGTTTTGAGCAGACGTTTTGCTAACCGCTGCAGTTCTTCTGGGGTGAGTAAAGACCCCATAATAGTGTCGGCAATTCGTTTCGCTAAGCGGCTTTGATTGCTAGGAATTAGCCCTGGGGTAAACGGGAGCTGCTGCCCAAATACGCGAATGGGGCGGTAGGGACGAAACAGCATTTTGATGGCTAAGTCATTGGTGAAATAGCCAATGATGCCACCGGCTATCGGTGGCACAAACAAGAGTACTGGTGAGATAGCGCTCATTTTTGCGCCACGAGGACGCCCATGAGTCCTCCCAGTAGGGGATAGTGCACAGCCCGATCAAACCCAGCTTCTATGGCAAGGTCAACTTGCTCACTACCGATGGGAAAACGGTCGACACTGGGCCCGATGTAGGCATATTCTTCGGTCAGGCCACAGCGTTTGGCTGCAGGCACCACTACAGTATCTAGATACCATTGTTGAAATTGCTGGCTGATAGCGGAGCTAGGTCGATGAAAGTCTAGAATAGCCGCTCTACCCGCTGGCTTTAGCACCCGCTGTAGCTCGCTAAGACCTTTAGGGATATTGATGAGATTACGTAGCCCATAGCCCATGGTTACGGCATCAAACTGAGCAGTCTCGAAGGGCAGATTGAGGTCATCGGCTTCAATCCACTCGGTACGAGCGGCATAGCCGTTGGTTTAGGCACGCTGGGCTGCGAGCGCAAGTTGCTCAACAGCAAAATCTATTCCAGTGACCCGACCCTGAGCCCCTACTCGGCGTGCTAACAATAGCGCTATATCGCCACTTCCACAGCAAACATCTAGCACATGCATACCTGAACGAGCCTGGCTCCAATCGACAGCCATTTGCTTCCAAATTTTGTGTAAACCAAAACTCAAGGTTTGGTTTAGCTCGTCATAGACCGGTGCTATCCGATCAAATAAATTACGAATGTCGGCGTCGTCGGGGGTGGCCTGAGCCATTACTCTTTTCCTACAAGCAGATTTGACTAGCTGCCATGGCAAAGCATGAGGGCCAGGCGGCTAAGTCCGTCTATCATCATACTGCTGCTAGTGCTGATCAGCAGCGGCTAGCAATGAGGGCTTGAGCTAGCTGACTGGTGGCAATATCAAGAATTTTGCTCACATCGCTTAATGTGCGGTAGCTATAGGCCCAATGTAGAGAAACTACGGCTAACAAACGGTCTCGAAAAACCACAGGTACGACCAAATGTGACTGGCTTCCGGTCATTCTATAGAGAGGATCATTTAGGCTGCTGGCACTAACGTCGGGCAGGGTTTGCAGAGTACGGGTCGCCATAACCGCCTGTATCAATGGGTTATTTTCCAGACTCTGACCGCCCAGGTCACCGTAACTGGCGACTCCCTTCGTTTCTACACCTTGGACAACGCAGAGTTTAGCTGATAGTGTTTGTCCCCAACCATCAGCAATAAACTGCAGAGCGTCCTGTTCCGTCACATCAAGCTGAGCCAGCTGAGCCACTCGGCTCATCAGTTGAGCCTGCCGATCGGCCACGTATAAAGCGTGATGACTTTCTTTTAATAGTTCGTAGGTGCTGGCAGCTTTTTGTACCAGCTGCTTAAGCTTATTGGGTTCCCAAGGCTTAGTGATATAGCGATAAACCTGGCCACTGTTAATTGCTTGAACTAGGTCAGTAACGTCTGTAAAACCCGTAAGAATGATGCGAACCGTATCAGGAAAATCTGGAACTGTTTTACTTAGAAACTCTGTTCCACTCATGTCGGGCATGCGCTGGTCAGAAATAATCACCGCAACTTCACCGTCATCTTCCAAGACCTCTAGGGCTTTACTGCCGCTTTCAGCTCGAAGCACCTGATATTCACGGCGAAAGGTGCGATAAAGCAGGTCTAAGTTGTCTGGTTCATCATCAACCACCAACAGCCGAGGCTTTTGCCTCGGTAAAATTTGTGCTGCATTTAAAGGACTAACGGTATTCATAGATTGATTAGCATACATGCAAAGGGCTGCTCCGTGGGGGCTAAGCAATACTCATGGGTACCACACAAGGCTGGATTGGGCTTGTGCTAATAGTAAACCCAAGGATATGGGAGACTAACGATTGGCAAAATGCTCTGACCAGTGATGCAATCACCTCGCTGGAAATAAGCCAACTTATACCCAATACAATCACTACAATAGGGTAGCCGAATCAAAGACTTAAAAGATGTTAAAGTCATTGCTGCATGCCGCCATCAATGTTTCAAACTTGGCAGCGGCAGAACATTTTTATGGCACAACCCTAGGGCTTACCAAGGTTGAGCGGACCCTGAAGTTTGCGGGGGCCTGGTACCAGCTAGGCTCGTTTCAGCTTCACCTAATTGTAGCTGAGCTTGATTATCCAAAGCCAAAACCTGAGGAAAAATGGGGGCGTCGAGCACATCTAGCGTTTGCGATCGCAGATCTAGATACGGCCAAACAACGATTAACCGATGCCGAAGTTCCTATCCAGCCCAGTTCTTCAGGTCGAGCTGCCATCTTTATTCACGATCCAGATGGTCACATCATTGAATTGAGCCAGATTTAGGAGGGATTAAATTCAATGCACTGCTCAGAAATGGGAACGGTAGCCTAAGCGATTGCTGATTTGGGGGCTGTATCCGTCTAGAATTGTTGCTATTTAACGGTTTCTTACAGCTAAAGCCATCCCTAGGATCAGCAATGCCAAAATTAATTTTTGAGCCTATAGTTTCTCGGCAAGGGCCTATTTGTGAAGATCATACTTTTAGGATTTCTTTTAATCCTGACTGGGTTCCTACTACTAGAGCTAGCCCTGCGGCTGCTGTTTGGGTTTGGTAACCCACCCCTGTATATGGCTGATGACGCGATTGGCTATCTGCTCGCTCCAAACCAGCGTGTACGGAGGTTTGGCAATCTGATCGCCATCAATCAATATTCAATGCGCGCTAGTCAGATTGAGAAGTCTCGTCCAGAAAATGCCCTACGGGTGTTGCTAATAGGAGACTCGATTGTGAATGGTAATTGGTGGACCGATCAGACTGAGATTCTATCGGCCATGATTGCGGCCTCACTCTCTAAACAAGACACAATCTCATCAGCTGAAGTGCTAAATGCGTCTGCCAATTCTTGGGGGCCTCGTAATGAACTTGCCTATTTGCGTAAATTTGGCACCTTTGAATCTCAGATAGTGATGTTAGTGATCAACACCGACGATCTGTTTGGCGTCCAGCCCAACTCACTACAGGTAGGCAGAGACCGCAGCTATCCCAATAAAAAACCGGCCTTAGCTGTTTTAGAACTCACCAACCGTTTTCAAAAACAGTCGCCAATTCCAGGTCTTAAAGAGATTCAAAATGAAAAAGGCGATCGCATTGGCAAAAATTTAACAGCCATTACAGAAATTAAGAAACATGTTGATATGAACAACAGCATCTTGTTGTTGGCCATGACCCCACTTAAACGAGAAGTGCTCAATGGCCCTAGAGAGTACGAAATTGTGGCCCGCAAGCGGGTAGATGAGCTAGTTACTCAACAGAAAATTCCCTATGTCGATTTTTTACAAACGTTTCAGAAGAATTCTGACCCAGATAGTCTCTACCGCGATCACATTCACCTGAGCCCCGACGGGAATGCACTCGTCACTCAAACACTCAGCGAACTCATCCTGACTACAACATCAAATTAACGTTAACGATAGACCCTTCGTCTTCCACTACTGTGTTACTATCGAGCACATAGCTAGGGGTGCCCGAACGGGCTGAGATTATACCCTCGGAACCTGAGTCTGGGTAATGCCAGCGTAGGGAAGCAGACGATTTATTGTACTGTCACTGCTGAATGTCTCCGTGGGAAAGTCAAGGGATGAGTCTGACTGCCTGACGGTGCTTGCACTCATTGCTCTAGCTGTTTAACCCAACGCAATGAGGAAAGACTGTGTCCATAGGAGCGATTGCGCTACTAGTGACTCTAGTAACGACGGCAGCATTTACTTTGTTTGGTGTGCTATATGCCGGGCGTCAACAGATTGACTTAGAAGGGTATATGGTCAACCGCAACCGGGTTGGTGGTTGGTCTGCCTTGGCTACTGTGACAGCATCGGCTTTAGGCGCCTGGATTTTATTTAGCCCTCAAGAAGCAGGCTCTGTTTTTGGTGGAGTGTCTGCTATTTTGGGCTACTGTTTAGGGTCAGCAGGGGCGGTGGCGTTATTTTTTGTTGTGGGACCACGACTGCGTCACTTGATGCCCCAAGGTCATTCTCTCAACGAGTATGTCAAGCACCGGTTTGGTGGACCGATGTACTGGCTGGTGGAAGCCGTAATCGTGTTCTACATGTTTATTTACCTGGCTGCAGAGCTAACGGCGATTGCTAAAGCCCTACAGCTGGTGGCTGATGTACCCTTGGGGATCACTGCGCTGGTGGTGATTACGGCTGTATTTATCTACACCACGGTAGGAGGCTTGGGAACAACTATCTTGACTGACGTGGTGCAGTTTGTCGTGATTGTGCCGCTTTTGTTAATGTGTGCTGGTGTCATCGTGGTTGCATTAGGGGGCATTGAGGCCTTTAGTGCAGTGGCCGCTCAGCAGCCTGAGCTGTTGTCTCTTAACAATACTGGCGGTGTTCGCTTTGGGGCCACATTGTTTATTGCCATTGTGGCGGCTGAAGTCTTTAATCAGGGAAACTGGCAGCGGGTTTATGCCTGTCGCGACAGTCAAACGGTCCGACGAGCTTTTTTGGGTTCAGCAGAGATTATTTTGCCGCTGATTTTCATTGCAGGGCTGTTAGGTGTGCTGGCTGTGCCCTTGGCTGAGGCATCTCCCGATATTGTGGGTGAAACAGCTTTATTTGGCTTATTAAGTCAGCTGGCAATGCCTGGCTGGGTTTTAGTAAGTGTCATTGTGCTGGCTTTAGCGTTAGTTATGAGTAGTCTTGATACCATGCTGAATGGTCTTGCCAGTGTGTTTACCCTGGATTTGATGCAAATGTTGCCTAATCCATCGGCCAACAACGTGCTGAGAATATCGCGTATTTTGACGGTGTTGGTAGGATTACCTGCGATCGCAATTGCCTCTCAGGGCTACAGCGTTCTCTATCTGTTTTTTGTGGCCGATTTGATTTGTGCAGCAGTGCTTTTTCCCATGCTGTATGGTCTATACAGTCGACATCTGACAGGGGTTAATGCGCTTACTAGCTCTGTTGTCGGTATGGTGGCTGGTCTGTTGTTTTTTCAGAAACCAGACTTTTCTCCTCTATTTTCAGCGGTCCCCGGTAGTGCCGACCTGCTCCACAGTTTTGCGGCGGCTTTAATTACCTCAACAGTGGTCACGTTAGTATGGACTGCTATTGCCAAACAAAACGGCACCGCTCAAGTCTTTAACTATGACCAGTTACGGACTCAGACTTACTCAGTTTCAACAGATGAGAGCCTGCCCGCATAAAGGTTGCCTGATTAAATTGTCACGTTTTTAGTTAACCCATTCACTTCATTGGTTAAACCTATGAGAACACATTGGATTGCCTCTCGCCGAGGCCAGGCGAACGTTACCCAAATGCATTATGCCCGTCAGGGTATCCTCACTGAGGAAATGACATACGTCGCTAAAAGAGAAAATCTTTCCACCGATTTGATTAGGGAGGAAGTGGCTCGCGGCAGGCTGATTATTCCAGCCAACATTAATCACCCCAACCTAGAGCCTATGGCCATTGGTGTTGCTAGCAAATGCAAAGTCAATGCCAACATTGGTGCCTCGCCCAATTCGTCTGACATCAGCGAAGAGCTAGACAAGATGCTTCTCGCCGTAAAATACGGTGCTGATACCGTTATGGATCTCTCCACAGGGGGGGGCAACCTAGATGAAATCCGCACCGCTATTATTAACAAGTCTCCTGTTCCCATCGGAACGGTCCCCATTTACCAGGCATTAGAGAGCGTCCACGGCAGTATTGAAAACCTGTCTGAGGATGACTTTCTTCATATCATTGAGAAACACGCTCAGCAGGGTGTGGACTATATGACTATCCATGCTGGACTGCTGATTGAATACCTGCCGTTGGTAAAAAATCGCATCACCGGTATTGTGTCTCGTGGGGGTGGCATTATTGCTCAGTGGATGCTGCATCACCACAAGCAAAATCCTCTTTACACTCGATTTGACGACATCATCGAAATCTTCAAACGATACGACGTTTCCTTTAGCCTCGGCGACTCTTTACGACCCGGATGTCTTCACGATGCGTCTGACGAAGCTCAGCTGTCAGAACTCAAGACATTGGGCCAGCTGACGCGGCGCGCTTGGGAACACGATGTGCAGGTGATGGTCGAAGGCCCTGGTCATGTGCCTATGGACCAAATTGAGTTTAATGTGCGCAAGCAAATGGAGGAGTGTTCAGAAGCCCCCTTCTATGTACTGGGGCCATTAGTCACCGATATTGCGCCTGGGTACGACCACATTACGTCAGCCATCGGGGCGGCTATGGCAGGCTGGTACGGCACCTCTATGCTTTGCTATGTTACGCCCAAGGAGCATCTGGGGCTGCCGAATGCAGAAGATGTACGCAACGGTCTAATTGCCTACAAGATTGCGGCCCATGCTGCAGATATTGCCCGGCATCGTCCAGGGGCTCGCGATCGCGATGATGAACTTTCCCACGCTCGCTATAACTTTGACTGGAATAAACAATTTGACCTGTCTTTAGATCCGGAGCGGGCACGCGAATACCACGATGAAACTCTCCCCGCTGACATCTATAAAACAGCCGAGTTTTGCTCGATGTGTGGGCCTAAGTTCTGTCCTATGCAGACTAAAGTTGATGCCGACAAGCTAAGTGAGCTTGAAAAGTTCTTAGCCCAAGAGGCTACAGTGACAGTCTAGGCAATATATAACCTCGTTTCATCGTTTTAAGCGCTTAAGCCAGAGATTTTAAGGAATTCCCTAAAATCTCTGGCTTAAGAATTTTAGATGCATAGTGACTCAAGTTGTCACTATCGATGCTACATGAGCCGCTCTAGTAATAGCAAACTGATAACAACAAGCGCTATCACTACTAGCCATGGCCAGCGTTTCTGAGAATCAAACAGATTACCGGATGGTCCAGAGTCATAATCCTGTGGTGGCTTTGGGTGAGGTTGTTCGGGTGGCTTTTGTCTCTTGCCAGGTAATGCTCGAGTGGTGTAGCTCGGTCTCAAGGGACGATTCACAGCGCTGATGGGAGCAAACTCTCCGCGATAGTGCTGAGTCGCCGCCCGCCCCCGCAGGGGCGGCTTTACCCTCAATGTACGACGGGGTAAACGGCTCATCGGTTACCAATCCTCACAACGTCACCATCAAAGGTGGGTACAGAAAGCACAAATGGGTCAGTGGAGTAGGTCAACGCCTGCTCTTCAAGAATGCCGATGGCAATTTCCTCACCCATACGCAGGCTGTCGTAGTAATCACTAAAGTAGTGAACTCCTGCCATGTCACGACCGATGGAGATGTTAGCAGCCAGCTTATTAAGTTCTCCCTCTAGGGTCAAAAACTTGCCAGACTCACACTCAATCAGCTTGGTCCGCTCACAGGAATTCTCGCTGGTGTAGCCCTCTTTGATGTCAGGAGCACGGAAGAATACGGCCTGATCGTGGTGGTCTACACGCTTGAAGGCAACCTTACCGTCAGATTTAGCTAGCACCGCATTGGTGTCAAAGAAAGCTTTGAGGATTGTCACACAGGCACCTGCTACCGTAGCATGGCCAGCACCATAGGCTGGGTGCATCGGAGAGCCTTCAGGAAAGGCCATAGGCAGAAGATAGGTGCCTTCTTTAGGACCACTTTTTTGAGTCAGGTCGTGTACTTTGTGCAGAGTGCCAGTCTCTTTAAGTTCATGGGAGAACTTGCCAATAGCATGCAGCAGCGTGGGAGAGACATTCTTTTTATCGGTCTCACTGAGGTGCTCAAATCGACGGACTAGCTCAATGCGGGCAGCCAATGCCTCCGGACGCAGACGAATGTGGTTATTAAACTTCTGAAAACGGACGGCTTTGAGAGCACGTGTGGCCACCTCGGTCACTAGATTAAGAATGTGGGGACCGCCGTATAGAGCAAAGCCACCGGCATGACGACGGACTTTACCATTACCTGCTGCAACACCGCCACCAGACGAATGATCAAAGGCTGGGTCAAAGGGTGTTCCCATGCCTAGCAGAATGATGCAGGCATTGAGGTAGGCCTCGTATAGAGCATCGTAGTGAACATAGGTAGCCAGGTCGCGAGGAGTAGAAATAAAGCGACGAGCCGCCCGTGACTTTTCGCTGCAGGTCTCGGGAACATAGCTTTCAGTAGCCGGACGCAACCCTCGCTGGGCATCTACATAGGACCCCATATCCGTCATATAGTCCACGCAAGGAGTTGCAATGGGAACCTGCTGGTCGATTTCGAGAACACCGTAGGTAATCTTGCCATCGGCAACATGACC
>JBHJIV010000010.1:0-4104 GCA_050043105.1 Leptolyngbyaceae cyanobacterium | reverse complement strand
AGAACACGCCCAATCGGTTGCCCGTGATTTGGGATATCCAGAATATGGCAGCCAGGGCTTAGATTTTTGGTGTAGTGCGCCTCCTTTTGTTGTGGATAACATTCAGGTGGTAAGCGCCACCGGCCAAGTAATCGAGGGACGGATTGTAGAGTCATGTTTTTTGCCAGAGATGCTGGCAACAAGACGCATCAAGGCTGCTACACGAAATGTTCTCAATGCGATGGCCCATGCTCAGAAGCTGGGTATTAACATTACGGCTTTAGGTGGTTTCTCTTCAATCATTTTTGAAAACTTCAAGCTTGAGCAAATTCGTCGTATTCGCAATTTGGAGCTTGACTTTCATCGTTTTACGACTGGTAATACTCATACGGCTTACATCATCTGTCAGCAAGTTGAGCAAGCTGCCCCTCAATACGGTATTGACTTATCTAAAGCAACAGTAGCTGTCTGTGGAGCGACGGGAGATATTGGCAGTGCTGTTTGCCGCTGGCTTAGCCAGCATGCCAACGTTAAAGAGCTGTTATTAATTGCCCGCAACCGAGAACGTCTTGATAATCTTCAAGACGAGATTGGCATGGGTAAAGTTATGGGGTTAGAAGATGCCCTGCCACTAGCAGATGTGGTTGTCTGGGTTGCCAGTATGCCCAAGGGAATTGATATCGATTCAAGCACACTCAAACAACCTTGTTTAATGGTTGATGGCGGCTATCCTAAAAATATAGGTAGCCAATTTGGTCATCCTGGAGTGCACGTCCTTAAGGGTGGCATTGTTGAGCATAGTCTCGATATCGACTGGCGGATTATGCACATTGTGGCTATGGATGTTCCTGCTCGACAGCTGTTCGCTTGTTTTGCTGAATCCATGCTGCTGGAGTTTGAAAAATGGCATACTAATTTCTCTTGGGGGAGAAATCAGATTACCCTTGAGAAAATGGAAAAAATTGGCGCAGCTTCCATCAAGCATGGCTTTCGTCCCTTACTAACATCCTAGATTAGTCTTACCTTTGGCATACTTGCTCTTATTTCACAGCAGCAGCATGTGAATTTTAGGGGCAGTTTGCGATAGGGTGGAATTATTGCTGGAGTATCTAGACTGGGTATGGCAACAACAGAACGAAGGCCAATTTTGCTTGACTTTGAGAAGCCTTTGGCTGAATTAGAATCTCGCATTTTGCAAATAAGAGCCTTGGCTGAGGATAACGATGTTGATGTTTCAGCCCAAATTCAACAGCTAGAGTCACGGGCTCAGCAGCTACGGCAAGAGATTTTTACAGGTCTGACGCCAGCTCAGCGGATCCAAGTTGCGCGACATCCGCGCCGTCCTAGTACCCTAGACTACATCCAGGCAATCTCTGAGGAGTGGATAGAGCTACATGGTGATCGCCGCTCAGGCAAAGATGATTTGGCCTTAGTGGGCGGAATTGCCAAGTTTCATGGCCATTCAGTTGTCATGCTAGGCCATCAAAAGGGGCGAGATACGAAGGATAACGTTGCTCGAAATTTTGGGATGGCTTCTCCTGGTGGTTATCGCAAAGCTATGCGATTAATGGAGCATGCCAATCGGTTTAAGATGCCAATCTTTACCTTTATCGATACACCGGGTGCTTGGGCAGGTTTAGAAGCTGAGCAATTGGGTCAGGGCGAAGCCATTGCCCACAACCTTCGAGAGATGTTCCGTTTGGATAGCCCTATTATTTGCACTGTGATCGGCGAAGGCGGCTCTGGTGGGGCCTTAGGTATTGGAGTGGGCGATCGGCTTATTATGTTTGAGCATTCTGTTTACACTGTAGCCAGCCCTGAAGCTTGTGCAGCTATCTTGTGGAAAGATGCATCACGGGCATCTCAAGCAGCTGAAGCTCTCAAGATCACAGCCTGGGATTTGAAGAATTTAGGAATTTTGGATCACCTACTCCCTGAACCAACAGGAGGTGCTCATGCCAACCCCATTAAGGCTGCAGAGGGGTTAGAATCAGCCTTATTAGAAAATCTTGAAGCCTTACTAGCTGTATCACCGGAACAACGTCGGCAAGAGCGCTATCATAAGTTTCGGCAGATTGGGGTATTTTCTGAAGCTGCATAGCTGCCGAGCGTCAATTTAGAGGTTTTCTACCCTGCTTTTAGTTTTTTAATGGAGCTAACGGCAAACTCTAAAAAGCAGTCTATCATCTCTAATTTTTCATGTTGGCTCTCATTAATCTCTAACAAAATTAAAGATTAATGAGAGCCACAGAAGTTGTTGCACTGTGGGTATAACTCTTATAAAGCTTAAAGTTGACTGCTTTTTTAGAAATCTCTCACTCTGAAATCACCACAATTTTCGCAACATTTGTTAACATTGGTTTTGAGATTTTTTTTGCTGCCGCCCTACTGAAAGCCCATTGATGAACACTGTTTCTAACCGTCGCGCACTGATTACAGGCGCTAGTACTGGTATCGGTCGTGCTACTGCCATAGCCTTTGCTAAGGCAGGGTTTGATGTGGCATTGGTAAGTCGCTCAGCAGATAAGCTTCAGATGCTAACAGATGACATTGGTGCGATCGCATCTGTTGAAGCAAAAAGCTTTCCTATGGATTTGGGCGTCATCGACAATGTCAAAGACAATATTGCCGAGCTGTTACGGACATTTGGTCCTGTTGACGTGCTCGTCAACAACGCTGGCATGGGCTATACGGGCAAGCTCAACCAAATGCCACTAGCTGACTGGTGCCAGGTCATCAATCTCAATGTAACCAGCATTTTTCAGTGCATTCAGGCTGTTCTTCCAAGTATGCGAGAGAGCAGTGGTGGCATGATTATTAATGTTGCATCCATCGCAGCTCGCCAGGCATTTCCCGAATGGGGTGCCTATGGAGTCAGTAAAGCCGCAGTTGTCGCGCTATCTAAAGCTATCTCAGTAGAAGAACGTGAGCATGGAATTCGCGTAGTTACTATTTTGCCAGGAGCTGTCAACACGCCACTTTGGGATACCAAAACTGTTCAAGCTGACTTTGACCGCTCTGGGATGCTTACTCCTGATTTAGTCGCAAACGCTATTCTGCAAACCGCACTACTCCCCCCTGGGGCAGTAGTTGAGGAGCTGACTATCATGCCAAGCGGAGGAGCCCTGTGATGACCTAAAGCGTTTTTATTTGGTCAAGGCAGCTTGGCAAATGTTCTCCTGCCATAGCAATTACTCTTTCTATCTGTCACAAATCACTTACCCACATTATGGTTATCTCAACTAACGGTTCCGCTAACGGTGCTAAGACATACGGTATGCTTAGCAATACGTCTTTGGAAGCAGCTGTCCGCCCTGACCGCGCCAATAGCATGGGAGATGAAGCGTTATTGAACGAACCGTCTGCTGACAATGAGAAACTAATGCAGGCAGTGCACACAATGTTGGCTGAGCTAGGTGAAGACCCTGAGAGAGAGGGGCTTTTAAAGACTCCCAAGCGTGTTGCAGAGGCTATGCGTTTTCTTACCCAGGGCTATACTCAGTCCCTAGATGCTCTTGTCAACAATGCCATCTTTGACGAGGGTCATAATGAGATGGTCCTGGTTCGCGATATTAACTTTTTTAGCCTTTGCGAGCATCACATGCTGCCGTTTATGGGTCGAGCCCATGTTGCTTACATCCCCAATCAGAAAGTGGTTGGCTTGAGTAAACTGGCCCGTATTGTTGAAATGTACTCCCGTCGTCTTCAGGTACAAGAACGCTTAACACGCCAGGTTGCAGAAGCCATTAGTGAAATACTTGAACCACAGGGTGTGGCTGTCGTTATGGAAGCCAGCCACATGTGTATGGCTATGCGTGGCGTTCAAAAACCCGGGTCATGGACAGTTACCAGTGCCATGCTAGGCGTGTTTCAAGACGAGCAGAAAACTCGTGAGGAATTTTTGAGCCTGATTCGTCATCAACCCGCTTTCTCCAATTACTAAAAACAGAATTCAGGTATAGGTGGAAATCAACCACCTATACCTGAATGGCGCTGACTTAAGGTTGTTATGAAGCAGCGGTAAGCTTTTGTTTCAGGTGCGCGCGGGGTTTATTCATCAAAGGGAAGGCCTTGGGTCGTCGCTTGCGTTTTCTCGGTTCATGCCTGTCAGGACGAAGTGGGACA
>JBHJIV010000009.1:0-16153 GCA_050043105.1 Leptolyngbyaceae cyanobacterium | reverse complement strand
GTAGGGTTTGGTACCGCAGCTGCCAGGGCTGCAGGGCCTGGAGCTGTGCCCGCAGATGCTGGTGATGGGCAGGACAGTAGTTAAGATAGGCCAGAATAGTGTCTAGCGCCATCAGCTTAGGGGAACGCTGCTGGTCAAACTGCTGGAGCTGCGATCGCAATCCGTCCAACTGCTGGTCTAATTCGGGCCGCTGGGCGAGTAGCTGCTCCAGTCTGCGACTCACCTGGGCTAGCTCGGCCTGTTTAAATTCGGCCCAGCGTAGTTTTTCCACCTGATGTCGCACCAGCGCGTGATCCCGTTCGTCATACTTTAGCTGGGTCAGCTGTTGGTCTAGCTGTTCATATTCCCGCTGCAGATCGTCAGCATAGTTCTCTGAATCTAAACACTGTTCTAGATGTTGCCGCTCTTGCTCTAGGGCATTGAGTTGGGTGGTAACTTCGGTAGCCGAGTTGAGCTGCGCTTTTAGGGCTCCTTGCTTTTGGAGAACAGCGCCATAATTTTCCAGCTCGGCTTCTAGTTCTCGATATTCGCTTCTGAGCACCTGAATCTCTCGTTGAGAAGTAGTTAACTGTTCTCGAATCACCCAAATGCGCTGCTGTTGCTGATCCCGTTCTTGCTGCAGCTGAGCCACTACCTGAGGGCCATGGTCCACCAGCGGACGATCGCACAGCGGACAGTTGGCATCTGGTTGTGTCAGCAATGCCAGACGTTGGTCTAGCTGTATCAGCTGTTGTTCAGTTTGTCGCTGTTCAGTTTGAAGCTGAGCCATAAAGTCTCGCCGCTCCTGCCCTTTTTGACGAATTTGAGCCTGGTAGGCCCGTCGCTGTTCTAAATAGGTGAGCTGATGCTGCACCTTAGCCATGGTTTGCTGCAGCTCGGGTTGCTGTTGTGAGACTAAGGTCGCTCGGGTTTGATCGATGGCCTCTAGTCTTGCTTCCAGTCGGGCCGATGCCTGTTTGAGACAGATATGTACCTGCTGACGTCGCTGCTGGAGTGGTGCTACATCTGCCTGGCGCTGGTCTAATAGACGCAGCTGTTGACGCGCTGTTTGCAACTGTTTGAGACTGCTGGCGACGGTATCTTGTTGACTAAGGCGCTGCTGGAGTTCTGCAATGGTCTCATCTAACGATGAGAGCTTGAGCTGTAGTTTACCGATGGTCGTCTGCAGTCCTTCTCGCTGCTGCTGACGCTTAGTCTGCAGCTGCATATGCTGAGTCTGAGTCTGCTGAAACTGTTGAAATTGAAGGGCGTAATCTGCTTCTAGGGATTGTATCTGCTGTAGCTGAGCGTAGCTGGCCTCAATTTGAGTCGCCGCCGTCAGCTCTGTCTGGAGGGCGGCGCACTGTTGGCTGAGGCGCTGAAGTTCTGAGTGGCGAAGTTTATGGCTTTGATATAGGTGAGCAAGCTGTTGCTGCTGGGTCTGGAGTGACTGTTGCTGCTGCTGCCGCTGTTGCTGTTGGCGCTGTAGCCGCTCGCGCTGTTGCTGCAGGGTTTGCTGTTGCTGTTGGGTGGCAGCGGTCTGTCGTTGTAGGGTTTGGCATTGGGTTGCGATCGCACAGCGCTCAGTCAGCTGGTCTTCAGCCTGAGCTAATGCAGCTGTCAACACTTTTACTTCAGCCTGATAGTCACGCCCACGGTCTCGAGCCTTCTCAGCCAGCCGATCATACTGGCTAAGCTTGAGCAGATCGGCCAGTATCTGTTTGCGCTCGCTGGGGCGTTTTAACATAAACTCATCCGAACGCCCCTGCCGCAGATAGGCCGAATGGATAAATGTTTCGTAGTCTATTTTTAGATGCTGCAAAATCAGCCGCTGGGTAGCTCTTACCCCCCGCTGAGTCAAACTGCGAAAGCCGCTGGGAGTTTGAATTTGAAACTCCAAAAAACAGCCCTGTTTACGTCTGCGTCCCCGCAAAATTCGGTAGACCTGCTCCTGATGTTCAAAAATAAACTCAACCCTGACCTCGTTAGCCCCAAGATGAATGACATCATCATCAGCGGCTGCTCGGCTGTATCCCCACACAACCCAGGCCATTGCTTCTAGAAGCGATGATTTACCCGCACCGTTGGGCCCAGAGATACAGGCTACATGTAACCCCGCAAAATCGAGCGTAACGTCTCGATAGCTCAGAAAATTGATCAGGGTTAACCGCTTTGGAATCATGACATAGCTGGACAGCCTACGCCTACCATAGCAAGTACATTCGATCTTTAGTACTTACGATCTGGTTTTTAAATGACTAGCGATCACATCGATCTGGTTTACTTATTAGACACTACAGGTCTAGTTTTCTCATTAAGAGAGATAATTCTACCCACCGCAGTATTTAGTGTGATTGATGCGCATCCTCCAAAGTGTAGACACTAGCACAGCTACTCCGGGAGGGTTTCCATTCTGGCTGTTGTCGCTGTTGGCAATTCCACTGCTGGGGGCCGTATTGTGGTGGCTGTTAAAAAGTAACGGTGTTCCTACACCCGCTACTGCTGTCGCGTCAGCTCCGGCACCATCTCGCATAGTACTTACCCCTCGCGATAGTCAAAACGCCTATGCCTATTGGGAAATTCCTGATAAGCATCTGGCAGAGGTCAAGCGTCAGGGAGGTGAAACCATGATGATTCGGATTTATGACGTAACCGGGCGAAACAAAACTGCACCCTTACCTGTCCCTACTGCAGAATTCCCTTGTCTAGAATCAACCGCCAATAGCCACAGTATCAACCCCAATCAAATGCAGCTGATGATGACGGTTCTAGGCAACGCACTTCAACCAATCCTCAAACAAAAGCAATCCCAACTCGAGGCAGGCCAGCTGGCATCCATGTTGGAGCGGGCTAGCGCTGCATCGATGCTGGCCTCCATTATTCCTTTGCAGCATCCGCTGACCCAGACGGTAGCCCAACTAACAGGTATGCCAACCGCTGTTGCCCAAACCCTATTACCTCAGATGCTGCCAACCCTTGATAAATCTGTTCAGGATGTGAACATCTACACCAGGGGTTGTAGGAGAGATAAATTCTCTCTTAAATACTTTTTTAGACAACAATCGTCCCGACAATACCGATCTAGGAAAGGTCATCACGTCTGCAGGACGGTTCCTTAATGCTCCTAGCTAGAGATTGTTACCAAACGTCATCGCAAAAACTCTCATATCACTTTTAACTGCTAGCACTACGCAAGATATCTGTGAATAAATCAACTTTCTGCAGGTATTTTATTTAATTTATACTTATACAGAGAAATCAGACAAAATCAGAACTATTTTGATGATTAATTTTGCTTATATTTTCTTATATAACCCTATATATTTAGCTTTATAAAACCAGTTTTAGACTGATATCTCACACCGCAAGTGGCCTGACTAAGCTGGCCTTTACGACGATTTTTATCGGTTTACAATATAATCGAAATTATTCCCATTAGGTTGTTTTTTATCAGTTACAATGGTTAAGTAGCCATAACAAACTACTGGAAAATTCACTACAGCCGCTATACTTTGTAGTGAAGGCTTGCACAAGTCATCGAGCATTAGGGAACATTTAACCTAGAATCTTGATAGTTTTCAGAAACATATATGCTGTTTCTAGAGTCAGTGCTGAACAATATCTACCTATCACTAGATTGTGTTCTCGACTTATGTTGTTTTTAATACCACTCCTTGGATTAGGGGCTACCAGAAGTTTTTGTTTCCAGTCATTGATGCAGTGGCTATCGGAAATCTGACTAAATTTACTCATTCTAATCCTGTTACTTTATTTTTGGCTGGTAAGAGTTATTCGTTAAAGAACATCTAAAAGATTTATTTCATTCATAAATTTTCGTTGTTTTTTGCGTCTGTGATGCTAAATCAATTATCCGGAAGTTTTTAAAATTTGTTCCAGGGCACATACACCGTGATCCTATGAAGTACTCATTTGTCAGCCAACCCACAGAAGAAGATTGTGGAATTGCCTGTATTGCCATGATTTCCAGGCATTATGGGCAGAAATTTACACTGTCCCGCATCCGTGAACTTGTAGGCACAGGTCAGTTAGGTTCATCGTTATTAGGTCTGCAGCAGGGGGCTGAAGCATTAGGCTTTCAAGCACGCTCTGGTCAGGCAACTGATGATATTTTTAATCGAATCCACCGATTACCCTTACCCGCGATCATGCATTGGGGTAAAGAGCGTTGGGTTGTTTTTTATGGTAAAGAGCAAAATAAATACGTTATAGCCGACCCAGATGAAGGCGTTCGCTATCTCACTGCGGATGACATTAAGCACAACTGGGGAGATGGTGCCATGCTTTTGCTGGTACCTGATGAAGCGTTTTATCGTTTGTCGTCTGATAAACCCAGCAGAGTTGCGGGTCTCGTCCAGCAGATTTGGCCCTATCGCTTCTCTCTAATACAGGCGCTTGTTTACGGTCTGTTTATTGGGCTGCTGTCCCTGGTTGTACCATTTTTGGTAAAATTTGTTACCGATGATGTCTTACTTGAAGGAGATACTCAGCTGTTGCCCAGGGTTGTGATCGCAGCCTTAGGCTTCTTTGGTGTAAGAGGTATGCTCAACCTGGTACAGGTAACCCTCATCGCCAATGTCTTTCAACGATTGGAGCTAGGGCTGACTCTAGAATTTGGCCGTAAGCTGTTAAAGCTACCGCTCAACTATTATGAAACTCGACGAAGCGGGGAATTTGCTGGTCGACTTAAGGATATTTCCCGCATTAATGAACTCTTGGTCGATGGGGCAGTCCAGCTACCTGGTCTGTTTTTTACAGCATTAGCCTCCCTGGGCTGTATGTTCTTTTTTTATAGCCCTCGACTCACCCTGTTCTCGCTGCTGGCAGCAGGGTTAATGTTAGGACTACCCCTAACCCTCCTACCTGTCCTCCAGGTTCGCATTCGTCGTCTGCTGTCGTTAAAAGCCAAAAATCAGGCCATGCTGGGAGAAGTCTTCCGGGGAGCTATGACCTTTAAGACTACGACAGCTCAGCCGCAACTGTGGAAAGAGATGCAGGGCAGCTTTGGCAACATGGCCAGCAAAAAAGCAGATACTGTACAGCTCAGTTTTATTACTAGCCAGTTGACCCGACTAATGTCAGGTATCAGCCAAATCAGTATCTTTTGGCTAGGCAGCACCATGGTCATCAACCAAGAATTGAGCCTGGGTCAGCTACTTGCCTTTAGCATCATGAGCTACAGCTTTCTAGAATTTATCAGTTCTCTAGTCAGCTTTTCAGACAGATTTATGGAAATCAAGGCATCAGTAAAGCGTTTTGACGACGTAATTGATGTCGATGATGAGAGTCCAGAAGATTGGCTTAATCCCCTTGCCACCATTCCATCAAACGCTGACATTGCCTTTGAGCAGGTCACCTTTCACTATCCAGGTCGTTTTAACCTGCTAGAAACATTTTCCCTCACCATTCCCGGTGGTAAGTCCTCAGCTTTAGTCGGAGCTTCCGGCTCTGGAAAAAGTACAATTGCCAAAATTTTGGCCGGGCTTCATCCCTATCAATCAGGTGAGATCAAGGTGGGTCCCCACAACCTGCGCGATCTGTCCACTGAATGTGTGCGCAAGCAAATCGTTTTAGTCTCTCAAACCACTCACTTATGGAGCCGTTCTATTCTGGAAAACTTCCAGATTTCTGCGCCCAAAGCAACCCATAATGAAATTGTAGCCGCCTGTCAGATTACGGGGGCCGATATATTTATTGACCAGCTACCCGACGGCTATCTGACCGTATTAGGAGAGCATGGTTCAAATCTCTCAGGTGGGCAGCTACAGCGATTAGCCATCGCCCGAGCCTTAGTCCTTAAACCCGCTGTTCTGATTTTAGATGAGTCCACATCTGCCCTAGACCCTGCTAGCGAAGCCGAACTATTGGAAAAGCTGTTGGTCCACCGTAAGGGGCACACAACGGTTCTCATCAGTCATCGTTCTAGCGTAAATCGAGTGGTTGACTGGGTGACTGTGATTAACAATGGGGAAGCAGATATCGCTGGCCCTCCAGAATACCTTCTGACCCAGGAGGGAGAGCATCGTCAATTCCTCGAAGGCAGTCCACCTAACCTTCTAGACGGACCAAAACGCCTTGTTGGTAGCCGCGGCAAAACAGCAGCCGATATGCGCTCACTGCCGGGGCACCTAGATCATTAGTTCAGTTACACGCTTCCTTGCGCCAGCCAACTATCACTGTGAATGGGACCCATGAATCATGATGACGCCATACCTGATTCCAGGTTGGATTTGCCAATGCAACCAGCTAAATTGACAACCACGGAATTAGTCACTGACGTTGAACTCGCCATTGAGCAAGTAAAGTCCCCCTCAGGGGCTTTAGCACCAACAGAACCCCTTTCTCAACAACCGCCCAAACAGCAAACGCTGCCGACATCACCGGTTGTAGATAGCTTCTTACCATCACCAAATCGGTTACTCATATTTGGCGGGCTGGGGTTAGTCAGCCTATTGGGAATAAGTGCGATCGCATCAAACTTTATTCCCCACACCACCAGCGTTAAGGTGCAGGCATTAATTGAGCCAGTGGGCGAGACTCAACCGGTCCAGTCTGGGTCGGGAGGAGTCGTCGAAACGATTTCCGTTCAAGAGCATCAACCCATACAAGCCGGTGAGGTCATTACTTCTTTTAAGAACCCGGAACTACAGGCAGAAATTTTCCAGGCTGAGCGCAAAATTGCAGGTGTCGAAGAACAAATAAACCAGACAGATGGACAAATTGCAGCGTTGGAACGGCGTCGCTCAGCAGAGTCGACCTGGCTACAGCAGCTAACGACAGAAGGGTTAAGCGCTCAGGACAATCGTATCCAGTTTGAAAATTCCAAAACGCAGCTGCTAGCGCATCGCAGTAAACTTGATGACCAGCTCGAACAAGAACAGCAACAGCTTAAACAACTGCAGCAGCAGCAGGATAACTTAACAATTCGCTCACCCAAAGAAGGCACTATCTATAACCTTACAGTGACTCAGCCGAGGCAAACCGTCGGCCCCGATGTGACCATTGCAGAAATTATTCCCAATGAAGTGGACTTGGAAATTAAGGCATTGGTAGCAGACACAGCTATTGAAACAATTGAAGTCGGCCATCCCACCCAGATGAGGCTATCTGAGTGTCCAGCATTTCAATTTGGCTCTCTCCATGGGCAAATCAGCTCTATTGAGCCAGTGCAGCCAGCGCCAGACGACAGTTCGGCACTGGCTGCACCCCAACAACATACTGTAACAGTGAACAACAATATGTCACCCTTACAAGCTGGCTCTCGCACCTGTGAGTTATTGCCAGGCATGCAAGGTGAATTGACTATAATTGTTAAACAAGAAAAGCTTCTGAACTTTCTCCTAAGAAAACTTCGCCTTCAAACCAATAGTTAGAGCTATAGGCAAATCATTGTGGGACATTCTAACGAGCAACCAGAAGAGGAGCAATCATCCCTATCGCAAAATCAGCTAGCCCTCAGAGATGCGACTCTGGTGGCCGATGATTTGCTCTTGGATACAAAAAAGCTACCTCGTCAATATTATCTAAGCACAACAACAAAGCCCAAGCCCAAAGCATATACCGTAGAGCTGTTTTGGGATGAAGTCCTAATAACGGCTACAGAGCTATTTTACGGTGAGGCAGTTTATCGCTTAGAGGACATTGACTCGCTGCAGATTCTAAAACTACACCGTAGGCGCACCATTATTCAAAAAAAGATTACTAACTTTTTGGCAGGTATAATTTCCACAATCAGTCTAGTGTTAATCATCACTCCTGTGGCGTGGCTAGTCCGTGGATTAGGAGGGATACTGCTGGTAAGTAGTTTAGGCTATGCGATTTATTTTAACTGGTGGCTCGAGCAACGCAGACGCGGTGAATTTGGTCTGTTGATAACTATGAAAATAGACTCAAAAGTTGTTATTACGAGTCACAGCCTTACAGCAATTCAGACACTCTATCAAATTATGTTTCGCCGTCTAGATAGGGTCAACCCTGCAGACGAGTCTTTGATGGTTAATATGTACACTGGCGAAATAGTTCAAACCTGCTAGATATCTCTTATTAAAGAGCTTTCATCTACTGGCGTGCCCTAGCTAGGGTTCTATAGTCCTTCAAACAGATAACAATAGGCTAACCAATTTTCAAACTGACCCCGGCTTCAGTAACACGCTGCGTCTTCTCAGAATTTACTACAGTATGAATACTACTGCAGTTAAACCAACAGCAGCTGATTCTAGCATTCCGAAAAGAAATGTAATACCTACGCAATAGTACTGAAGTTTTTCGTAGAGTATACCGTTACGAACCACTTAAAAAATTGGCCACATCATCTTGTTCTAGTAGGTCGTTGTAGGGTTGAATCACATCTAGAGCGTTCTACCACACGATCTACTACAGACCTACCATATTGTTACTAAGCGCATCTAATGAGGGATTCTGGTATTGTTGTTGTGCCAAGTGCGGCCTCAGCTGCTAGGCAGATCTTTACCAATAGAGAAAGCCTCATTAACAGCCTAATCGGGGACAGGTGAACATTAACTGTGTGATTTTTGATCTATTAGATCTAAGGAATTTAACATGAATACTCCCAGTGGTTTACGGCTTGTACGCAACATTACTGGCCTAAGCGTTTCTTTATTAACTCTTCTCTCTATAGGAATTTTCTCCAGTACAGTACAGGCAAACACGCGGGCGGAGCAACAGGACACCGATACAGAACAGATCGCCCAAACCCAGAGAAGCCAGGAAATTCGTCGTAACGTTGCCCGTCAGACCAGTTTTACAGATATCAATCAGAACTACTGGGCCTCTAGCTTTATTTCTCCCCTCACCAGTCGCGGTGTAATTGAAGGGTTTCCTAACGGCATGTTTATGCCCACGAATGGGTTGACTCATTCCCAGTATGCTGCATTGTTAAACAAAGCTTTTGATCTTAGAGAAGTACGTCAGGTATCATCTATTTCTGGTATCTCCCGTAGCTATTGGGCATACAGCGCAATTCGAAAAGCCTATTCCATGGGCTTTATTGATCTAGACGATATTGCTGCCAACCCGGGGCGACGGCTCACCCGTTTGGATGTGTTAGTGTCTTTGGCCCGCGGACTAGGTTACACAGAGATTGTTTCCGGTAAAAGTGTTACAGAGATTCTCAGCATTTACGAGGACGCTGAGACTATTCCCGCCGAGTATCGTCTAATTATCGCAGCACTAACCGAGCGCGGTGTTATCGTCAACTATCCCAATCGCAGACGGCTTAATCTTCTTCAGGTGGTGAGCCGTTCCGAAGCCTCCAGCTTTATTCACCAGGCAATGGCCAGCCAGGGTCTGATTGAATATGTTCGTAATGAGTATGTTGCTGATGACTTCTTAGATATCTTTATCTCAATTAACAATGAAATTGAGATCGACAACTCTGTTGATATCGATACTGACAGCAATAGCGGCGGTGGCGATGACGACGACGATGGCGGTGATGATGACGATGACGACGCCGACGGCGGTGATGATGATGACGACGACGATGACGACTAATCGCATCCAACACCAAGGTCAGATTGTTTGACACATCAGATCATCTGACGCCAGCCTTAGCACGGCTTGTCTAAATAATGAATGGTGCTATCAACCGTTAATCCACGCATTGCCAGCGTCTTTTGAAAAAGAGGCGTTGGCAATGCGCTTTCGACTGGCCGTACACCTGGTGACGAGAGTTGACCAGATAAAATTAGCTGTGCAATGCTTCCAGCGCCGTAGCCAGCAGCCTCTGCAGTATCTGGATGAGTAGTATGGGCCAGATAGGTGGCGGCCTGTCCCTGATATTGTCCCTGGATAGCCAACCGTATAGTAATTCCCGTACCGCTAAAGCGATCGGTTACTTGAGTCATGGCATAGCTCACCTGAGAGAGAAATTCGATAGTTGTGGACTGCTGCAGCCAGCTGGGGGGCAGCAGCGTCATTGAGTGGGTAAGACGATTGTAAATATCAGGCAGTGAGCCAAACTTGGTAATGACGCTGTCTAACTGGGGAAATGAGTTAACCAGGGTGAGCGCTTCGACTGTGTTAAACCAGTAGACCCCGGCATTGTGATTATGGGGAGCAGGAAACGACAACACCTCTCGATCACTGTAGGGCTGAATCGATACCTGTTGGCCGTTTACCTTGGCTGTAAAGGGCGTTTGTAATTCAATAAATGTCGTGCGCATAACGGTCACCCCGGCTCCGCCTGAACCTGCTACTAGGTAGCTCAAGTGCAGGTGTTGGGGCTGTACTAGCTGCTCAATGCCCTGACGCGCCATACTATTAGAAATGCCAGGAAATACGCCGGTACTGACAATACAGGTGACACCGGCTAAGCTCGCAACCCGATTAAACGCCAACGCTTCGCTGACATAGTCTGGGCTATCGGCTACATCTATATAAGGTGTGCTTTGCTCAATACACTGGGATAACACATAAAAATCTCGGGTTCGAAATGGACCGGCACAGTGAATAACCAGATCGTGAACCGCGATCGCATCACGCACTCCCCCCTGATCGTCTAGAGACAACGACTGATAACGCTGACGGGGGTGCAGCTTAAACCCGACCTGGAATCGTCGGCCTGTCAGGGTGATGGCGACCTCCGTATGGCGTAACAAATCGGCGGCCACACTGCGACCAATTCGACCGCTTCCCCCCAAGATAAGAACTTTTGAAACCATATAGACAGCTCCAGTTGATGCAGTGGTCAGCCATGATTGACAATAACCCCATACCTTTATGTTGACGGCCCATGACCACACCCGCAATTACAAAAGCCCCACGCATCCGCAGGCCAGCGATTAATGGCTGGACGATGGCTGTTTGGCTAATTGCAGCCTTGGTAGCCTTACCCATTTTGGTGGTGCTAAGCAGCGTCCTCTCCCCCAGTGAGGGAGTCTTTAGCCATCTGGCGTCAACGGTATTAGGCCAGTACATCAGTCATTCACTCATTTTGATGGTGGGGGTGGGCATGGGGGTGCTGGTATTGGGCATCAGCACAGCCTGGTTGGTCACCATGTGTCGGTTTCCGGGCAGTCGTCTGTTTGAGTGGGCGCTATTGCTGCCGCTGGCCGCCCCCGCCTATCTGTTGGCCTATACCTACACAGACTGGCTCGACTACTATGGGCCTTTACAGATTTGGTTGCGATCGCAGTTTGGCTGGCAAACCGTCAATGACTATTGGTTTCCCGATGTACGCTCAATCGGTGGAGCCATTGTCATGTTTAGCCTTACCCTTTACCCCTACGTATACATGCTGGCTCGCGTCTCGTTTCTAGAGCAGTCGACCTGCACTCTAGAAGCCAGTCGTTCGTTGGGCTGTGGTCCCTGGCGTAGCTTTTTTCGAGTCGCTCTGCCACTGGCACGACCGGCCATTATTGCTGGCTTATCCCTGGCTCTCATGGAAACCCTCAGTGATTTTGGCACCGTTGACTATTTTGGGGTGAGCACATTTACCACCGGCATTTACCGCACCTGGTTTGGCATGGGTGCCCAAGTGGCCGCTGCCCAACTATCCGCCATGCTCATGGTGTTCATACTGCTGTTAATTGTTATAGAAAGCGGGTCTCGACGACAGGCCAAATATTACCAAGCAAAAAACAGTGTTCAGCGCCCCCAGCCTCACAATTTGAAAGGGATTCGGGCCTGGGGTGCTGTGTTGGCCTGTGGAGTCCCCATCATCTTTGGCTTACTGTTACCCAGTGGCATACTGGCCCACATGACCCTAACCCACCTGGATGAGACCCTAGACAATCGCTTTTTGGAGCTGGCCCGCCATAGTTTGATTTTAGCTGGAATAACCGCCGGCCTTGGGGTAGCCGTGGCGCTAGTGTTGGCCTATGGCAAACGCCTTAACAAACAGCGAGCGATTAACATAGGTGTGCGGCTAGCCTCCATGGGCTATGCAGTCCCTGGTGCAGTCATTGCTGTGGGAATATTAATTCCTGTTGTTGAATTAGACAAAGGATTATCTACCTGGGTTGAAACGACAACTGGCAACAATATTGGGCTTATCCTTAGCGGCACCATTACGGCGCTGATTTTTGCTTATTTGGTACGATTTTTAGCCGTCGCCCTAAACACTGTCGAATCAGGTCTAGGAAAAATTCGACCCACTATTGATGATGCCGCCCGCAGCTTAGGCTGTTCTCCCACCAAAACACTCCTTAAAATCCACACCCCATTGATGACCAGTAGTTTGCTAACAGCCATCATGCTGGTATTTGTGGATGTTATGAAAGAGCTGCCGGCCACCTTGGTAATGCGACCGTTTAACTTTGATACGCTGGCCGTCAGAGTATATCAGTATGCCTCAGATGAGCGACTGGTAGAGGCCTCTGCCCCGGCACTGATGATTTTGTTTGTGGGTCTATTGCCTGTAATTTTACTCAGCTGGCGAATTGCACGGGAGTGATGATCGCGTAGAATTCCATAGCCGCTAACAGCCCTTACAGAACCCTCATATCTAAAACACCGAGATACACCGATGTATCTCGGTGTAATAAAAAACACAATGTTCGTAGAGATACCTACTGGAAATCCTTGACGGGTATCAGATTTTTTGAACATTTTGGATTTTAGATTATGCGCAGGTCTGTTTCGGTAGGAGCGCTGACGGCATTAGCCTCCGTTCTCTCAAGTGGTGTAGCATTCGCAGCTGACTTAAACAACGGTCCATCACTTCCCATCTACGGTGAAGCCACCATTGGTGGCATCTCAGCTAAGGTAACCCAAGGCATTAATCCAGAGGGCACCAACGGCACACTGGGAGCCTTTTCTGAATTCAATGGCAATAAGACTATCACCATTGACTTTAACTCAGGGGCTACTCAAGTAGCTGATAAAAGCTACACCTTTGGTAATGACTTTATTACCTATACTTTTGAAAAGGGAATGGCCACTAGTCCAGGTAACACAGGAGTATATAACGACGTTTGGGCACCTAGTGGAGCCAATGGGGAGAGAAATACGTCAAACTATTTGGCTGTCTTTCAAAACAATTCAGTCACTATCGATTTGGCCAAAGATCTAAACTACTTTGGAATTGATTGGGGAGCCCTAAGTCCTGATAACAACTGGGCCTTTCTGAAAGATGGCGTAGAGGTGAGCACCTTTACCTACAACGATATTAATCCCATCGCACCGGTCAAAGCAGCCCATCAAAACAATGAAGGGAATGGCTACATTCATTTTTATGCCGAAGATGAGGCTAGCACGTTTAATCAGATTGTGATTTCCCAAACGGGGGGGGGTGGATTTGAAACCGATAACCACTCTTTCCGATTTAGTAATGATGCATTTGATTTTGAAGATCCCGCCCAGGATGTCCCTGAACCTACGGCTATGGTTGGTCTATTAGCAGCTAGCCTATTGCTGTGGAAGCGCCGAATTGCCCTGGCTGGATAGGTCTGAACTCACGACCCGTCTGATTAAAGTTAAACCCTGCCGGCTTCACTGCCGGCAGGGTTTAACACGTATAGCTAATGACTTAAAAAAAGGTCTGCACATACATGCAGACCCGGTTGAGAGAGGAGAATTATTAAACAATTTCTGAACAAATTAGAGGATCTTACGCCTCGGCAATGCTATCCAGAGCTTGATTTACACGCTTAAAGTCAAATCCCATAGCTCGCAACGCATGCCACAGATGACCTTGCAAAAAGAAAAAGCCAAGGAAAAAGTGAGCATTGGATAGCCAACAACGTGCCGTGTGAGTCTCAAAAGGTAGCTTAATCGTATCTGCGAAGTAAGGTGTGATCCCTAGCTTGACATCTAGAACTGGACCATAAAACTCTATTGGGTAGGCCAGCGTATTGACTGAACAGAAATAAGCCGCCACAAACGCCGCCAGGGCAATGCCGCCCAAAGAATAGGAGAGAATCGCTTCGCCTGAAAAGATCAGTACGTTTTTAGCCCACTTTAGGGGAGGCACAATAATATGCCAGACACCCCCTAAAATTAGCAGGGCACCGACAAACACATGTCCACCGACCAAATCTTCCAAGCTATCAACAGTGGCAAAATGAGTTTGATACCCATAGATTGTCGCAACATCCAGCGTGGGATTTGTAATTAAGCGAACTTCCCCCAGGGCTGGATCATACAATCCATGCCAGCGGGTAGCCCATAGCACAAGTACTAACGCGCCTACACCTAAAAACAAAAGAAGATGCCCTAGAATAAATCCCAATTTTTTGGGATCATCCCAATCAAAGTGAAATTTACGCGCTCTACCAGATGCGTTACTCAAATCTGCTTCTCCTTTGACCAAATGGAATAAAGCTCCAGCTCCAAGGACAGCTGAGGAGATCAGATGAACAGCACCCACAACAAACGCTGGATAGGTATCCACTAACACACCACCACTAGTTCCTAACCCAAGGGTGGCTAAATGGGGCAGTAAGATTAGGCCCTGCTCACCCATCGGTAACGAGGGATCAAATGAAGACAGCTCAAATAACGTAAAAGCACCGGCCCAAAATGTAATCAAGGCAGCCTGAGCTACATGGGCTGCAATAAATAATCCAGACTGATCGGCAAAGCGAGAATTACCAGCCCACCAATCATAGGTCGGACTTGAGTCACCATACGCTTGCATAGTGATAATGCCTCCAATAACGACTAACATTCCGCTGCTGTCAGCGAGCACCACAGTAACGGATTGCTGAAAACAATTTGATCGATAAATTATTTTCAATGAACAGCTTGTCCTATGGAGTATCTTTTTGGCAACTAATGAGATTTATTCTTAATAATGGTGATCTGAATAACACTTAGACCTCAGAAAAATGACATAATTTCATTGCTTTTGTTGAAAAACAGCCGATCCTCACACTTGTAAGGAAAGCGTTATCGCAGACGGCTGAATGCATTCAGCCATTTATGTCGCCCATGGCTGTTGTTATCTAAAGCTTTCAACGATCGTCAATGACCCAGGCAAGGCTTTCAGGAATAGTTTTCAAAAAAAAAGGATGACCTAAGCCATCCTGATAGAGAGGATATTTAGAGTGACTGGAGCCTAAATTGAACGCTAGTGCTAGACCAGACTAAAACAGCTGTCTAACAAGGTAGCCAGCTCCTGACGTGATTTGGTCAAGCGGTTGGTAATACACCACACTTGGATAGCGTCATTGGCCGATACAACATGCACTTTAAGGGGCTGATGGCTTTTGCAATCGCAAGCAATTCCTAATTCCTTCAGTCGAAAAAATGCTTCCCATCTCCCACAACAATCAATTTCAACCATAAATCTACTCGGTAATTTCTACAGGCACAACGGTCAATAGAGGCATAACAAGCCAATACATACAAGATGAATATTTGTTATCGAACTGTTGAAACGAGCTGGCCGCAGGCAACAGCAACAATAATAAAAAGACTAATTAGATGAATCCCTGATATGAAAAAGGTTTTAACTTTGCTGATTAACTGGCTCTCGTTAACAGCTTGTCTGTCAGGTACTCAAGGAACAAAAACAGACGTTAGCTATAAATTGTTATCGCTTGCTAATAAGCTGTAACAAAATAACTAGAAGCTATTTGCATCAGCAATTTTCTTGGCAAAAAGTAGACATCGACAAAAGCAACTGAGCTATCTAGGCTGTAGCAATTTACTACAAACCACCTATTGCGAATGCATCTCACGTAATATCAACAAACCCCTTATACATCAATAGTTCTAGCCAAATTTGTGAGCTACCATAAAAGGTGAGAACTATCGTTTAATCACCCTGAGGTCATTAGCTCCATAGAGCTTTGACATTACGCTTGCACCCTTTCAAGGAATTATCCATGGTTAGCTCATCTGCATTGGTGACCCCCTTTGGCGACGTTACAGAAAATGCGATCGCATTAGAGCAATCAATCTCAGCACCCATTTGTGAAGGACTGAATATCCTGTTGGCCAGCTTTCAGGCCATGTACATTCAGTACCAAAAGCATCACTTCGTGGTTGAAGGGGCCGAACTTTATTTGCTCCACAACTATTTTGAAGATAGCTACGACCAGGTTTAAGAGCATGTTCACGACATTGGTGCGCGTCTGGATGGCCTGGGTGGAGTCCCCGTTGCCAGCTTTAGCAAACTCGCCGAACTGTGCTGCTTTAAACCAGAACCCGTTGACATCTATCGTTTCCGTCAGATGGTTACCACCGACCT
>JBHJIV010000008.1:0-83961 GCA_050043105.1 Leptolyngbyaceae cyanobacterium | reverse complement strand
ACTCACCTCAGAAATTCTTGGAGACCCATCCCTGGACCTTTCCCAAGCGACAAAAGACATCGACAGGCTGTCACAATGTTGATTCAAGACTGCCAAAACTTGCTATTTCTAATATTTGCCTTAACCTAGGACTAATTTCTTTTTCATAACCACCTTGCTTCCTTGACCGAACCCGTCACCACGTCAATCGCCACTCAAGAATCTGCCGCTGCTAAGATTCCTCGACAGCGGTGGCAAATTTTTCCACCTCAGGTACAGCAGGCGCAACGGATGGCGACGGTGACACAGCTATCACCTCTGCTAGCTCAAGTGTTGATTAACCGAGGTGTACAAACGCCAGAACAAGCGTGGCTATATCTTGATCCAGAGACGCAGCAGCTGCCGTCGCCCTTGGATGAATTCCCTGATTTATTGCGCAGTGTCAATCTGTTAGCGACAGCTATCGAACAAGGTCAAAAAATCGCCATCTGTGGTGACTACGACGCTGATGGTATGACCAGCACCGCGCTGTTATTGAGAGCCCTGTGGCATCTGGGTGCAGATGCTCACTATGCCATTCCTAGCCGGATGCAAGAGGGCTATGGCATCAATCGGCGTATTGTAGAAGATTTTCACGCCGAAGGGGTGAGGTTAATTCTGACTGTAGACAACGGCATTGCGGCCTATGAACCGATTGCTCGTGCTGTTGAACTAGGGATAACGGTCATTATTACTGACCACCATGACTTACCAGAACAACTACCACCGGCTCAGGCAATTCTTAACCCAAAACTGTTGCCGATGAGTTCTCCTTACTACGGGGTTGCTGGTGTGGGTGTGGCCTATATTCTTGCGGTTTGTCTTGCCCAGGCACTCAACCGCACACAGGATCTCACCGCGTCATCATTAGAGTTGTTTACTCTGGGGACCATTGCTGATCTTGCTCCTTTGGTGGGGGTAAATCGTCGCTGGGTGCGGCGGGGGCTGCAGCTGTTGCCAAAGTCTCGTATTCCTGGGATTCAGGCGCTGATTGAGGTAGCTGGGTTAGACCAGGGCAAAAAAGCGCTCAAACCTGAAGCTATTGGTTTTCGCTTGGGGCCTCGGATTAATGCGGTGGGTCGCATTGCCGATCCGCAGATTGTTATTGATATGCTCACAACCGAGGACGTGGGTGTTGCGCTACAGCGAGCTATGCAGTGTGAAGAGACGAATACACTGCGACAGCGTATGTGTGAGCTGATTGAAACTCAGGCAGTGGCCTGGTGTGAAGAACAACAAGCTCAGGGCAAGCTAAATCTGCAAAAAGAACGGGTGCTTGTAGTTGTACAGCCTGAGTGGCACCATGGCGTGATTGGAATTGTTGCGTCACGGTTGGTGGAGCGTTATGGGGTGCCTGTTTTTATCGGTACCTATGAGGATAAAGATAAAAAAGAAATTCGGGGTTCAGCGCGTGGGATTCCTGAATTTAATGTGTTTGAAGCACTGCAGGCCTGTGATGATCTGTTGGGTAAGTATGGGGGCCATCGAGCGGCCGGAGGATTTACATTTGCTGCTAGAAATCTGCGACAAGTAACCGCACGGCTAAGTCATTTTGCCTGTCAGCACCTACAGCCGGAGTATCTCAAGCCGCTGGTCAGCGTTGATGTCAAAGCTAACCTGGCGGACATTACTCTAGATCTCTATGAGCAAATCGATTTTCTCCATCCCTGTGGTATTCAAAACAATGAACCGGTATTTTGGACGCCAATCGTTAATGTTATCGAGCAGCAGATCGTTGGTAAAGACAGCAAACATCTCAAGCTCACCCTTGCTCAGACACATCCAGAGACTCAACAAGTAACCTCTATTAAGGCAATTGCCTGGCGTTGGGCAGACTATTATCCACTCCCTCACCAGGTGGATATTGCGTATAAAATTCGCCTAAATGAGTGGCAGGGGCGACAGTCTATTGAGCTAGAACTGCTCGGGGTCAAGCTAGCCCAGCCCGATCTGACAGCGGGTTCGATTCCACCCTGGTCTGAGCAACCGGCCCAACTTGGCGATAGGGTGTCGCCCAATGCGAACCTACAGATAAATTCGCCCAAAAATTTGGCAGATCAGCTGGAGGTACTGCCTAAACGTCCGGCTGGATCGTTGGAGTTGCCTTTGGTTAATGGCCATAGCCCAAAAGTCGCTGAGTCTGCACCGTCTGCAGATTCTCTACCGTCTACTCAGCCAGATGTGATTAATAAACTGCCAGCAGTGGCCACTCATGCTGAATTCTTCTACGGTAAGCGTCGCTATGTCAGCACCATTGACCATGAGAATTCTCAAGAACTTCAGGTTCGTAATGGTGAGGGGCAGCTGCTGGTAGTGCAGCTGGCTCAGCGTCGTGGTGTGCTCTACGTACCTGATGAGCCTGCTGAAGTTATCGATCTGTCTGATACGTACTATTTCAACCTGCTGCGGGCTGGCCTCAATGCGCTGGAGCTGAAGAAAAAAACGAGTTTGCTAATTCATAAAAATGAGCTGCTGGCGGAGAAAGATGAGCTGTTGAAAGAGAAGGATAGTCAAGTTGCTACCTTAAATCAGCAAATTCAAATTTTGGAAGGTAAAATTACTCAGCTCTCTGAGGAAAAGCAAGCGGCATATCAAGACTTGCAGACTGAGCTGCAACAAAAGCAGGCTGCGATCGCAGACCAAGAAGCCCATATCGTACAGCTACAAACTGAACGCCCTCGGCGTACTACTGTGCCGCCGCCCGACCCAGAGAAAATCAAACAAGAGGTGCGCAAAGCTCTGGGCGACAGCGTTTGGTTTTGTATTCAATCAGAATCTCAAAAAGATTTTTGTGCCGCATATCGTAATCACCACATGCTCCAGTCTGAGGGAGCCGATCCGGACATTGCCGACTATTCAGAAGCCGGTATTCGCTTAAGTTTTGCCGTGGAGCGCGAGGTGATGCAGCCGTTTTTCACAGACCTCTACGACTTTGTGAGGCTAGAAGGTCTGTCAGAAATTGCGGGTGTTGCCTTAGGTCCGCATCAGAGATACACGCTGGGTATGATGCCGCCACTGCTGGCAGATCAATGGCTGACCCTAAAGCGTGAGGCTCTAACCCAGCAGCAAGAGGTGCCTGAAAAGCAGCTCTACCGTAGTTTTAGGCATTCCAACAGCCTAAATAAACGAGATCGCACTCTGCTGGCTGAATTTTTTGAGCAATGGGAGCACCCCATGGCAGCTTGCTTTGGTCAAAAAGGTAAACAATCAGCAGCAAGTTTGGATCAAATTAGCCGCCTCAGAAATATTGCAGCCCATGGGGAAAGTTTTTTATATGAGTGGCACTACACCCTATTGCATCAGTTAGTAGTGGGGGGATCAAATCGTCGTGGTCTTTTTCGGCAAATTTACGGGGGATAAGTCACATTTTTAGGTGTGCTCTGTCCGGACCTGTGGATAACTCTGCTACCACTTAAAGTCCAAAATAGATAGACTTTTATTGAAATATAAAGATGACTGAAATTATTACATTCCAGTGACTTGAGTACTTTCGGCTATCTAAACTATCTAATCTCTTAGTTATAAATTACAAAGGGTACTTGCATGCTTTTAACTCTTTGCAGAACTTTCCACACGTTTTCCACAGAGTTTTCCACAGCCTAATTACCTTTTCCACAGGTCCGATAAGTCGTGCGTTTGATCCGTAATTTAGCAATCAAAAAATTTACCCGCATGCCCAAACGATAATTATGTAATGGGGATCAATTGTGATGGTCTTGTAAATCTTTCTATAAAACTTTGATGAACTCTGGGGTTTCATCGTTGCGGGATACGGACCCGACCGTTTAGTCAACTAAATATTGAATTATGTCGGTATGGTCAATCAAAGTGGGGACTCTTAACCTGCGTGTCGATATACACATATTTATGTGTTGATATATACATAGGAAATGTATTCTTCAAGCCAGCACATATCTTTATTTTCCTTTGATGTGATTATTATCAATCCCAGCGCCGTTTCCGGCCTCTATCCATGAGATTTGTATAGCTAGGTAATAAATAGTACCGTATGCGCTTCTGCCGTATAAATACATAGATACTTATGATGAGTGGTCAGGTTATTGATATTGCCGGTGATGGTCGCCAAGCTGATGAGCACGACAATCGCTACAGGCTAGAAATCAAAATTTGCGATCGCGTCATTCAACGCTATCCTCAGCATTATCAGGCTTGGAACTATCGCAGCTATTTATTGGCTAGCATTGGGCAATATGCTGCTGCCGCTGAAAGCTATTGTCATACTCTTGCTCTGAATGCCACAGAGCATCGCGTATGGTGTAACTACGGTGCTGTCCTTGAAAAACTAAATGCGCTTGATAAGGCGGCTACATGCTATGACCACGCGCTGAAGCAGGCTCCGTTTTACTTTAAGGCCCAGTATCGCAAGAGCAAAAATCTACATCGACGCGCTCTCTATGGCGAAGCGGTTGTAAGTTATGAGCAAGCAATTCAGTTGAGACCCGATTTTTATAAGGTTTGGTACTATCGCGGCAAAGCTCTTCTACAGCTTGGGCAGCTTGAGCAGGCTATTGAGAGTTTGAATAAGGCCGTCGAGCTGTATGACGGTGACAGCAAAGTGTGGTCGGTTTTAGGCCGTACACTGCTACAGGTACAAAAGCCTCAAGACGCCTTGAGAGCGCTAAACCATTCAATTCATATAGACCCTCATGATGGCAGTGTTTGGAGCTATCATGCAGCCGCCTTAAAAGCACAAGGGTCTCTAGAAGATGCGCTTGTCAGTATTGAAACAGCGCTCACGATTGAGCCTGGTGAATCACGGTTTTGGCATCTGCGAGGATTGGTGCTGCTGGAACTTGAACAGCTGGCGGCGGCCGAGGAAAGTTTTACAAACTCCCTAAAACAGCAGGCCTACAACTATCAGGCTTGGCTAGCGATGGGATGGGCTCTACAAAAGATGGGCGATTTCAACCGAGCTATTGAGGCCTACAACAAATCCCTCGCAATTGAGCCTGACCAGCCGTTTGCATTTTTCAATCAGGCTCGATGCTATGCCCGTTTGGGGAAAGATATGTGGGCCCTTGAGCATTTACGTCGAGCAATGTCCATAGATCCAAGTGTCTATACACTACGTGCGCAGGCTGACCCGTTGCTGCAGGCCGTCATGCAAGACACTGCAAATGATGATAATGATGAAGACTCAGAAGGGCTTGAACTAATTGCTATGGATTCAGACTAGAACCACATTACAAAGCAACTAGAACAGGCTCATCATCGATAATGGAGCTAAGCGGGCTCGAACCGCTGACCCCCTGCATGCCATGCAGGTGCTCTACCAGCTGAGCTATAGCCCCGTATGTCTAATTAATAATCTCCCGCCGAGAGCCTACCGTCAAGGGATTAAATCAAGGTTTTGCGATCGCTAAAGCTTTAAGGGATTACCTGTGGCCTGAACTATGGGCGCCAAGCTATATTCACAAATCGTTTTTTGTGACACCTGTCACACTGTTTCCTTGGAGTGATCAACGGCACAGCTAAAAAGCCAGAAGATCACAAGAATTACGTCGGAATTGATTGAGCCAGGAACGTTTCTATAGATAGAACAAACACACGTTCACTCATCACTAATTTGGAGCCTCTTGCCATGACACCTGATCAAATCGAAGGTCTTCAGGTCTGCCTCTGCCTTGCTTCATCGATGGTAATTCTGGCCCCGCTATTTTGCTGGGTATTGCCTAACCGTCAGCACGCTCTATAAAGTCTCTCATGTTTTCCCTGCTTGCTATTAATCCATCAGGCATCTACCTGTTTAACTCTCTTATCTTGGTTCACTCTAAAGTCTTTCTACATCAACTCTCAAACCTAGTTGAAAGACATTGAAATTATTAAAGAGACTTTTTACAGACCGCTCCGTCAGGCTTGTTATTAAACAAGACTTCACTAATATTTTTAAGCGTTGAACCCAGTAGAGTAGACGTCATGTAGCCTCTGATAATAGTATCAGGGGCTTTTTCTTAAAATGGCGTATTGATTTTCTAGGTAGACATATGGGATGTGTAGAGCTGATTGAAGCCTAAAAAAGTTAGTGACTCTTGTGCTGTGGTTAGCTATCCGCGATAAAGTCGAAAGACACTTTTCGTCTGGCGACTACGATGACCACCCCTGCTAATAATTCATCTCCAGCAGACACAGAAGCTTTGATTCTGCAGTTGCGTCGTAAACAAGGTAACTGGGTTGACTGGGCAACGGCTTGTCAAATGCTGCAGAAGTCTGGAATGTCACCTCAGGCGATTTTTGAGGAAACTGGGTTTGAGCCGATTCAGCAGAATCAGATAGTCGTAGCGGGTCAGGTCTATCAGTCCATTAAGGATGGAGGCGTTTCAGACTCTGCATTGGAACACTACACTGCTCGTGGCAGTGACTCGCTCTATGAGTTGCGTATCTTATCTAAAGATGATCGCTCTAAGGCAGTGCAGTTTATCTATGACCAAGGTCTAGATTCTGAGCAAGTGCGCGATGTGGCAAAAGCACTAAAGGAGTTTTCATACCGTAGTGACCTGCCCCAGGGGTTTACCAATCATCCAGGGGATGCGGTGGCGTTTTCATATTGGGGGTTTGCACGGCAGACGTCTGATCTGCAGGCAAGGTCGCGACTGATTGCCCAGGGATTACGGTTTGCTTATAGCAAAGCTGCCCGTGAGGCTATCGAAAAATTGCTGACAGATTTTGCGGTAGTTAAAACTAAGCCGACACCTCGCTTGCCTCTATTTCGGATAGAAACAGATACCGATGTGCCTTGTGTCGTGCCGATGATGGGGCAGTGGCCTCTGTTGGCAGCTGAGTTTCAGGCAGTGCCTAAAATGGAACCAGAGGGAGCATTTGGGATAGTGCAGTCCGCTGGTGGTCAGGCATGGGTGCCAGTACCGGGGTGGCAGGTGGTGCTGACAGCGCAGGATGCGATCGCATTCCTTATGCCTTTTAATACCTTGCCTAATCAAACTGACAGCACTGTTTCCGAGATAGTGTTAGTGCTCGTAGACCGCCAGCAACAAGTATGGGACGACAGCAGCTACTTTTTGGTTGATGACGGTAGCGGTCAGCTCTCGATGCGTTGGTTTGATACAGATCCGAGCACTCCTCTGCTGGGGCGAGTTATTGTTATCGTGCGACCCAAAAAGGTTTTAGACGAAGACTACACCCAAGAACTTTGGCAGATTGATGAATAGCCACAGCTAATCAGTCTTTGGCTTGAAAGGCATCTTTCAAACTTGGCTAACCTATATTCAAAGAGGAACTATGGCTCTAGAACGTCGACTATCGCGAGCAATGTTTGAAGCGACTGAGATGGTGGAGCTACGCCAGATTTGCTTTACCCCAGGCCGTGTGTTTGAACCTGGTAAATACATTACCGGGGATTTGCCGGACGTCGCATTCACCATGGGTCTGGTGGAAAAGCTGCCTCCGGTACGCGGTAAAAGTGAAGAGGTGGCTGATGCAGAAGAAGTTGCTGATACAACCGAAGCATAGCCGTAACTGATTTACGCTATGCTTCCCTATGATCTTTAGTCAGTGTCGTACCGCCGCTGGCTCAGGACCATGATCTACAAAAGGAGTCAGATCAATCTATACCCGTCCGTTAGCTAAATTAATTGAGGAATTTCAGCGACTGCCAGGTGTTGGGCCTAAGACAGCTCAGCGTCTGGCCTTGCATGTGCTTAAGCGTCCAGAAACTGAAGTACGAGCCCTGGCCCAGGCGTTAGTAGATGCAAAACAGCAGGTGGGCCAGTGTTCCATTTGCTTTCATCTGTCAGCAGATCCGGTGTGTGATATCTGTCGCTCCACACGTCGGGATAATCAGACTATTTGTGTGGTAGCTGATTCTCGCGATGTGATTGCCATTGAGCGTACCCGAGAATTTAAGGGTAAATATCATGTGCTGGGCGGTCTAATTTCACCGATGGATGGCATCGGGCCAGAGCAGTTAAATATTGGCCAACTGGTGCACCGAGTCAATAAGGATGGCATCACCGAGGTAATTCTCGCCATTAGCCCCAGCATTGAAGGCGACACGACAACGCTGTATGTGGGGCAGCTGATTAAACCCTTTACCAAGGTGACGCGGATTGCCTTTGGGCTACCTATGGGCGGCGATCTGGAATATGCCGATGAAGTCACCCTGGCCAGAGCGTTGGAAGGTCGTCAGGCATTAGGGTAAGGGTGGGCACTGCCCACCTTACAGGAAGCTCTAGCGTAGTTTCTGCTTGATAAAGGCCAAAATCTTGGCGGTCTGATTTTTGAGCATTGCCACTTCCTTTTGTAGCTTGGCAACCTGCTGTTTTAAGGCGGCAATTTCAGCCGCACTTTCACCACTGGCAGCGGCAGCAGGTGCAGCGGCGGACTTGCTGGTTGGACGTACTTTCCGGGCCTTCACCATAGAAGCTTTAATCGCTTCAATTAGTTCTTTTTGTTCAAAGGGTTTTTGAATAAATTCAAAGTACTCAAACGGGCCTTGAATTTTTTCGGTTACCTCTTCTCGACGACCCGACATCAACACAAGGGGAATTTTTTGTAGCTCTGAGGATGCCTGAATTTCTTGAAATACCTCCCACCCACTCATGCGCGGCAGCAAGAAATCGAGCATGATCAGGTTGGGTCGCTGATTGCGAATAGCCTCTAACCCTTCGACGCCGTCGGCAGCCTCAATCACCTCAAAGTTACCCTGAGGCAACATATCCCGGACGCGCATGCGGATAACCCGACTATCATCGATAACTAAAATCTTATGACTTGCTGCCACGACTGACTCCTAATAATGGATAGCTACAGTTTGTGTAAAGAGAGCGCTACTAATAGTTCTTTAGTCTAGTAACGGTATAAAGCAATGTTGCCCAGCTCGACAACGATGGTAAGGCTGACCCTGATTAGTTTGTAAGAATCAAATAGGATCAAAAAGGCTACAGAACGTTGCTATAAGGTGACCGCCGTAGCTATGCTCGCGTAATGCCGCGAATGCTAGGCGTATAGTAGACAAGCTAATTGTGTCATGGAAAGTTTATCTCAAATGCGTTCCAGCGGTATTGATAGACCTGAGATTGTGCAGCTGCCTGATTGGTTAAGGCGACCAATTGGTCGGGCTAGTCAGCTGTCGACCGTACAAAAAATTATCAAACAACGACAGATCCATACGATCTGTGAGGAAGGACGGTGCCCCAATCGGAGTGAATGCTATGCGAATAAGACAGCCTCATTTTTGTTGATGGGGCCAACCTGCACCCGAGCCTGTGCATTTTGCCAGGTGGATAAGGGACATGCTCCCATGCCGTTAGATTCTGAAGAACCCCAAAAAGTAGCTGAATCAGTCAAATTACTGGGTTTGAAGTATGTGGTGCTGACATCGGTGGCGCGAGATGATTTGCCGGATCACGGAGCTGGCTGGTTTGTGGCGACTATGACGGCAATTCGCTCGGTTAGCCCAGAGACTCAAATTGAGTTGCTAACACCTGATTTTTGGGGTGGTTCTGATGCTGCCCAAAAGCAACGGCAGCGGCTAAAGACGGTTGTAGAGGCTAAACCCGCTTGCTTGAACCACAATGTGGAAACCGTAGAGCGTTTACAAGACCCGGTGCGACGGGGGGCTAAATATCGTCGCTCCTTGGAGGTTCTGCGCTATGTAAAAGAGCTGGATGCTTCTATTCCAACTAAGTCTGGCTTAATGCTAGGGCATGGTGAGACAGCAGATGAGCTGGTGCAAGCGATGAAGGATTTGCGTGCTGTGGGCTGCGATCGCATCACCCTTGGCCAATATATGCGTCCATCGTTAGCCCATCTGCCTGTGCAACGCTACTGGACTCCAGAAGAATTTGATCAGTTAGGTGACACTGCGCGTAGCCTAGGCTTTTCTCAAGTCCGCTCCGGTCCGCTAGTTCGCAGTTCTTATCATGCAGGTGAGGAATAACAGGGGGACAACAATTGCTGGCTCTTTTATTCGATAGTTTGAGCTGCCAAGTCCCGCCATTCTTTAACTGCATAGGGTGGCACAATAATTTCGCTAGGGCCTTTCCCCTGCAGCGGCACCGCTAAGGTTAATGGAATCGGCTGCTGCAGGTCAGCTAGCACATTGGCAAAGTCATATTGATTAGTATTGCTGGGCAAAGCGGGTGTGGGTGGGTCAAGTTTAGGGGTTGCCTGCCACTGTAGGGCTGTTCCCGTGTTGATAGTCAAAGGCTGTTGGGGGTCCACATTAACGATTCCAGGGAACCCGACCAAACGCAGATACATGCCCTCTAACCCATCAGGCCGATAGCGTTTAAATAAAATGGCCTGCCATGACCGGTCGTTGCGATCGCGTAGACTTTGTTGCGATCTCAATGTGGTTTGACCAGGGCGCTCATGGTAAACATGTACTGATGCCAATGCTGGCGGGGTGAGCAGAAAAAGCTGTAAACCAAGACAAACGAAAACGCCAAGCAACTGCCGAACCATAGGATGTTTTGGAAATATCCTTTCTAGGATAAATCGATGTAGGGACCTTCCATGGAACGTCCCTACATCGATTTGCCTATAGTTTGTCCAATGCATCTAGCACCAAACGGTAGCGCGTTGCCTCATTGTTAGTCAGATAAAGGCTACCAGCTTTCTCTAGATCAGCCGTGGCGGCTCCTCGATTGCCCAGGCGAGCATTGGTAATACCACGGTAATAAAACACATCTGGATCTTGAACATTAGCGGCAATCACCGCCGAGAAATCAGTGTAAGCATTCTGATACTCGCCAGATTCATAGTGCAAGCGCCCACGGCTAGAATACGCACTCCAGTAAGTACGATTGAGATCAATTGCTGTGCTGTAGTCGCCAAGCGCACTAAAGCGATCACCTAAATTTGCAAACGCATCGCCGCGGCCTTTGTAGGAGGGGGCATACTCAGGCTCTAGGGATAGGGCGTCGGTGAAGTCTGCGATCGCAGCCTGCTGTTCACCCATCTGCAAATAGACACGTCCTCTGTTGTGGTACGCCTCAGCAGAGTCTGGAGACAACTCTAGAACTTGTGTAAAGTCGTTAAGCGCGGCAGAAGAATTACCGGATGAGGCATATACCTGACCACGAATGAGATATGCTTTGGCGTTACCAGGCTCTAGGGTCAGAACCTGGTTTAGGTCGTCGACAGCCGCACGGGGACGATCTTGAGAGATTAAGGCAAAACTGCGGTTGTAGTAACTTTCTACGTTGTTTTCATCCAGGTCGACCGCTCGATTAAAGTCCCGAAGTGCATTGTTTGTTTCACCGACGCTATAGTACGCTACACCACGATTCAAAAAGGCAGCGGCATAGTCGCCTTCTATATCAATGGCCTGTGTAAAGTCACTGATGGCACTTTGGGGACTATTCAATGATTTGAATACTAAGCCTCGGTGGAAGTAGGCTGATGCATTATTAGGATCTAACGCAACTGCGTCGTTCAAATATTCTAAAGCCGCTTGCTGGTTACCTTGCTCAGACGAGATCAGACCACGATAGATGTAGGCTGTTGCTGAGTCAGGTGCAATTGCGATCGCACGGTCAAAATCTTGAGTAGCTAAGCTAGTTTCGCCTAAGTCGTAGTAAAGAATGCCTCGATTAAGATGGGCTGCGCCATAGTTAGGATTAAGCTCTATGGCCCGGTTATAGTTACTTAACGCTGCATCTGTGTTTCCTAAGCGGTCAAAGGCCGCGCCGCGAAATAGATGGGCAGGGGCATAGTCAGGATTTAGATTGATAGCTGCGTTGAATTCTTCAATAGCGGCTTCATTATTACCGTCTCGATATTCTTCTAAGCCTTCCTCAAAGCGCTCAACATAGCTTTCAGGCTCTTCTGCAGGTACCTCAGCACCCTCTGCTGGCTCACTCTGGGCCGGTTCCTCGTTTGGCAGACTGTCTTCTGGCAGATTATTGTCCTCTGGTAAAACGGGCAATCCTGGCTGTGCTTCAGCGGGAGTTTCTGCTTCAGCATCCGACTCTAGAAAAATGACGCCTTCTTGGTCAAATTCTTCGTTTTCAGTAGTACTGACGACTTGGGCCATACCGGAGGACGTAATGTTGCCCAGGCAAGCTACTGTGCTCAGAAAGATCAGAGCAAATCGGTTCATAATTATTCCTCTTAACCCGTATCTGCGTGCGTTTACTTAAATTTACCCAGAGTCAGGTCTAGAGTTGCTATTTGACCAATTGATATTGATATGCAAAGGGGGATCTAATTTTTATGAAACCGTCTTGGTTAGGGGATTTTAGCAAGCTTGCGATCGCAAATATTGCATCTAACTTGATGGTCCCTTTAGCAGGGTTAATTGACACTGCGTTTCTGGGGCACCTGGCCGATATTCATCATTTGGCAGGGGTGACGTTGGCAACCGTGCTGTTCAACGTGATCTACTGGAGCTTTAGCTTTTTACGCATGGGCACCAGTGGCCTAATGGCACAAGCTGCAGGGCGAGGTGATCGCGCTGAGCAATGGCGAGTCGGTCTGCGGGGGATAACGATTGCTCTCTCGTTTGGGCTGATTGTTTTGGTTTTGCAGACACCGATTCGGATGATAGGGTTTTCGGTTTTGCAGGCCGATGCCGACGTGATGGATGCCGGTGTGGCCTTTTATCAAGGTCGCATTTGGGGTGCACCCGCAGTGCTGATGAACTATGTGCTGATGGGCTGGTTTTTGGGAATGGGGTACGGACGACGAGTCTTAGCGTTGGCCTTGGTCGGTAATGGGGCCAATATTTTGCTTGATTATTGGATGATTGTGCAGCTTGGCTGGGAGAGCTACGGCGCTGGCCTAGCCACTGCCTTGAGCCAGTACGCCATGATGTTAGTAGGGGTAACACTGCTATCGAGGTCGTTGCCTTGGGGTCAGATTTGGCAACAGCGTCTAACGATATGGAGCCGTCGAACCCTTGCCGCGCTATTTCGCTTAAATCGCGATCTGATGGTGCGCACCTGGGCATTGCTTTTGAGTTTTGCGTCGTTTACCAATCTCAGCGGGGTGATCGGCACAGATACGCTAGCTGTCAATGCGCTGATGCTTCAGTCGCTGACGCTGGTCACCTACTTTTTAGATGGGATTGCGTTTGCCACTGAAGCCTACACTGGCAAATTTTACGGTCAGGGAAAACGGTCTGAATTACGTCTTTTGGTCCGCTTCGGCAGTGGGATAAGTGTCGGTCTGGGAATGGGGGTTGCGATCGCACTGATCACATTTACTAACCAGCTATTTGGTCTGCTCACCGATCACCAAACGGTATTAACTCAACTCAACCAGTATGTTTTCTGGCTACTGCCCATGTTATGTTTTGGTGCCATTGCCTTTATGCTAGACGGCTATTTTCTGGGTCTAACGTCTAGCATCACTCTGCGCAATTCTACAATTTTAGCCACCAGCATCGGATTTATTCCCATAGCGTTAATTGCCTATGCACGCATGAGTCCTAATCTTTTATGGCTGGCGATGGTGGGGTTTATGGCGATTCGAGCCTTGGCCTTAGCCTGGGCACTGCCCGACAGTTTGAAATCTAGTTAGGCTAGACCCTATTGAGGATCGCACCGAATTTCTAATAAAAAACCATCTGGGTCATAAAAATAGATGCCGCGCCCGGTGAGTCTGCTTACAGGGCCATGATCGATAGCCACCCGATTTTGTTTAAGCGTTTCAACAGCCGGCTCAAACTGCTCAGGGGCAATATCAAAAGCCATATGATTAGCCCGAGTAAATTGCTGAGTTGGATCAAGATTGGGAGGGTTTAAATCGGGCTCGCCAAAGAGATCCAAGATGGTGCCATCCGGTAGACGAAAATTGGCAACTTTTCCCTGGGAAACGAGCTCAACCAGTGTCTCAGGGACTTCGTTACCTGTGAGTTCATGGAGACCCAAGATCGAGCCATAAAAATGGCGTGATGCAGTCATATCTTTGACATTCAGTGCAATGTGATGGACGCCTCGCAACACGTTGGGGCTGAGTCCTGTGCTCTGTCTGTCAATCGATAGTGTCATAACCAATGCACCAGATTACTGTGGTCTCTACTGTAGCGAATCATCAATCTGCCTGGCTTTTTTCCCGTGCTAGAGCAATCGACGGATGCATTCGTCGATTGTGAGTCAGGTTAGCTGTTGTAATTTGGGGCTTTCAGGGATATCGATTGTCTTAACTAACCTGACAGATGCAATAAATGCAGCCGCAGCCACAGAAATTATCGATAGCTTTCATATATCAGCAGTATCCTGCCAATCTATTTATCAAGAAGGTCGATAATAATAGGTATAGTTTTCGCTTCGTTAAGCCGCTTTAACATCTATGAACAGTGCTTTCCTTGAACGTCTGCATAGTCCCCAACGCCCTGTAATTGTGTTTGATGGGGCCATGGGAACCAATTTGCAGGTCCAGGAACTGACCGCCGACGATTTTGGTGGCTTAGAGTATGAGGGCTGTAATGAATATTTGGTCGTCACTAAGCCTGAGGCCGTCGCTATAGTTCATCGCGATTTCTTGGCAGCGGGTGCGGATGTTATTGAAACCGATACTTTTGGGGGCAGCACCTTTGTCTTGGCGGAGTATGGATTGCAAGACAAAGCCTATGAGCTAAATAAAGTAGCTGCAGAGGTGGCCAAGGGCTGTACAGCTGAATTTTCGACACCTGAGAAACCTCGCTTTGTAGCCGGTTCCATCGGGCCAGGAACCAAGCTACCCACATTGGGCCACATTTCCTATGATGAGCTACTTGAAGCATTTACGGTCCAGGCAGAGGGCCTCTATGACGGGGGCATAGATCTATTTATCGTTGAGACCTGTCAAGACGTGTTGCAAATTAAGGCCGCATTGAATGCAATCGAAGTCGTATTTGACAAGAAAGGTAACCGACTGCCGCTGATGGTATCAGTCACGATGGAGACCACTGGAACAATGCTGGTTGGCTCTGATATTACGGCAGTAGTCAGTATTTTAGAGCCCTACCCCATCGATATTTTAGGTCTTAACTGTGCAACAGGGCCTGACCTGATGACAGAGCACATCAAGTATTTATCAGAGACGTCTCCCTTTGTTGTTTCCTGTGTGCCAAATGCAGGTTTACCAGAGAATATTGGCGGGCACGCGCACTATAAGCTGACGCCGATGGAACTGCGAATGGCGCTGCATCGGTTTGTAGAAGATTTGGGTGTGCAGGTGATTGGTGGCTGCTGTGGCACACGCCCCGACCATATTGCGGCACTAGCGGAGATTTCTCAGAAACTGTCTCCTAAGGAGCGCGAAATTCGATTGTCGGCCTACTTAAATGGAGCAATCACATCTGCTGCTTCCCTTGAGAAAAATAACGATAAAAAGGCGACTGTTCGGCCAGCGTTGAACTATATGCCTGCGGCGGCTTCGATCTATGGAGCACAGCCCTATGAGCAGGATAATTCGTTCTTAATTGTAGGAGAGAGGCTAAATGCCAGCGGTTCGCGTAAGGTGCGAGAGCTGCTAAATGAGGATGATTGGGATGGATTGATTGCGATCGCAAAACGCCAGGTCAAAGAAGGTGCCCATATTCTCGATGTCAATGTAGACTACGTTGGCCGCAACGGTGAAGCCGACATGCATGAGATTGTGTCTCGTCTTGTCACTAATATCACCTTGCCCCTCATGCTTGACTCCACCGAGTGGACCAAAATGGAAGCAGGTCTCAAAGTTGCCGGAGGTAAGTGCATTCTCAACTCCACCAACTACGAAGATGGTGACGAGAGATTTTTCAAAGTTCTAGAATTAGCCAAGACCTATGGTACTGGTGTCGTCGTTGGCTGTATTGACGAAGACGGCATGGCCCGCACTGCTGAGAAGAAGCTTCAAATTGCTCAGCGTGCTTACCGCGATGCCCTCAAATACGGCTTGCCGCCCCATGAGTTGTTCTTTGATACCCTGGCACTGCCCATTTCTACAGGAATTGAAGAGGACCGAGAGAATGCTACAGCGACCATTGATGCGATCAAGCAAATTAAAGAGGCGCTGCCTGGCGTTCACTTTATGCTGGGGGTCTCTAATGTCTCCTTTGGTCTGAGTCCGGCAGCTCGGATCACCTTAAACTCAATGTTTTTGCATGAGGCGATGCAGGTGGGTATGGATGGTGCCATTGTCTCGGCTGCAAAGATTCTGCCTTTGATTAAAATTGACCCAGATCACCAGAAAGTTTGCAAAGATCTGATCTATGACAATCGACAATTCGATGGTGATATTTGCACCTACGATCCCCTGGGAAAGCTAACAACCCTATTTGAAGGGGTCACTACTAAAGATGCTCGTTCGTCTGTATCGCTGGCTGACCTACCCATTGAAGAGCGCTTAAAACAACACATTATTGATGGTGAACGTATCGGTCTAGAAGATGCCTTAAAAGTTGCTCTAGATACTCCCTATGAGCCACTACGAATTATTAACACCTTCTTGCTCGACGGCATGAAAGTTGTGGGTGAACTGTTTGGCTCTGGTCAAATGCAGCTGCCATTTGTTCTGCAATCAGCCCAGACAATGAAATCAGCGGTCGCATTTCTAGAACCTCTGATGGAAAAAGAAGAGGGCCAAGACGACAGTGGTAAGGGAAAGTTTCTCATTGCCACCGTTAGAGGCGATGTACACGATATCGGCAAAAACCTGGTAGATATTATCTTGACCAACAATGGCTATAAGGTAATCAATTTAGGCATTAAACAAACTATTGATGCCATTGTCTCTGCCTACGAAGAGCATCAGCCAGACTGTATCGCTATGAGCGGGTTGCTGGTAAAATCCACAGCCTTTATGAAAGAGAATCTGGCGGTATTTAATGAAAAGGGTATTTCTGTGCCTGTGATTTTAGGTGGTGCTGCATTGACACCTAAATTTGTCTATGGAGACTGTCAAGACACCTATGATGGCCAGGTAATCTACGGTAAAGACGCCTTTGCTGACCTTACTTTTATGGAGCGCCTAATGCCTGCCAAAAAAGAAAATAGCTGGCAAGATAACGCAGGCTTTGTCGGTGAGTATGCTCACTATAATCGGAAAGGTCGAAAGGCAATTGAGCAAGCAGAAGCCGATTTAAATGGTGGAGCTGCTAAGGAAGAGAAAAAGAAAGAGCCTAAAGTGATTGATACCAACCGCTCTGAGGCAGTTGATATCGATATCTCTCGTCCCATACCTCCATTTTGGGGTACAAAAGTCCTTACCCCTAAGGACTTTGATATTGATGAACTTTACTGGCACCTCGATTTACAGGCATTGTTTGTAGGGCAATGGCAGTTTCGTAAGCCTAAAAATCAAACGCGCGAAGAATACGATATGTTCCTCGCTGAAAAAGTGCATCCTATTCTGGCTGAGTGGAAGCAAAAAATTAAAGCGGAAAACCTGCTGCATCCTCAGCTGATCTATGGTTACTTCCCCTGCACTGCCGAGGGTAACTCTGTGCATGTTTACGATTCTGCTGTCGTTGATCAAGGGCTGACTCCTAACGATGCAGAGCCACTCTTTACTTGGGAGTTTCCTCGTCAGAGATCAATGCGTCGTTTGTGCATTGCTGACTTCTTTTTACCTAAAGAACAGAACCAGTTTGACGTTTTTCCTATGCAGGCGGTGACTGTGGGGCAAATTTCAGCAGATTATGCTCGCCAGCTATTTGCGGAAGATAAATATACAGACTATCTCTATTTCCATGGTCTAGCAGTGCAGGTGGCCGAGGCCATGGCGGAATGGTGCCATGCTGTCATTCGCAAAGAGCTTGGCTACGGTGATCAGGAGCCTGATACTATCCGCGATATGTTAGCCCAACGCTATCAAGGTGGCCGCTATAGCTTTGGTTATCCAGCATGTCCTAATGTGGCTGACCAGGCTAAGCAGCTAGAGATTTTGGGGGTTGACCGCATCGGCATGACCATGGATGAAAGCGAACAGCTTTATCCTGAAGAGTCAACCACAGCAATCATCACCTATCATCCTGTTGCTAAGTATTTCAGCGCATAGATTTTTTGTCTTCCATAGATTAAAACATCGCTCTCAACCTTACCTACTAAAACGTTGAGGCCAAAACTAATGACTAGCCATCGTGTTCCTAAGACACGGTTAGAAAACCGTCGGCAGCGGGTGCGATTGACCAGTGAAGCGGCTCGCCGAGAAGTATTGATTGCGCCAGTTTTACTGGAGATTGCCGATATTACTCAAGCAATTGTCAATACTCAGCTGGCGACCGAGTTAATTGCTCTCGATCAGTGGGTCGAACTCAACGATCCGATTTTATATGGGGCGATCACAACAGGAGATATTTGGCAGTTTGGCAGCTTTGCAAGACATGAGCAAAGGATTACGCAGGACACAATGTTATATAGGGTGCTGACTGACCTATCTCAATTAATGCAGATTTTAGTGGGGATTTTGCAAGCAGAATAACCAGATCAGTCGAAATTGTCAGAATTCTCTAGAAACGGCTGCTTTACACTATGCATTACATTGCTCTCATTCTGTAGACATTACAAAACCGTAAGATCTTCAGCTGTCTCTTCAAACATGATTAAAACCCTTTCTATAGTGGTAATACGCTGGTCTTTGACCAAGACAGTCTAATTTGTTGAGAGACATAATCAGAATGAGAGCAATTTTGACTGCAATCCTGGCGATCGTTGCCAGTGTAATGCTGATAATGCCTGCCTATGCAGATGATGCCTATGTCGGTGATGTGGCTGCCGGGGAGAAAGTGTTTGCCAAGAACTGTGCTACATGCCATGCAGGCGGCAACAACGCTATTGTGTCGTCCCAAACGCTCAAGCAAGAGGCCCTGGAGCAGTATTTGTTTAACTATCGCCTTGAGCATAATGTAGACGCGATCGCATATCAGGTTGCCAACGGCAGAGGAGCCATGCCTGCGTTTCAAGGTCGGATAAGAGATAAAGATATTACTGATGTTGCAGCTTATGTAAAAGCTCAATCTGAGAGCGGCTGGCCAGAATAGTTTAATCAGCAGACCATTAAAAGATCGCCCAAACGCTAACGTTTGGGCGATCTTTTAATGCGATTTAGACTGTTAGCTTTACCACTTCAGCAAATTAAACTGCTCCATATCTACCGTGTCGCGATTTCGGTAGATTGACAGCACGATTGCCAGACCCACAGCAGCTTCAGCAGCGGCGATAGTAATAACAAAGACTGCAAATACCTGACCCTTGATTTCAGCAGGATCTAGATAGTTTGAAAATGCCATCAAATTTAGATTGACCGCATTGAGCATTAGCTCAATTGACATTAATACCCGAATAACGTTTCGGCTAGTAACAAGACCATAGATGCCTACGCAAAAAAGTGCTGCAGCAAGAATCAGAAAATACTCTAGTTGCATTGTTTACACGGTTTCCTCTTCTAGATACCTTGATATAGGGTTAGCTGTCCTGAGAGTCGCTACCAGCAGCAACTAGCTCACGGGGACGCTCACGCAACGTAAGAACTTTCTGCTCATCCGCAGGCTCGTAGTCTGGTATGTACTCACGACGGGCCAGAATGATAGCACCTACAAGGGTCATCAACAGCAATACAGAGACAAGCTCAAACGGCAGTAGAAAGTCACTAAAGAAATGCAGGCCAATAATTTCAATAGCGGCCTCACCAGCAGGTGCCTCTGTCGATAGCTGCCAAGAAGTGGCCATGACCATAGAACTTAGCAGAGTAAACAGCCCAACACAGACAGCGCCTGTGGCGGCCTTGCCTATCCAGGCGTTGGAAATTGGCTGAAAATCTTCCCGCTTGTTCACCAGCATGATGCCGAACAAGATCAAAATGTTGACGGCCCCTACATAGACCAAGACTTGAGCGGCGGCTACAAATCCTGCATTTAGCAGAATGTATAGGCCTGAGATGCTAACGAACACCATCGCCAGCAAAAATGCTGAGTAAACAATATTGGAGAGCAGCACTACACCCAGGGCTGCCCCTAACATCAAGACACCAAGAATGCCTGTGGAAACAAGTTGTACACCTTCCGCTAAGTTCACTGCTTCTCCAATATTATGGGGCTACGATGGCTTGGTCTATCGTTGGGCGTCCAGACTGAATAATAATTAATCACTAGCTTGTTCAGTCTTAGCTGGTTTAGACGCTTCTATCTCTGCCAAGATCTCTTGAGGTAGTTTACCAGCACGGCGAGATCCTTCGGGTAGATCGTGAGGGTCCACAACACCTTTGGGGAGGTAGGCCAGCTCTCTCATTGGGGTCACCATTGGGTCATCAGTCACCTTGTAAGGCAAACGACCCAGTGCAACACTATCGTAGTTGAGTTCATGCCGGTCATAGGCGGCTAACTCATATTCTTCGGTCATGGAGAGACAGTTGGTAGGGCAGTACTCCACACAGTTACCGCAAAAAATACAAACACCAAAGTCAATACTGTAGTGGTCTAATGTTTTCTTCTTGGTTGCTTTATCAAAGGTCCAGTCAACAACCGGTAAGTTAATCGGACAAACCCGAACACAGACTTCGCAGGAAATACACTTATCAAATTCAAAGTGAATACGACCGCGATAGCGCTCAGACGGAATCAGCTTTTCATAAGGATACTGGATCGTCACCGGGCGACGCTTCATGTGATCAAAGGTGACCGACAGCCCTTGACCGATATATTTGGCAGCTTGGACGGTTTCTTTGGCGTAGTCGCCAACCTGCTTTAGAAAGTTGAGCATTGTTTTACCCTCCAAACGCAAATGGAAATGCAAGCTTAAGTGCTGCTGTTAACAGCAGGTTTACTAGAGCAACTGGCAATAAAAATTTCCAGCCTAAGTCAAGAAGCTGATCGATGCGTACACGAGGTACAGTCCATCGCAGCAGTACAGCGAGAAATACTAGGAAATAAGCTTTAATCAGGGTCATCATGATCCCTAAGGCTGCGGTTATAACCTGTAGCCAAGGAGTCGTTTCGCTAATGCCTAGAGTTCCAGCGAGCACTTCAACCGGGACAGGAAAACTCCACCCACCCAAATAAAGCACCGATACCAACATGGCTGAGAGAACCAGGTTGACATAAGAGCCTACATAAAAGAGGCCGAACTTCATACCACCGTATTCGGTCTGGTAACCCGCTACAATCTCTTCTTCTGCTTCGGGTAAGTCAAAAGGCAGGCGTTCACATTCTGCTAAGGCGGCAATCCAGAAAAGGATAAACCCAACAGGCTGACGCCAGATGTTCCAGCTTAAGATGCCGTATCCTGCTTGCTGATTAACAATATCCACGGTGCTTAGACTGTTGGACATCATCACAACAGCTAATACAGCAAGTGCCAGAGGAATTTCGTAGCTAATAGACTGTGCAGTCGCTCGCAGACCACCCAGCAGAGAATATTTGTTGTTTGAGGAGTACCCAGACATCAAGAACCCGATAGGGGTAATACTTGATAAAGCAATCCATAAAAAAATGCCTATACCCAAGTCTGTTATCACCATATTCTGGCCAAAAGGTACAACCAGATAGGATATGAAGACAGGAATAACAACCAGTGCAGGACCTAAGGTAAAGAGTATTGAGTCTGCCTTGGCTGGGTTAATATCTTCCTTAAAAATTAGTTTGATACCGTCAGCAGTGGCTTGGAGTGCACCTAGAGGGCCGATATATTCGGGGCCAATACGTTGCTGGGCCGCAGCTGAAACTTTTCTCTCTAGCCAAACGGCAATAAAAATACTGATGGTGGCAGCTATCAGTATGAGTAACATTGGGAGTGGCATCCAAACTAATTTAGCCACGGCTGGGGATAACCCCAGTGAGATAAGTATTTGTATAAAGCTCTCTTGCAGGTCAATTCCAGAACTCATATACCCAGCATCTATAGGTGGAGCGGAAAGCTAAAAGGCCGATTTCCCTAATGATTCTAACGCTTAATATGTCTTCAAAGGCGAAATTGCTGTTGGAGAACCAATAGGAATTACTACTTATGGTTATAGATGAAACAGAAGACATGAAAAGTTAACCATACGAAAACCCCCCTTGATATGCATCAAGAGGGGCTGGAGTTCCTGAAAATCGTCACTGATATCAGTCTCGTTTGATTTATCAGTATTGACAAGAGGGGTGATGCCCATCACAAGCAGGAAATCCGGATTTACACGGAGCCATTATGAGCAACCGGTGAGGGTTGAGTGTTTTTATCCCAAAGGTGTAAGCGTTCTGACACATTTTTATAGGCTTGGTCATGGGGGCCAGTATATATTTGCGTCGGGCGAAAAATTCGATTCTCAGCTAATTGTTCTTTCCAATGGGCTAGCCAACCGGCGACACGGGCGATCGCAAATATCGGGGTAAACAAATCTGTTGGAATACCAAGCTTTCGATACACCAGTCCAGAATAAAAGTCGACATTGGGATACACTCCCTTTGTTCCTAGGCGTTCAGTAACGGCTGTTTCAAGTTCTAGTGCGATCGCATAATACTCATCCTGGCCAAACTTATCAAAGAGTTGTTCAACCAGGCCCTGTAAAATGACGGCCCTGGGGTCTTTAACCTTATACACCCGATGACCAAAGCCCATAATTTTAGCCTTACGAGCAATACGGTCATCCACGTAGGGTCGGACATTATCAACTGAGCCAATTTCCTGAAGCATCGCAATGACTTCTTCATTGGCGCCCCCGTGAAGAGGGCCTGCAAGAGTCCCGACTGCCGATGCCACCACAGCATATGGGTCTGTCAGAGTAGAAGCCGTTACCATTGCTGAGAACGTAGAGGCATTAATGGTGTGCTCTGCGTGCAACGTCAGGCATACATCAAAAATACGGGCTGCTAAGGGGTCTGGTACTTCCTCATTGAGCATATACAAGAAATTTGTCGCATAGTCGAGATCATCTCGAGGCTGTACAGGGTCATTTCCCTTGCGAATTAACTTAAAGGCGGCCACCATCGTAGGAATTTTGGCCAAAAGACGAACAACCGCAGCTTGAATATAAGCAGGGTCTTCTAAAGCCCGGCGCGAATAAAATAATCCCAAAGCGGCTGCACATGCCTGCAGAGCATCCATCGGGTGACCACTTTCGGGAAAGCACTTCATCATGTCGCGGATGCGATACTTTAGCCGACGATGATGTTGAATTTCGTCCTTAAATGCGTCGAGCTCTTGTTTAGTGGGTAGCCCACCCCAAATGAGTAGATAAGCTGTTTCCAAGAAGGTACTTTTTTGGGCCAGCTCTTCAATACGAATGCCTCGGTATTCTAAAATCCCTTTCTGACCATCTACATAGCTGATACTTGACTCTGTGGCGGGAATTCCCTCTAAACCAGGGCGATATTCGCATAGGGTCATCGTTAATCGTCCTACCGCTGTTCTCTTTATTCTTTAAGGATATCGAGAAGTGAGCTATTCCGGTATGTTCCATCAATGCTAGCAAGCGTTTCCATAAAAAAACGCTCATGGCCTACAACAGCAAACGAGGGGGTGCGAGCCAAAACAGATGGCTGTAACCAACTGCCCTAGCTGCTTTCGGTACCGTTACTCCAATAATTCCCGCTTTTTTTAAGACCCAGCGATTGTCAACATTACCTTGCACTAGTTGCTCGGCCCATTGGCTTAGGTCTGGTTCATGTCCTATAAGTGCAAGACTTGCAGGTGTTCTTGATTGCCACTGCCCTAGCCAGGTTAACCATTCCTGTAATTGACCATCAGGCGCTAACGGTTCAAAGATCTGGTAGGTTTCTGAAAGGTTTGCCTGGCACAGAATCTCAGCAGTTTGAATAGCGCGAACTAGCGGGCTGGTGAGCAACGTATCAAAGTATAGTCCCAGCTCTACTAACCGCTGGGCAACTTTCTCAGTTTTACGAATACCCTTCTCAACTAACGGTCGCTGGTTGTCATCACTATAGGTGCCTCGCTCAGCCGCTATACCATGGCGGATAAAGTAAACGTGTGTCTGCGGTTTTGCAGTGAGGTCTGTGATGCTGCTTGCCGAGCCCTTGCGACTACTCACTACCTAATCTCCTCAAGTAGTCAATAAACCTTACTAATCGGTATTGATAACTCCATCCTTGGGGTTAATCAATTTCAGTAGCTTCTGTTTAATCTGTACATCAAACACTTCCCATTTGAGACGGTTGTAGTCTCCATTCTCATAAAAACCAGATAAAAAGCCCACAGGTACCTCAAACCCGCCTGCCATAGAGCGGCCCCCGCCAAAAAAGCGGCCCTGATCATCTTGACCAAAGGCTTCTTTAATAAATTCATCAGGGTCCAGCGTAATTTTACTGGTTCGTAAAGAGCCAATTACCACTTCACGTTCATCATCTTCATCGTGGACAATGCCATACACCACCGATGTATGGACATCTTCTTCGGTTAAAAGAAAGTCAGTGGCTTGGGGAATTGCATCGCGGTCTTCGTAGCGCAGATAGCCCACACCTGCAATTGAGACGCTGTTTTGAATATTGCGATTACGTAATGATCGCTCAATCACATCCATCGCCCGCTTAGAGCGAGATGCTTGCAAAATGGCACTCAATAATTGGGCATCGCAATATTGGCTGAGATAGGCGGCTGCCATAAAGTCAGCCTCTGCCGCCTGCATCAGCTGACCTGTGTCTGATCTTAATCCATGCATCAAAGCTGTAGCGCACTTGACGTGCTTGCTGTTGCTACGCTCAAGGTCTAAAAGGCCCGCCTGAAGATACTGGGTCAGAATGGTTGCAGTCGCTCGAGCATCTGGGCGGATATCGGCAAATTCTGCTTCGGGTTTCCCCTGCAATGTATGGTGGTCAATGACAACTAGCAATGGCACGCCAGCGGCATTAACCTGATCTAGCAGTTGACTGGTTGTGCCTTGGGTATCCACCAGCACGTAGCCTGCATATTGCGATAAATCGGGTTGTTTTTTGTTAGGCCATCGCTTAGCTGGTAAATTTGTGAGCCTAACTAAAGCAATATTTTCTTGATGACTGAGTGTGCCCGAATAAAAAATGTCGCAGTCTACATCGTAGGTTGCTGCAATTAATCGATAAGCCCAGGCTGACGATAGGGCATCGGGATCTGGAAAGTCTTGAATCAAAACCAGCTGTCGACTGCCAGCATGAGTAACCAGCAGATGACGTAGTGAGGCTGCAGGCCCATCGCTCAAATCCATGTTAGGCCTATAAGCTGTCCGATTAGAAGATTGGAGCAATGTGTCTTGAGATGCCATGCGCAGAAATGATTAAGGTTTGAAGGAAAGCGGAATATATGACTTGAATAAATAAAAGAGCACTAACCGGTCAAGCCAATTACATACTTACGCCATTCCTTATGGGCATCTCCACGTGTGTGGCGGGCAATTTCAAAGTAAAGACTGCTATGGGGCTTCCGAGGCGTAATCCGCAACGGCATTCTAGCTTCTTTAGGCGTACGATTACCTTTTTTGACGTTGCAACGTACACAGGCTGACACCATATTTTCCCAGACTTCCTTACCGCCCCGTGAGCGCGGGATAACATGATCTAGGGTAAGACCATCACCTGCATAGCCGCAGTACTGACAGGTATGATTGTCGCGATAAAGGAGATTGCGGCGGGTAAGGGGAATTTCCTTGTACGGTATGCGAACGTAGTGACGCAGACGAATAACTGTGGGCAGAGGAAAATTAGCGTATACCACTCTGCCATTGTGTTCCACAGTTTCAGCTTTACCCTTAATAATCAACACGATGGCTCGTCGCCAGCTGGTGATATTCAAGGGCTCATAGGAAGCATTTAAGACCAGAACCTTGCTCATTGAGGTTCATCTAAAGGTTGTGATTTGATACTAACACAGGTCGCTGAAATGCTTGGTTTCTTGCAATACTGCGGCCGTAGTGTGGTGCTTTTAGTGAGGAAGTGCAAAAAATGCTTAAGTGGAATGATACGCCCAGCGTATCAGCTATGCGATGTTCGCGAGCTTGGGTAGAAGTTAACCTGGATGCCATTCACCACAATGTGCGTGAGTTTCGACAGCTGCTACAACCAACTACCGATTTGATGGCGGTAGTCAAAGCTGATGCCTATGGCCATGGTGCCGTTGCAGTTGCGCGAACCGCTCTAGCGGCAGGAGCAACTTGGCTAGGTGTTGCAACTGTGCCAGAAGGAATCGAACTACGGCAAGCTGGGCTGAATGTCCCTGTTTTGGTGATGGGGGCCCTACACGATATTGAAGAAGTACGTGCTTTGGCCCGTTGGCAGCTGCAGCCAACAATTGTTACTCCCAAGCAGGCACTTGTGTTTGCTGAGGCGTTGAGTGATGCGTGTTTACCTCTGTCAGTGCATATCAAGTTAGATACGGGGATGTCTCGCTTAGGCTTTGACTGGCAGCGCGCATTGGAGTTTGTAGAGTTTGTAAACCGGTTGCCTGCTTTGGAGATAACCCATCTCTATTCGCATTTTGCAACGGCAGATGATGCTGATGATACGGAAATGCGACGCCAGTATGAGCGATTTGAGGGTGCGATCGCATCCCTTAAAAAGCATAATCAGTTGCCTGCTCACCTCCACTTAGCCAATACAGCCGCTACACTAGCTGATGCGAAAACCCTACAGTACGACATGGTGCGTGTTGGATTGGGGCTATATGGTTTGTCCCCCGCTCCTCATCTGCAGTCTGTACTCAATCTGCGACCAGCATTAGAGGTTAAAGCTCGTATTACTCACATCAAGCAAATTCCGACCGGTGCTGGTGTCAGTTATGGACATCGATACATAGCGCCACATCCAATCACGATTGCAGTTGTAGGAATTGGCTATGCTGATGGTATCCCGCGCCAGCTGTCGAATCAGCTAACTGTACTTATTGGCGATCAGTCCATTTGTCAGATTGGTGCTATCACCATGGACCAGCTGATGTTGGATGTGTCTGACGTCCATGGTCTAACAGAGGGCGATATAGTTACGCTGCTTGGTAGTTCCCCATCCCATCAAATCACCGCAGATGACTGGGCTAACCGTATCGGAACGATTTCTTGGGAAATTTTATGCGGCCTTAAACATCGATTGCCACGAATTATCACAAGAAATAGCACCAGAAAGCTTTACCCTGCTGAAGATAGCTTGTTATAATGCAGTCCTAATCCTGGAGAGGTGGCTGAGTGGTTGAAAGCGGCTCCCTGCTAAGGAGTTATAGGGTGTAAGCCCTATCGAGGGTTCGAATCCCTCCCTCTCCGTTGTTTATCAATAATGATTCGCGTTGTGTACGGCCCAGAGTAGGCGCTCTGCACTAGCATTTGTATGGGCAAACGAAAACAGATGTTGGAACGAGAGTTTGCCCGTTCGATCTATTACAAACTGAGCCGGTAACGGTGCTCCTAATGCTTGTCCAGTGCCATATTGATTAAAACTGGTACAGTCCGGATCAACAAGCAGCGGCATCGTTAATCCTAAGTCTCGTTGAATGATCTTGCTCTGACGCATACCAGTACTTGTAATCATCAGTACCTCTGCACCCAGCTGCTCAAATTTCTTGTAAGCCTCCACCATTGACACAATGTGTGGATAACAGAATGGACAATACTGCTTCTCTGTAAAAATACGTGTAAAAGCAACCACAACTAATGACTTCTGACGGTAATCAGAAAGCTTACCCGAAGCCCTTTGATCCACAGCCGGTAACTCAAAGTCTGGCAGAGTTTGGCCTATTTGAAATTTGCTTAACCCAGGGAGTGGTAAAAAATTCTTAAAAAACCGACGACTGATAACCCCCCTAAAATCTGTCGAGGTCAGCTTGAAAGCTACAGCCATTTATACCTAAATATGACGTTAAAACTTCTGTGTGTACTGAACTGGTGAGGCGCTTAGATTGAAGCAAAAAATTCTTTAGACTTTACAGGGTCAGGCGTCATTGTTTTTTCGCCAGGCATCCATCCTGCTGGACATACTTCGTCAGGATGAGACTGTACATGCTGAATTGCCTGTAGAACCCTCAAAGTTTCATCAACACTACGACCAAAGGACAAATTATTGATAGTTGCGTGCTGTACTATCCCATCCTTATCAATAATGAATAAACCACGTAATGCTACCCCAGCTTCGGGTTCTAGAACATTGTAAGCAGTACTGATCTCTTTTTTTATATCTGACACTAAAGGATAGGCTAGATCTCCTAATCCACCTGCCTTTCGCTCTGTTTGAATCCAGGCTAGATGTGAAAATTCACTATCAACGGAAGCCCCTAATATTTCTGTATTTAAAGCTTGAAATTCTTCATAACGGTCGCTAAAGGCCGTGATTTCTGTTGGGCAGACAAACGTGAAATCTAACGGATAAAAGAAGAGAACAACATACTGACCACGGTAATCAGATAGTTTAATAGTTTTAAATTCTTGATCAACAACGGCTGTTGCTGTGAAATCAGGAGCGGGTTGACCAACGCGCAGACATCCTTCCGCCGGGTTATTCATCCGTTTGTCCCCCACAAAAATCAAATTAACTACTGTGTAAGCAACGCGAGCCCGATATTCTCCTGACTCAACGAAGTTTCGCCCACGGGATACAGTAAAACTTGACTAAGCACCAATGATTTCCGTTCCGCAGCTTACTTATTTAATTTGACTAATAAAATTTTAGTCAGACTAATAAAGCATAATCATTAGATTACCGCGATATATCCAATTAAAAAAATCAAATGGCTCAGACGTGATTTGAACACGTGACCAAGGGCTTATGAGTCCCCTGCTCTACCACTGAGCTACTGAGCCGATAAGCTGCATATGATTTAGCAACTCATTAAATTTATCACGAATTGTCAAGGAACTACACAGAGAATTGCGTTGTTTATCATTCATTCTGATGAGATTCCATAGTCATGACGATGTGCTGTTGGTTTTAATTAGAAGCTAGGCGCACTTAAAAGAAAACGCTGACTCGGTAATCAAGCCAGCGCTTCTAAAAAGACTAAGCAGAAGAAATTTATCTGCTAGGCAACATTGCCATCGGGTTTATCGTTCCGCGATTGGGTAGATGTACCTCAAAGTGCAGGTGAGGTCCAGTGCTATAGCCAGTACTTCCCATATCAGCAATATGCTGACCTTGGGCTACGCGCTGACCTGATCTAACAGTTATTCGACTGTTGTGGGCGTAGCGAGTCATACTACCATCAGCATGACGAACTTCCACCATATTTCCATAACCACCAGAGTTCCAACCAGCCTTTTCAACAACTCCAGGAGCCGCAGCTACGATTGGTGTACCTACAGGGCCAGCTACGTCAATTCCGCGATGCATACGACCCCAGCGCCAACCGTATCCAGAGGTTAGAGTGCCACGAGTAGGCCATATGTACCCATTGAAGTAATCGGGTGCCTCAGGCAAATACTCATCAGCAGATGGCAAAATTGGCATCTCAGGTGATACAACTTGCCCAACAGCCGGACTCGGAGAAGAAACATAGACACTTGGGTCAAGTGGAGCTGCTGCCAAAAGTTCAGGAGCTGTTGATGAACTGGTGTCAGATACAGCTCTAGCTTCTAGCTGGTCGCTCTTAAACTCAGGATTAACAACGCTACTACTATCAGGTACTGCCACAACCGAAGCATTTAGAGCAATTTCGGTTTCAGCATTGGCAGCAACAGCAACCTCTAGTTCTTGAGAGACTGTTCCGTTAGCCTCAACAGGAGCTAGTTCACGAGCAGTACTGACATCCGCAATCAAGTCAGCCGTGTAAGGATCCTCAATAGCTGGTGCCTGGGCACTATTCAATGATTCCAGCGCTACCTTATCGGGTTGAGCCGCAATGAAACCACCTTGACCGCCACGCAAACGTTGCAGCGTTGAAGGTGCATTATTAATGCGAGTCTCAACCGTAGATTGCAGTCGACTTAGACGAGCTCCATCAAAACTGTTCAAGGAAGATGAAACGGCAACCTCAGCAGAGGTTTGAGCAATAGAAGTAGCCTCAGAAATACTCAGATTGCTTGTGACGTCTTCTGGCAACGAAAGGGTTTCACCAACAACGATAAAATCAGGATCTTCTAGAGCGTTAACTGTAGCTAGTTTGTCAGGGGTGATTCCAAGTGAAATCGCGATGTCTTCCACGGTGTCACCGGGAACAACCTCATAACCGTCAGATGCTGTGTCGATAGCATTTGCTGAGGGTGAGAGTTCATCAACACTAAGATTGGATGCAGACAGCGCATCGACAGTATCATCTTGGGCCGATGCAAGTTGCTCCAGGTCAGCTTGAAAACCATCAGACTGTGATACCAGTCCAGCAGAGCGGAGCGATACATCTCCAGTCAGCTCTTCCGTTGCAATAATAGCTGGTTCGTTAGCAACGTCTTTTGCCTCAGCCTGCGGCAGCCTTGCAGCAATGGTCCTATCATCTGAGTTAGAAATTCCTGCAACTAAGCGCTCAAGATTTGGTGTTTGAGCTTGCTGCCCACCTGTGTCTTTTTGAGTAGCAGGAAGCAGAGAAACCAGAGATGACTTATGTTCTTCACTAGGCACCTTGATAACTTGGCCTACTTGAAGAGTTGCATCAGGCGATATTCGATTCGCAATCTTAATATCCTGAATTTCTACCTGGTGTTCCTGTGCGATTTGCCAGAGGCTATCACCTTGTTGAACTGTGTGATACACAGTTTGACTACTTGTCGAAGGGGGCTCCAATTGGCTGTGAAGCACAGAGGGTAGCTGAGGTGATTCGCTTGAAGCAGCTGAGCTTGCAATGACAAAAGACCCAACTGCTGCGGTTGCTTCACTATCAGCGAATAAAACTCCAGATGCACCCACTGAGAGTGCAAGTCCCAGCATGGCGACAGACTTTGATCTACCTGAGTTTCCAGTCGGAGCTTGCTCGTCAACAAGATTCATGTCGGAGAAACATGTATGACTTGTTTCAGACTTGGGCTCCTGAAAATTTGCTCGTTTCAAGGAATAACCTCCTAAATGACCAGCGCTCAACTGTTCGAAATTAACTTGTCTCTAGCAGTTGCTCGGTAGCAGGCCGTTGACTACAAGTTGAATCAGGTAGATGAGGCACGTACGCCAGAGAACATGACAATCTCCAGCAGGCGAACACCTTTCGTACCCAACTTAGGCAAGTTTACACGACTTAATCAAAAGATCAATCCTGTACAAAACAAGTTCTATCTGATTCTCTAAAATCAACACAAAATTGAATTTGAGATGGATTTTTATCTCGATAAGGGTTTAGAGCAATCATCTGGAATTTGTAGAATCCCTTTGTAGAAGACCGTTTAAGCCATTTTGATAAGGCAGCTCAAAAAGATTTTACGACTGAAAAATCACTTGTATTGCTTGCCGATGACTTGATAGGGATCAGTGCTTTGGAAAGCCTTACTTCCTATATTTCCCAGTTATTTCAAGAATTTGATGGCGAGTTAAATGTGTTTCTGGCCCGAGCGCTATAGAAAATTTTTATCGCAGGAATCCTTATTTTGTATCTCAGTTAACTGTCTCAATCAGAGTAAGTATGGGGATTTTGGATGTCTAGGCTAAGGTTGTGTCGCCGGGTATCGCATCGGTAGAACTTGGTAATAGTTTAGAGATGTTCCCATATGATGATCTCTTGATTTTAGGTGGCTATATATATCCATAAGTTCATAGATATATAGTCTGATTGATAGCTGATGGTTTCGTACTCATCGCTTTGTATCTCAGACTTAGGATGATAGATAACCCAGTTGGCGCATTGCTTCAAACAGACCGATCGCTGCGCTCACCGAAAGATTCAAGCTGCGAACACTGCTATGGGGCATAGGAATTTTGGCAGCATATTCACAAGCGTTGAGTAGTTTTGGTGGCAAACCTTGACTCTCGCTGCCAAATAGAAGCCAGTCATCTTCTTTATACTTAATTTCTATGTAGCTATATGTGCTTTTGGTGGTGAATCCAATTAGTCTGCCTCCTAACGTTTGCTGATGGTTACAGAAACTTTCTAGATCTGGATGAACGTGTAAGTTGACGTGTGGCCAGTAATCTAAGCCTGCTCTTTTGAGATAACGATCGCTAAGTTCAAAACCAAGAGGCTCTACTAGGTGCAGTTCAGTTGCAGTTGCAGCACATGTGCGGGCAATATTGCCGGTATTGGGTGGAATTTCTGGGTAAACAAGTACGATTTTGGGCATTGACGTGGTTCTAGATGATGCGGTCTTTTTTGTCTTTTTGGCTTTTAATTGTCTAAACCTCAAACACGAGGGCCTCTTGTATAGGAGTTACTAATCAATTAATCCGAACTTTGGGCGTATGTCAGTTTTTAGGTGTCCAGATTTTGAACAAGGCTAAGGGGGCTCTTAATCTATAGGCTTACTCAATCGATTACGCTCCAACCTATAACCCCAGGTTGTGATAGGAAATGTTTGAATCGATCACACAGGCTGACACAGGGCACTTTGTAAAGCTTGTTCCTGACGCTCCATAATTTGAATGGTTTGAGCGATTACTTGAGATACGTCTAAACCAGCTTCAGTCTGCTTTAACCAGTTCTGCGCTTGATTTCCCTCCCTCAGTATCTGTTTGATGGGCGTGAGGAAACATGCAATGCCTTTTGCTTTAGCAAAAGGCAATACCTCGCCATAAATTTGGGTGATCCAAGCTGTTGCATTAATTGTTTCACCATCATGCCAATGGCGTAGCTGTGCATCGAGACTGGTTTGAGCTACTCGTTGCTCATTGTCATCAATGATTGCCAGCAGATCATCATGGCGACTGTGACCAGGTAGTTTGCTGGAGATGAGTGGATCTAAGCTGGGGTCCTGCTGGAGCTGTAGCAGACGCGATTCTAGAAATGCTGTGATTGCTAATAAATGAATTGGATCAGTCACTAGGTCTGAAATCCGTATCTCAAGGCGATTGAGATTGTAAGGACGACAGTCACCATTTGGTCGCACAGATGTCCAGAGATGTCGTACGTTTTGCATTGTGCCTAACCTAAGCTGTTCCTCAGTCCACTTAATAAAGTGCTTGTGACTCTCAAATAGAGGGACGTACTTTGGTGTTTGCGGAAAGACATGCCAGCGCGTGGAATGATAGCCAGTACTCTGATTGTCCAGAAATGGTGAAGATGCACTCAATGCCAGTATCAAAGGAGCTTCTGCTCTGATAAGTCGACAAGCTCGCATAAGATCATCTGGATTGCTGATGCCAATGTTGATGTGAATGCTGGCTGTGACTACGTCGGTTCCATAAGTGTCTGCAATGTAGGCGTGATAGGGGTTTTGTGGGTCAGAGCGGTAGAAAATCTGGCTATTGCCGGTAGATAACGTACTGCCAGGAATAATGGTGTAGCGCGGATCAAGCTTGTTAAGAAAACGTCGTAGCTGACGTCTTGGGGTCACTAACTCACAAAGTAACTGTTCATACTGCTGTAACGGTGGAGTCGTATATTCTACGTTGCGGCTATCTGGTTCTCGAACAAAGCCGCTGAGGGACTTAACGATTTTGTCTGACAGACCAATGATTTCTCCATTGGTTTGGCCAGTATACATTTCAACTTCAAAACCTTTTGACAGCAGCACGATATATTACTCCGGGGTGAGGCGGCGTTAGGTAGCGGAAAAATTGGCACCTGTCCATATTAAGGGTTGAAGAGTGGACTGGCGTGGCGCCTTATTTATGGGTTTTCGAGGCAGACTTAACGTGAATGAATTAATAGCCTTCTATCGAACACGCCTATTTCTATTTTTCCCTCTATATATATGTAGAGAATGTGCGTGTCATCAAAATGGTTATGCCAGGCCGCCTATCCATTGCATCTATCCATTGCGTCTATATATATGAGATATGTTTTCGATGTCGATGTGATCAATGCTGTAGCTAAGACTATGGAGATTTGATTAGATGGATATAAGTGCACCACTTAATCGTTGATGGGGCACTCTATAAGAAGTAGGTGTCTAGTTGCTTAGCTACATCGATAAGTAGCTATAAACGCAATGATAGTTTCCTCTTAGGAATGCAATTATTGAGTGTAGATGGGTTAAGCTACTAGGAATACATACCTATTTGTTTCATCTGCTGCTGTTTTACAGATTTAGTTGACTGTGAATCACGACATTTTAGCTTTTACATCTAGCGAAGCGACAAATGGTGACTCTGTCATTCGACTGAGTACTGATGCCTGTAATCGGGTAAAAATTAAAGCTGAGAAGTTTTCTCCTCGGCAGCGTCGAATTGTGGCAACTATAGCGATTCCTCGCTCCCTTGAGCAGGTATGGAAAATTTTGACCGATTACGAGCGACTCGCGGACTTTGTGCCTAATCTTACCAGTAGCCGTTTATTGAGTCGTCCTGGCGGCGGTATTCGATTAGAGCAGATTGGTGCTCAATGTTTTCTCAATTTTAAGTTCTGTGCTCGTGTCATTTTGGATATGACTGAGGTGTTTCCTCAGGAAATAGTCTTTTCTATGGTTGAGGGCGATTTTAAGAAATTTATGGGGCGATGGACGCTACAGCCTGCTTTATTAGGTGAGCAAGATGCTACTGTATTGTCGTATGAACTCATGGTGCAGCCGCCACTAGCTATGCCCGTGCAGTTGATTGAGCATCACATTTGCCACAATCTAACTCAAAATCTGTTGGCAATTTGCGATCGCACCACCCATCAGTTTGCATGATTATCAGAGCTTGAATTGTCCCGATATAGGCAAGCGACCATCCTGTTAAAATAGGCGGTCGCTTTTTTGAAATTAGCTCTAAACCTGAACTCTAATTATCTGTAGTGATCGTGGCTGGATCACACTGCCAATCAGGAATTCTAGATTCAGATTCAATTTGCGCTAGCCGATAATCTTCTGCTGTAGGGGGTAATAACCATCCTCTCGCAACATAGTAAAGCAGCACAAAGAACTCACGAAAAACATGCCGACGCCACATGGAAAACTTCACCTCAACTGGGTGAGGTAAAACCTCATAGCCAAAGCTTCGATAGACTAACGTTGCACGAGCAATGTGCAGATCATCGGTTACCAACAAAATTTTAGGTTTAGTCGCCGATGATTCTATGGGCGGCATAAACATCTCTGTGTAAAATGCATTTTCCCAAGTACTGCGAGAACAGGCTTCACCAGTAATATTGGTGGCTGGAACACCCATATCTTTAGCTAGTTTAAGAATGACGGGTGCATCAGTAACACCACTGATAAAAACTTGGGGTGCTCTACCGTTCTCCCATAGTTGAACAGCTGCCTCCGTTCTATTTTCAACATATCTAGGCCCTCGACCCAAGACAACAATCGCATCTGCTGAGTCACTGGTATTTGGTCTAGCGATGATTGTTTGTAGCGCCCTGTTGAGCCACCAGGGAGAAAGACCTAAAACCAATAGTATGCCGACTGTCCACCAGATAACTTTATTGGCTGGTTTTTGAAAGGTGTTTTGACAGGTCTGGCAAAGATAAGTCCGGCGACTTTTAGAACTTGCTCGATGTTTCGTGACTGAGCGGCTTTCGCAATAAGGACAGCACATCATGGCCAACTAAAGAGGCTACAGCACGACCATCATAATAATTATTAATTTGTTTCATATGTATACAGAACAAAGAAAAAGGTCCTGCTTTTAAAGTTTTCAGCAGAACATTTTTCTTTTGATACCCCCAGGGGAATTCGAATCCCCGTCGCCTCCGTGAAAGGGAGGTGTCCTAGGCCTCTAGACGATGGGGGCGTATCTGTGACGCTATACCGCGTTCGCCTTTATAAATATACAAATTCAAGGGAATTAATGTCAAACTTCTGTGGCTAGTTTTTTCCCATGGCTCCTATCCAAGTTTGCTATGGATGCAGTTTTTGAAGCTAATTAAGCTAGTTTGCGAGAGTTTTGGAGACGAATAAGCTGCCGTCTCATGGCTGGAGATGCCTCCAATGCATGAATTTTATGAATGTTGAGTTGAGAATCTAAGGATTCCAGATATTCGTCATTCCCATAGGAATAGGCGTCAACTAGAGATTCTATAAGAAGGCTATTATCATCCTCATCGACTGTAAGCTGCTCTTCGATAATGCGAAACTTAAGATGAACCTCGCACTCGTAGATATGAACATCGTTGTTTTGATCGTTGTCTTTGGCAGATAGGTCGCAAGACATTCTCATAAGTTAGTGTTTGGTATGTATTCAAAAAGTAGAGGGCGGCAGATAACTTATGTGATAGGCCAAATCATATCTACCTGATGCCTTGAAAGTCATGTACAGGAGTTGTGTACTTATATGGCTCCCTTGTTAAGAAGTAAAATAACAGCTAGATTAGTTGATTCTATCTTTACTGGCATTAAAAAATATCTTAAGAATTTATTTTGAACCAATAAAGCTAAAAAGCAATTTTGACTGGTTATATAAATCTATTTTTCTGCTCAGAACTCTTTTATTAAAAGAGTTCTGGCTATTTTTATTAAAAATTTATTTTTAAATTCTTGATTTATTTTTAAACTAAATTGACAACAAAAATAAGTGGTTTTACTTTATTTTTGTGCTGAATAAACTTTTAGTGATGTATCAATATAAGTGGGTTCAGTTGAGGCTTTCTAATTTGAAATTACAGGGTTTAAGCGGCTGTACTGTAATTAAGATTTCTCTGGTCAGCTCAACGCCTAGGTAGACGCTTAGTTGAGAGATGTATGGATTTATCAATAGGCTGGCAACCTAAGACGACGTAAGATAATATCGTTTGTCAGTACGGCACGGTTCTGCCGATTTGCTTTTTGAATCAACCTGCCCCACCTAATCCGAGTATGGAACCTTTGACACGCACTCAGGTTCTAATCGCGATCGCAGCAACGGCTTTGGTCCTTTTCTTCGTTGCTCGTTTGTGGCTCTTGTTTGATGCTGTTAAACAAATGCCGAGTCACTTTGGCATTTACCCGGTTGGCATTGGCTTACTGCTAGGCATAGGTATAACTCTGGCTAGCGGTATCCTCTACTGGGCTTGGCCAAGATATCGATATAGTGCTGAAGTCTATTTGGACTATATTTTAAATCCTCTAGTTTTGCCTGACTTAATTTGGTTAGGACTGCTGCCAGGTATTAGTGAAGAGCTTCTCTTTCGAGGAGTTATGTTTCCTGCTTTAGGCGCCAATTGGTTGGCGTTAAGTCTGAGTAGCCTATGCTTTGGCCTGCTACACATGAGTGATTTGCGCCAGTGGCCCTACATGCTATGGGCAACCTGTGTAGGAGGATTATTAGGCTACAGCGCGATGGCGACTCAGAACTTATTGGTACCCGTTGTAGCCCATGTCTTTACCAATATGATGTCTAGTTTGATATGGAAGCTAAAAGCTTCTAATCTTGCTGCAGATTAAAGTTTAGTATTTTGGTGTCTACTTCAAATTTACAGCCCTTGAAATCGGTTAGTTTGCCTGATGTTGATCACATACTGGGGCTGGCTGTATTTGACTCGATGGGTTTGCCTTGCGATTACTTTATTACATCGCAGCACGAAGATATTGAGTGGGTTCAGTTGGTTCTCCAATCCCTAGGTTTGCAGCAGCTCTTGGCGTCTAAAATGGAACTCCCAGAGCTAAATCACGCTGTAATCCGTACCAAGGTCGGCAACATAGGTATAATTCGCTGTAAGCATAGCTATATTGCTGTTTTACTCAAGCGAGTGCTCCCTCAGGAATACCCTCAAATCGATAGTGCCTGGGTTGATTGGCTCTGTAAGTTTGAGGCCAAAGTCGTGAGACACCATCCTAACTTTAGGGCTGTCTAGTGACGTACGTAGGTTAGATGTCCATCCTTGATCTGCACAACGGGATGACTAGATGAGCGCACTAGCTGTTCATCATGGGTGGTAACAATAACCGTAATACCCATTGAGTTTAGCTTTTCTAGAATCTTGATGACTTGACGAGAATTGTCACCGTCCAGATTACCTGTTGGCTCATCGGCTAAGAGTAAAGGGGGCGTGCTAACAACTGCTCGAGCAATACTAACTCGCTGTTGTTCACCACCGGAAAGCTGCTCAGGGAAACAGCTAGATTTATGCTGTAGCCCCACCATCCGTAGGGTGGGACGCAGACGGCGGTTAATTTCGCGGCGGCTATACCCTTGAGCCCATAAAACAAAAGAAACGTTTTCTGCAACGGTACGGCGGGGAATCAATTTATAGTCCTGAAACACAATGCCAATGCGCCGCCGCAACATGGCCAAACGATTACCACGCAGCTTTTCCAAATTTTGGTCGTCAACCAGAATATTTCCTGAGCTGGCTCGCTCTTGGCCATATAGCAATTTGAGTAAAGTCGATTTACCCGCACCAGAAGGCCCCGTTATAAATAAGAAGTCCCCGCGTTTGACCTGTAGATTAATATTGCGTAGAGCTTTGCTGCCGTTGTCATAGATCTTGTTTACGCCTGACAATGTCACTAGTGGAGGACTCGCATTATCAGTGCTGGGCTGCTTTTGATGGTTAGCGCGTTGAGTCGATGGACTTGCCGGAACTGTCTTAAACTCTGCAAACTGCTTAGATTGCCCGCTCGGCTGACGGCGACGAGGGTAACGAGTTTTGGGTTGAGTCACGGCGGATGTCATAGGGGCTTATCTAAAAAGAATCTGTGGAGGCTACTTAAAGATTTGAGATGTTCCTTTGTCTCTGTACAAGGATATAGGGAATGGGACAAATGTCTAGCCCCTTGACAATTTTTTATGTGAAGTTTTAGGGGTTACCCCACAGAGGTGCTAGCAAACTAAGCGCTATGTAGATCGCCAGCCTAAGTCATAGCCAATGGAGCGAAATACAAACTTAGGCAGTGCTAGCATCCGGCGCCATCGCCAGGGTTCTTGATAAAGTCGATACAGCCATTCCAGGTTGTTATTGCACATCCAACGAGGGGCTCGCTGTTTCTTACCCGCCCAAATATCAAAGCTACCCCCGACCCCAATCCAGATAGCATTGGGGCAAAGATGACGGTTTGCTGAAATCCATAGCTCCTGGCGCGGTACTCCAAGACCGACAAAAATAATGTTGGGTTGGAGGAGCTCCAATTTAGTGCGAAATTCTGCCTGCTCTGTTTCAGACAGGTAGCCATGCTGTGCGATCGCAATATTTAAGTTAGGGAGCTGCCGTTGCCAGTGTTCGGCCGCAGCGGTGCTCATCCCTGGTGCGCCTCCATAAAAGACGACCGATTCTGTTTGCTCAAGCTGTTGTAAAACATCGGCAGCAAATTCAATGCCCGGATAGCGTTTGAGTTGTCGTCGTTTGATCCATTGAAAATAGAGCTGTACACCAGCTCCATCGGGAATGACCAGGATTGCATGCTGAATAATGTTGCGCAGCTCGATATTGGTTTCAGCCTGAACACACATTTCGGCATTGAGGGTAACTACATGACCACCCCGCTCTAAGCGTATGGTTTCAAGCAGCCAGCCAACATAGTCGGTACTTTGGTGTACCGGTAGACCCATGACAAATAGCTGATTAAGCAAAGCAGTAGCGAGCACGGACGACGATCCCATGTGCACAAAACGACTAGAAAACTGAGGGGACTATGCCACGCACACCGTATATCAGTTAGTTAGATAATGGCAATATCCATCCTGCCATAACCCTAAAAATCTTCTTCTTCGTATTCGATGACCTTTTTCTTCTGAGGAATATTCAAAGGCTTCGCCTGGTAAGTTTCTTCCTCAGGAATAGGCTGTTCGACTGCCGGGGGGCGGGACGGCTGTTCAAGTTCTAGCCGCTGTGGTGGTGCTACTTCGCGACGGGGGGCGGGGACTTCTTGCTTCATACCTGACGGTAATTGGTTGCTGGCAGATGACGGCATGATATAGCCGTCAGCTTCGCGCTCCCAGGGGGCTGACCCTAGACCCAGACGCTCTAGTAAACCGACACTTAGCTGTTTAAGCTTCTCTTCCGAACCCTCAAAGACAATGATACGGTCTGGCCCAGTACTGACAATTTCTTCGACCGGTAGCTCATAGGAACTAATCACCTGATCAGGAATCTGGGGTAGACCCATAGAAGCAATGACAATTGACTGTAGTTTGCCACTGACTACGTCAAACTTAAATCCGCGGACACGGCCTTACCCCTCACCTGATTCAGTGATGACTTCACTTTTAATCAGCGTGGTGTAGTTGGCGACGCTAACATCATCTTCAATGACTGAGTCATCATCCACCAAAATGACATCGCCAATCTGACGAATACTGCTCAGCAGCATGATTTGCTCAGGACCAGAGACCACTTTTGATAAAACATTGTCTCTAAGACTGAGTGCGACGACTTCGCCCCCCTCACCGCGGCCTCGATCAATATCTACCCACAGTTGACTGACCACGCCCAGACGACGGCCTGTAGAACGGGTGATTACTTGGGTGCCAATCATGTCGGAGCGCAGCCGACTTTGTTCAAAACTCATTGCTGGGTCTACTGTGGGGTGTCTACGGGGTCTGCTTAACCAGAGTGTATGTTTTTTAATCTAGAGAAACGTGCTTCATCACATTACACCCTATACTTCGGTTTTTTGACAGTGTGTTAAACCGTATTGGATTTGTAGAGGCGTTGCATGCAGCGCCTCTACAGGGAAGGAAAAATAATTTTGAGCCGGATTAATGTCACCCTCCGGCGGAGGCTCGCTGCAGGTTGATACCCAATACCTGAGTGTATGCCCCTCGAGCTTGAGTGACACCAATAGTGCGTTCGGCAGATTCGATCATCGGGCGTCGCAGGCTGACGACGATAAACTGTGCCTGTTGAGCCTGATGGCGAATCATTTTAGAGAGGCGTTCAACATTGGCACCATCTAGGAACATGTCTACTTCGTCAAACGCGTAGAAGGGTGAGGGGCGATAGCGCTGGAGAGCAAAGATAAAGCTAAGGGCAGTGAGGGATTTTTCGCCACCAGACATGGAGGCAAGGCGACGAACAGGTTTGCCTTTAGGGTGAGCAACCAGATTTAACCCACCATTAAACGGATCTTGAGGATCGTCTAGCTGGAGGTAGCCGTCACCATCCGAGAGTTCGGCGAAAATAGCTTGGAAATTTGTGTTGACTGCATCAAAGGCTTCTTGAAAGGCACGCCGCCGCAGGGTGGTAAAGTTTTCAATCCGCAGCAATAGCTCTGTGCGCTCTTCTTCTAGCGTCGTTAGTTTGTGGGTGAGTTCTTCTAACCGTTCTTGAGTGCGTTCATATTCTTCTAGGGCCAACATATTAACGGGTTCCATGGCCTCCAGACGGCGCTGCAGCGATTTAAGCTGTTTCTGTAGCGTTTCTAATGTCAGATCTTCGGGGAGTTCGGGGAGTGGATCTGGGAGTTCAGCCTGTTTGGTTTCAATAATGGTTTGCAATTCGCTGAGCTGCTGCTGTCGCTCTTGCTGAGTCTCGCTGAGTTTTTGCTGTTGCCACTCTAGCTGCTGGAGCTGATTGCGCTGATCGCGTAGCTGATGTTCTTTGCGATCGCGCTCTGCTTTCTCCCCTGCAAGGGTTTTATCTAATTCGGCCAGAGCTGTCTGGGTGGTAATAATCTCTTGTTTGAGGGTGGCCTGCTGCTGATTGATTTCGGTCTGTTGGTTAATTTGAGTCTGCTGCTGTTGACGATCGTCAGCAAGACTCTGCTGGCCCGTTTGAATTTTTTCCTGGAGTCGCTGACGTTGTGCTTCTAACTCGCTCTGTTGCTGCAGCGCTGTTTGTAATGTCTGCTGTCGCTGGGTGAGGTCAGCTTCTAATGCCCGCACGTTGTTCTGAGCCTGCTGCCACTCGCTATGGGTCTGTGATTCTTCTAAGGCGGTGAGTTCTTGACGCTTCTGCTGCAGCTGTGCCTCTTGCTCAGGCAGTGCTGTTTCTAGCTGCTGCAGCCGGGTTTGCGCTGTGGTGTATTCAGCCTGGTACTGCTGTAGCTGCTGCTGGGCTTTGTCTAGGCGCTGCTGCAGCTGTTGTTGCTGTTGCTGAATCTGGGTGTTTTGTAGCTGCTGTTCTCGATAGCTTTGGCGGGTTTCGATGAGGGCTTTAGATTGGGTTTTAACTGTGGCGTCTGCCTGGATAAGGGTGCGATCGCACCTAGCCAAGATCCGCTCAATTTCCTGCAGCCGTTCATGTAGAGCTTTAGCTTCAGCCGATTCACCGGCTTCTACTGTGCCAAAGTGCAGCCGTCCCTGACGACGCAGGCTACCGCCAGTCATCGCACCGCTGCTCTCTAGCACCTCGCCATCCAAGGTAACCATGCGAAACTTACCCAGGTGACGGCGAGCATCGTCAATACGTTCAAATACCGCTGTGCTGCCAAAAACAAACGCAAACACCTCTCGATACATATCGTCGCACTCAATCAAATCGACTGCGTAGTCAATAAAGCCATCCGGACGCTCCCATCGCCCTAATTTTTGTCCACGGGGGGCACGAATAGCGTTGAGGGGTAAAAAAGTAGCTCGACCAGCGCGCTTACGTTTAAGAATGTCAATGCCCCTAGCAGCAATGCCGTCATGTTCAACGACTAAAAATCCTAGTCTGGCACCAGCGGCAATTTCTAAAGCAGTTTGATATTTGGGGTCCACACGACCCAGCTGAGCGACTAAGCCGCAAATACCTGTCAGACCACTTTTAATTAACACTTCAGTAGCCTGGGTGCCGTGGGTTTCTTGCAGTGCCTGTTCTTGAGCTTCTAGCTTGTCTAACTCTCGCTGCTTTTCACGCTGTTCTCGAAGCAGTCGGTCTCGGGTTTCTCGCTGAGTTTTAAGTTCCTGCTCAGCCGTGGCGACGGCTTGCGCCAATGTTTGAATCTGGGCTTCAGTGGTCGATAGCTCAGTCCCTATGGGTTGATTTGAGGCACTCAGCTCAGCTTCTAGACTCTGAACCGCGCTAGTCTGAGCTGTGATTTGGCTCTGTAGCTGATTGAGTCGTTCCTGTAGCCGTACCTGTTCGGCTCGCTGCGGTTCAAGCGTGTTGAGGAGCGTTTCTACTTCGCGACGTAGGTTGGTTTGGGTTTCAACCCAGGCCTGTGATGCGGTTGCGATCGCGCTGGTTGCTTCTCGACCCTCCTCTACCGCCTGAGCTGCGCTATCGTGCTCTGTCTGAAGTCGAACAATTTCATTACCCGTCAAATTTGCCAGTCGCTGCTCCAAAGATCCTAATTCTTGACCACGCTGCTGTAGCGCCACTTGAGTAGACTGCAGCCGAGCAGCCAGTTCTCGTGTGGATTGGCTCAAGGCCTGTTCTTGGCGTTCAAGCTGACGCAGCTCGGCTTCTTGGGTCGCTAACCTAGACTGCAGAGCAAGATGTTCATCTTCCCCCAGGGCCTTGACTTTAGTATTTAGAATCTCTAGTTCAGCAGCTGTGGTTTCAATCAGCTTAACCAGGGCTTCACGCTGCTCGCTCAGCTTAGTCGTCTGCTCTTTACCCTGACTAATTTGGTTTTCTAGCCTGTGGGCTTGCGCTTGCTGCTGCCGCCATTCTAAAACCGTTTGCCACTGAGTTTTCTCCTGTAGTGTGGCCTTGAGCTGCTTATATTTCTCAGCTTTTTTGCGATCTTGATCAAGGCGTTCTAGCTGATCAATTAACTCCCGCTCAACAATACGAAAGCGTTCTTCGCGCTCTCGCACCATATCGAGTTTGAGCTTAGCCTGGTCAATTTTACGGTCAAAGGATGCAACACCTGCCAGCTCGTCGATAATTTCCCGACGCTCTCGCCCTTTCATAGAGATAATGCTGGTGACATCACCCTGGAGCACTACGTTGTAGCCTTCAGGATAAATGCGAAAGCGCTGCAGCTGTTCATGTAACTCCGTGAGGGTGCAAGGCTGGCTATCAATAAAATAATTTGACGTGTACGTTCCTTGCGCCGTAACCCGTAGGCGACGAGTCACACTCCATTCTCGCGGTAGAGGAACAACATTATCGGGAGCAGGTTGAAAATCACTGCTAGTCCCATTGTGAGTGGCTGAGTTTGGTGATGTCGCTGATTGAACAGTAGCTCCACTAGCACCCCCAGCTGACTCTAAAACCGCCTTCTCAGAGGTGTCATTATCATCTGTGCTGTCTTGTGTGGGTATTTCCGGTTCCGAGCCACTATCTGTAGAGTTTGTGCTATCCACCTCCAGATTATTGCCTGATTTTGAACCACTATCTGTAGAGTCATTTGCCTCATGCTGGTCTGGGCTATCGTTACCTAGCATCTCTTGTGGAATGTCACCGATGTCAAATGTAACGGTGACACTCGCTTCTGATGTAGAGCGCCGACTTGAGTGATTTTGATTGACTAGATCTGGCAAGCGCTCAGCTCGCATACCTTTAGAGCTGGCTAGCCCCAAACAAAATAAGAGCGCATCCAGAATGTTCGACTTTCCTGAACCATTGGGGCCAGAAATAACCGTAAACCCTGGTAGAAGAGGAACCTGAGTCGTACCTCCAAAAGATTTGAAGTGGGAGAGTTCAACTCGCTTTACATGCACAAAGCAAACGCACTCGAACTAGTGCGTACAGGTGTACTTAGACCATAGCATTTGTATTCCATTTGCAACCAGTGCCACTGGTGGTTAACAGCGTCTGACAATAAACGGCTTCACTCTGAACATAAGGCTGGTTAAACCAAGTAATTAGAACGATTAAACCCATCAGCTCGGATGCAAATTAGGTTTTCGCCAGACTACAGTCTGCCAGATTTCGTTGAAATCGCAACCGAACCTTATTGAATTTCTAGAATTGACGTTCCTAATGCAGGCTGCCTTGGGATAAGCGTAAGATAATAGTAGGAAAACAAAGGCTCTTTTTTGTCTAGGCCATATCCAAGCCGAAACCTACTGTTGATCTCATGAAAAAAGCAGTTCTGGATGTGAGCCCTTTGAACTCCAGCCTTTTGTATAGTGCCTTTTTCCTTATCCCTCGCTCTGTGACCTCAACTGTTTTTTCAAAGCTGTCGCAACCCGTCATTCTTGGATTTGACCCTGGCCGCTATAAATGTGGTTTGGCAATTGTTGGATTAGATCGTTCACTGTGCTACCACGAAGTAGTTTCTGCAGAGGATGTTGTTGATCATATTGCAGCTCTGCGACAAACATACCCCATTTCACTGATTGTGATGGGTGACCAGACAGGGGCTCAAATTTGGAAGCAAGAGCTATCACAGAGACTTAAGGAAAACCCAAATATCATTTTGATTGACGAACGCTACAGCAGTTTGGAAGCTCGCGATCGCTATTGGGAAATGTTTCCTCCCAAGGGGCTCAATCGCATTCTGCCCCAGAGTATGCGAACGATTCCCCGCCCTATTGACGATATTGTTGCAATCTTGCTGATTGAGCGTTACTTAAACAAACTGACTGAGGTGGAAATATAGGTCAGACGTTTGGCCTCCTCTGAGCTTGCAGCACCTCTAGAAGTTGAGTGTAGAGCTTTGAAACATCAGCCACGATAGGAAAAAGTTGCTGATAAAAATAGCTAATAGAGCCGTGACCACAGCGGTTGTGGTCGATTGCCCAACACCTTTGGCTCCTCCAGTTGTTGTCAATCCCCAGCTAGAGCCAATAATGGCAATCAAGCTGCCAAAAACGAGGGCTTTAATGACTGCAGTTACTAAATCTCTGACTCCTAGAAACAATCGAGCTGAGTCTAAAAACACAGTTTGGGAGATGTCAAACATTGTGCTGGAAATCAGCAATCCACCTGTCATGCCTGTGATAAATGACAAAATGGTCAGCAGCGGCAGCATTAATGCGCAGGCAACAACCCGAGGCAATACTAAATAATCGACCGGATCAGTTTTTAACAACTGCAGTGCATCGATTTGCTCCGTAACTTGCATGGTGCCAATTTCAGCCGCAAACGCTGAGCCAACTCGACCCGCAATGATGACCGCGGTTAGAACGGGGGCTAATTCTCTGGCGAGCGTCAATGCCAACACGCCGCCAACGGCTGTACTGGCTCCAAAGTTAATAAACTCTCGAGTAACCTGAATCGTAAACACCATACCCACAAAGCTAGCTGTTACGAGGGTGATCAGCAGAGACTCTGGACCAACGGCAGCCATTTGCTCAAGAGTGTTACGCCGATGTAACGGTCGAGTAGCTAAGTGCACAATGACTTGACCACCGAGCAAAATGGCAGCTATTAAACGCTGACCCCATTTAGTCAGGCTCGACGAGGAAAATGCAGCGGACAAAGGGAATGACTCCTTATAGGCGGGGAGCCCCATCATTCTAATGGGTTAAGTCTTAGATTAAGGCAAGAGTCTAAATGCTCTGTAGTTTTATGAAAATTTAAGATTCCTCAAGTTGAGGGTTAATTCCCTCCATTGCCCCTATCGTTGAGGATGGTTATTCCTAACGCCCATTTAGCCAAATATGGCAGGAGGTAGAGATGGGCCTACAGCTGTTTAGTTCTTTAATACTTACCCTGGTGATATGTTTCCTACTGCCTGCTGTTGGCTTAGGGGTAGCATTAGGAGCACTGACACTAGGTGTTTTGTCGCCACTATCAGCGATTAGTGAGATCGCTAAAGATCGGCTCATAGACTTTTTGACCACATTTGGCGCAGGCAATATGGGCCAAGGGTTTATGACTATCTGCTTAACGATGAGCATTGTTGGTGGTCTATTTGAGATGTTTAACTTTTATAAGTACATCTATTTGAAGTAGAGTCGCGAATGCTTGCGAAGCGTTACTGATTGTGAGGCTAGATATTTACTTTTACGGCATTAGGGCAGATATTAGTAATTCTGCGTAAACGTCAATATCTTGCTGACACAATATAAAGGAAAGTATCTATGCTAGTAACGGTATTTTGCGCTGAGGTGTTATGGGCGTAACTCCGTTGGCTAGGCCAAAGGTAACGTTGCTGTGGGCGGCTGTTTTTGTGGTTCTAATCTGGCTTGGTTTGGGAGGGCTGGCTTGGGCTCAAACCGCTGATGTAGAGGCTCCACAGCCTGTTGCTGCTACAGATCAAGAAAACTCCATTCAGCCTTATATTGATCGAGTAGTTGATGACGTCAGTGAGTTCACGCTTGACAACGGCATGAAGTTTATTGTGCTGGAACGCCATCAGGCTCCAGTGGTGTCAATGATGCTCTATGCCAAAGTGGGGGCGGTTAATGAGGAGGATGGCCACACTGGTGTTGCTCATTATCTAGAGCACCTGGCGTTTAAGGGGACCACTAAAATCGGCACCACAGACTATGTCGCTGAGGCACCTCTTTTGCAAGAGATGGATGTGGTGTTTGACCAGCTGATGGCAGCTGAGAAGGCGGAGGATGAAGAGACAACTGCAGCATTGCGATCGCAGTTTGATACCCTCCAAGCGCAAGCTGCAGAATACGTTGAGCAAAATAAATTTGGTCAAATTATTGAGCAGTCGGGCGGTCGAGGTCTCAATGCAACCACCTCTGCTGACGCTACTCGCTATTTTTACAGCTTGCCGTCCAATAAGTTGGAACTATGGATGTCATTGGAGGCCGAGCGCTTCATTGACCCTGTTTTTCGAGAATTTTATAAAGAAAAACAAGTCATCTTAGAAGAACGCCGTATGCGTGTGGACAATTCCCCCATCGGTCAAATCGTTGAAAAATTCTTAGAAGTTGCCTTTGATGAACACCCTTACCGGCGTCCCGTCATTGGCTATCAGGAAGACTTGCGGCTCGCTACCCGCGATGACATTGCCCGATTTTTTGACGCCTACTACGGGCCCAGAAACTTAATTGCAGCTGTGGTGGGTGATGTTGACCCTGATGATGTCAAAGAGTTAGCGACTGCTTATTTTGGCCGTATTCAGTCCCGCAGTTTGCCACCAGAAGTCACTGTTCAGGAGCCTCCCCAGACAGCACCTAAATCTTTCGAGATGACACTGCCTAGTCAGCCATGGTACCTAGAAGGATTTCATCGCCCAGGTATCAATCACCCTGACCATGTAGTTTATTCCATGATTGAAAGTATCCTGGTCGGCGGTCGCACATCTCGCATGTACCAAGACTTAGTTGAGCAATCTCAGGTTGCTCTCAACATTGGTAGTGCCAATGGTTTCCCTGGCGATCTATATGACAATATTTTGTTGCTATATGGGCTAACAGCGCCCGACTACACTGTTGATGACGTAGCTGAACGGATGAATGCCTTGTTAGCTCAGCTACAGCAGGAGCCTGTGACGCCAGAAGAGCTAAAACGCGTCAAAACTCAAGCTAGGGCGTCAATGTTACGCAGTTTAGACTCTAATTCAGGTATGGCAAGTTTGCTAACCGAATACCAAGCCAAAACAGACGATTGGCGCAATGTTTTCGAACAATTAAAAGCGATTGAAGCAGTAACTGCCCAAGACGTTCAGCGTGTGGCTCAAGAAACCTTTGTGCCTAGTAATCGTACCGTTGGTAAACTGCTATCGGCTCAGTCATAGCAACAAAGGCATCGAAAGATAATACGGGTAGGACCTGCAATACTTTCTCAATTCCTACTCGTCTGGATTGTAGACATTCCCAGCTCAAATCCTTTTTCTACCTGCTGCTCTATTCGCCATTTCACCTATGCTCTGGTTTTCTAAACGTCGTCTGATTAAGTGGTTCTTTTTGGCCCTAGCTGCGCTTGGTCTGGTGTTCACCTTGGGTTGGAGTAAGCCTGCCAATGCTGTGACGGCGCGTCACTACACCGAACTAGAATTTGGACCCCTCAGCGAGATTCAAATCCCTGATTTCGAACGATATGAATTGCCAAATGGTGTGGTCGTTTATCTCATGGAAAAACACGATCTGCCTTTGGTTAGTGGGTCAGCTACGTTTCGAGCTGGGGAATTTATGGAACCGGCAGATAAAGTTGGTCTAGCGGCCATCATGGGAGAAGCCATGCGGGTTGGGGGAACTGCAAGCTATACCCCTGATGAACTTAATCAGTATTTAGAGCAGCGGGCCGCAGCGGTTGAAACAAATCTTGAGGCGACCAGTGGTGGTGCGAGCTTTAGCGCTCTTAGCGAAGACCTGGCTGATGTGTTTTCAATTTTTGCAGAGGTCATTCAGCAGCCAACCTTTGCTCCAGAAAGGATCGAGCTCATTAAAAATCAATACCGCGGCAGTATCGCCCGTCGTAATGATGACCCTGACGATGTGACAACTCGTGAGTTTCGTAAGCTGATCTACGGTGATGAGAGCCCCTTTGCTCGCATGGTTGAGTATCGAGACATCGACAATATCTCTCAGGATGATGTCGTTGACTTTTATCAAACCGCAATTCAGCCCAGGGGCACAATTTTAGGCATCAGTGGTGACTTTGACTCCGCCCAGATGAAGGCGCTGATTGAAGAATTTTTTACTGACTGGTCACCCTCTGCAAGGGCAAAGGCGACTGTAACGGTGCCCGATGTAGACCAGCAGACCAATGGTTTATATGTGGTTGACCAGCCTCAGCTGACGCAAAGCTATATTCACATCGGGCATCTAGGGGGGCGTCTAGATAGCCCTGATCATGCGCCAATGGTGATTTTGAACGAGGTGCTCAACGGATTTGGCGGTCGCTTATTCAACGACATTCGCTCTCGTCAGGGCTTGGCCTATGTTGTTTATGCCTTCTGGAGCCCTCGCTATGATTACCCTGGCTTGTTTATTGGCGGTGGTCAAACTCGCTCTGAGGCCACGGTGCCGTTTATTGAAACCATGTACAGGGAAATTCAGCGAGTCCGCCAAGAGCCAATTACAGCCGAAGAACTGCAATATGCCAAAGATGCGGTACTCAATAGCTTTGTGTTTAACTTTGCTACACCAGAGCAAACCTTGTCCCGTCTGATTCGCTATGAGTACTACGGCTACCCGTCAGACTTTGTTTTTGAGTTTCAAAAAGCGGTTGAGTCGGCCACAATTGAGCAGGTATTAGACGCGGCCCAGCGTAATCTGCAGCCCAGTGATTTGGTAACCATTGTGGTGGGCAATCTCGACGCGATTGACCCATCTCTGGGGACCCTGGCTGAAGAAGTGAAAATTACACCCATTGATATTTCTATTCCAGAACCATCTGTGTAATAAAACAGCAATACCTGCCCATATGCTGCTACCCCACTAGCAAATCTTCTTCTGGATAGTGAATTGTGCTGGGTCTAGGGTCACCTAAAAGGGCAGACATCAGCAATAAGACTCCGACCCGGCCAATGTACATGGTGACGATAATGACTAGTTGCCCCAGTGTCGATAGCTCTGACGTGATGCCTGTGGAGAGGCCAACTGTGGCAAAAGCAGAGACGGTCTCAAATAGTAGGTCAATAAATTCAATGCCGGGGTCGGTCAGCGATAGCAGAATAGTGACCATCACCACCGTCATTGCTGATGCAACGACAACGCCAATGGCTTTGAGTACCCGTTTATCTGGAATTTCTCTCTGGTAGGCTAACACCTCATCTTCGCCTTTAAGGACGGTGCGGGTGCAGTTGAGCAAAATTCTAATGGTGGTGGTTTTAATGCCGCCGCCAGTGCTGCCAGGGCTAGCGCCAATAAACATAAGCGCGATCGCAATAAACAACGAACTTGTCTCCATTGCCCCAATATCAATGGAGTTAAATCCGGCAGTGCGCATAATTACCGATTGGAAGCCCGCTTCAATCAGTTTTACATTGATTGGCTCTGGGCCTAAGGTCGCAGGGTTGAAAAACTCGACAGCAAAAAAGGCAATGGTACCGAGAGTTAAAAGAATAAACGAGGTGCTAGTGACTACTTTGAAGTGAAGTGAAAAAACCTGATGTTGGCGTTTGCGACGGATGCGATCGCGTACCCAAATAAATATCTCCATAATCACCTGGTAGCCAATGCCCCCCAAAATTACCAGCCCAGCAATGACTCCGTTAACCCAAGGCGACCGAGCATACTGCACTAAGCTATCGGCAAATAAGCTAAAGCCCGCATTATTAAATGCGCTGATGCTATGGAAAATCGATAACCAAAGACTACGACCTGGGCTGTAGTCATTTACAAAGCGAGGCATTAATAAAAATATGCCGCTCAGCTCAAAAATCATTGTCATCGCAATGATGGACTTGATGAGCGATGCCGCAGACGATAGCTCAGCTGTGTCTAGCGATTGCTGTATGGCCAGTCGATCTTTTAGACCCAAACGTTTTCCTAGCAGCAGTAATAGTAATGTTGTTGCGGTCATGTAACCCAAACCACCCAGCTGGATCAGCAACAAAATGATGCCTTGACCCAAGGATGAAAAATAGGAGCCCGTATCTACGACAATCAGCCCGGTAACACAGACTGCTGATGTTGCTGTAAACAGGGCCACGATTGGGTTATTCCATTCGCCGTTAGCTGTGGCAAACGGCAACATCAGCAACAGGGTACCAACGGTAATTACTGTGAGAAAGCCAATACAAATAGTCCTCGAAACGGTCATTTGTGATTTACTCGCATAGTCCTTAATCCAGGATGGTCTCTGCAGCTATTAATTTAATCGGTGTGTTGCCCCAATCGTATCCACCGTCTGCAGGACTATCGGTCAATTTTATGACGTTGCCTTTCATCAATGGGGATGATTTTGGTTACCCAGAGGCAGGACTGCACAAAAAAGGGCTGTCTCTAGTTAGACAGCCCATAAATCATCAATTTTCAGACAGTGGGCACGACTATGGTATGCCCCGGATGTCTGAAACTACCTAGCTTTCGCAATCTACCAAACGCACAACAGCGGTAGCTGCATAGTTGCGCAAAGCATCGGTGTTAGGCGCAAATGAAGCCCCTTGCTCGTTAACAGGGCTGGCAATTCCACAGTAGGCAGAAAGGCTAGAGATGACATCAGAAGCCCAGTGGCCCTCAATATCTGAGAAATTAAAGGCTTGCTGGGTAGGAGTCAGGGCTGTTCCTTGGCCTAGAGTACGCTTGCGATACTCGGCTGCCCGACGCAATACGGCCATCATCTCAGCTCGAGTCACCTCATCACCAGGTCGGAAGGTTCCTTCGGGGTCGCCGCTGACAATGCCGCTCTGACTTGCAAATTGAATCTTTGCCGCACTCCAGCGATTGCGGTCAACATCCGCAAAGGGGTTGCTGGTTATCTGACTGGGTAAGGCAACCGAGATATAGTCCTGGGCATCTACGGCTTCGATAACCATCGCCACCAGCTGTTCGCGAGTCAGGGCTGTACTAGGACGAAATGTACCGTCTTGGAAGCCAGCGATAAAGCCAATTTCTACAGCACGGCTAATCTGTGATGCATAAACATCGGTAGTGACATCGCGGAACGCAATCTCTGTTGGTGGCTCAGGATCGGGCGTGGTAGGTGTTCCTCCAGGGGGTTGGCCAGCAACAGGGCCGCCACTTTGTTCTACGATGGTAGCTAGGGTGGCATCGTTAGTTAAATACACGTGTCCTAGTTGGCGGCCATCAAGGGTCCGACGAGTGAGACGCCAGCCGGGGTTGAGAAAGATTTTTGTAAATCCGTTCTCTGCTTGGCCAAAGGTACGGCCTAGGTTAATAGGATCGGCACTGCGATTAGGATTGGTTGGAAAACTGCTGGGTCTACCGAGCAAAATATACTCACCCTCTTCTTCCCGAATTTCTAAGTTAAAACGACTGCCAACATCGCCATCACCAGCACGAATTGAATAGCCATTGCTGTCGGTGCTGCGTCCACAAATGCCGCTAAAGTCAAAGTTCAGCAGTAAAGGCTCAACCTGTACAGGTTCACTGCCTGACTCACTCCAACATTGACGCTCGTCGGTTCTCTGCTCGATGATCATGAGCTGGGGGCGACCCAGCAGCCCACCGCCTGGGGCTGCTACGAGAACAAAGTCTTCTTGAGTGACCTCAAGACTTTCAAAAGCTTGGGCATTTACGCGGGTAGTCGCTCCAAATATGGTGAGGGTTGCTGCGGTGGCGGCAGCGATAGCTAAGCGTAGTGGATTCATTGTTTGTTCGTGGAAAAGTATGAAGCAGGACCTGATTTGATTGTTGCCCGATGGGCAACGAAGCGTGACGTTACGGTAATTTTTCTTGATAGAAGCTTTAGCCTGAAAACATCAGGTATGGGTTTGTTATCTCTACCCTAGGGATCAACCCTGTCACTTAAGGCCGTTATTTTGGCTTTTTTTAGGGTTATCTAGAGAATTTAGAGAACCAATAAACTCCGTATCAATCACAAGCAGATCATAGGCTTCTTGATGAGTAGGTTCCATTACGGAAACAGTCCACACACTTGCCTTGATCGTGATGAATTTGACACGATAGAGTTGTTGTGGAAGGAGCTCCTAGAGAATGCAACCGATGGTTCAAGGAATAACCCACTGGTTATGGCACTGCGGGAATAAGTCAGTCGCTTTGGCAGGCGTCACACTATTGACCCTGATTTTTGCCCCTAGCCCTGCGGCTCAAGCGGTCAATGAAGACGATCTCAAACGCTTGATTGAAACAAATGAATGCCCTGGTTGTGACCTCAGAGAAGCTGATTTACGCCGTTTAGACCTCTCTGGTGCCAATTTAGAGGGTGCTAACCTAAGGGAAGCTAATTTTTTCTACGCAATTTTGGATGGTGCTAATCTGTCAGGTGCTGACCTTGGCTTGAGCAATATGACCTACGTAAGAGCCTTGACTATCAGGACTGAGGCAACGGATAGTGCTGGTGAATTTATAGTATTTCCAGCTCAGTTTATCGGTGCTAACCTGGAGGGCACTCTACTCAACTACGCTGATTTCTCAGGTGCTGAGATGATGGAGGCTAACTTTTTTGAGGCTTATATTCACAAAACCCAATTTATCGGGTCCCAACTGCAGGACTCGAACTTTGATCTGACCTATGTGCACGACATTGACCTGACAGGTGCCAACCTTTGTGGGTCTACCTACTCTGCAGGTAATGATTACAGACGTGCCTGTACGGTGCCCGTGACAGATTTGGAACAGTAAGGAAAAGAGTTTTGAGTTTTGAATGCTTAATTTTGAGCTGTACACTCCCCTCAAGGACTGACCCAGTGAGCTGTAGCTAATTCAAAACTCAAAACTACTTGACTAGTTTTGTCTGACCTTCTTCATCTTTTCTACTAGTTCGTTGTGTGCATCTTTAGCAGCGGCTAAAGGACGCTCAAAACTGACGCGAACGGAAGTGCTTTGGCCATCTACAATGGCGTCCAAGTCCATGCCGTTAGTATCAATAGATTTCATAATGGCTGCTGTGGCTGCTGTGGTATCGCCAAACTTCTGAGCATATAGCAGCACTGCATCAGCGTGGTCATCGTTCATGTGCTTACAGATGCGATCGCTAACGGTTGGAGTAATAGCCTCAGCCATAGAACTTTCCTGCAAAATTGCGTACACTACTGTTCTAAATCATAGGCTGGTCTTTGACATGATTGTTCCGGTAAAACAGTCTGTACCAGCGCTACACCTCTGTTTTTCATTGCTCAAGCGTTGATAGTATCCACATATCCCCCGGCTGGCGAACATCCCTGGCCAACCGGGCATATTTTTCAGAGTCCTGGAGCCCACCTGACCTATCGTGTCATTGGGCCCTGTTGTCGATTATTTGACCGTGAGCAGCTGCCTTGGCCCTGCTGTCGTTTGCAGTGGCGGGGAAAAGAACCTAGCTGGCGACGTATTGGACGACGATTTATCGTAGACCTATCTACCAGACGGCATCCGTCCTACTGTGTTGAAATTGTTGGACAGGGATACCGCGCACAGCCAATTGTGATAACGCTTTACATGGTTAGCTTTTCCAGCGACATGCAAAATTGGTGGCACACAAAACGTCGCTATCTTGAGCAGACGACCCTAGAACCCTCACAAATTAGAGCAGTGGTTGAATCATGCTGAGTGCATCCGTCATCCCTAAAAATCTTGCGATAGGATTGATACTGTTTCTTAGCAATTCATATTGAAAAAATTATGAGTGTTGAGGTTCGTTTTTTACCTGATAACGTCACTGTCTCTGCAACCCCAGGAGAACCAGTTTTACAGGTTGCTGAGCGTGCGGGAGTTAATATCCCGACCGGGTGTTTGATGGGCTCATGTCATGCCTGTGAAGTTGAGATCGAAGGTCAAGAAGAGCCCATCTGTGCCTGTATTTCTGCTATTCCAGCAACCCAGTCTCCTTACATAATCAACCTTTACGTTGATCCAACCTGGTAATAGTCTTCAGCACTAAGTGAGCCTCTAATCAGTCGCTATTTTCAGCCGCTTCAGAACCGGGCTCTAAAATGACAGCCTCATAAGGAATAACGCCGGCTGTTTCACCTCCCAAACACTGAGCTGCTGCTTTTGATAGATCTAGGGACCGTTTGCCGATATAAGGCCCTCGGTCGTTAATGCGTACGACGACTGTCTGATTATTTTTCAAATTACGCACTTGTAGCACTGTATTAAACGGCAAAGACTTATGGGCGGCCGTTAGATGGTTTTGATCAAACGTTTCTCCGTTAGCCGTAAGCCGACCGTGAAAATATGGTCCATACCAAGAGGCAGTGCCATCTAGCTGTTGCTCAGACGGCTGCAGATTTTTAAGCATTACCTGCACGTTACCTGGGTCAAGTGGGGTGGCCCCAAACTGCTGGCGCAGCTGATCGCTCCACGCAATAGCGGCCCACTCACCTCCTAAGGATGTTTGAGTTTCCACAGGGGGAGTGGTTTCATTCATTTCTTGGTGCAGGACACGAACTAGCACATCATCATTGATGCGAATAGCAGGCTGCTCTCCACCTAAGATAGGGGCAATGGCATCGGGGTCAATCTGCTCATCAACTAGCATTGCCTTGAGTGAACGAATCACTTGCTCGGTGCCGTCTACGCTGCTGAGTTCTCCGATAACGCTACCTTGCAGTAATATCTGCAGTGTGGTGACCCCCTGCATAGCACTGTCGTAAGGCATATCGATACACTGGCTTAACTCACTTCTAGGAGCTAGTGGCGGTGCTTTTTGAATGTCTGTTGCAGCGGTCTGGGCCGACAGTGTTTGGTTAACAAGCTCAGATGTTTTGCCCTCTGATGTTTGCTGCTTAGCCGTTGAAGCATTTGCCCCAGCTACTGTATTGGAATCTGTTAATTGTGAGGGTATAGCTCCCAAAGGTTCCGTAAAAATGTTTTCCGGAATGGCTATATCAGATAGATTTAGAGGTTCTAGAAGTTGAAACGCCCCCTGTGGGAGTAATGTTTTGGTCTGTGTGAAATCCGTTGAAGTCTCAAGCTCTGCATCTGCTTGATCATCACTAGAGGGTGATAACGAGGCTAACGCATTGAGAAAAGCTGAAGACGCGTGTGACTGGTAAAGAGGTATTTGATTAGCTTGGCTTACACCACTAATAAGCACAGGCGCTGAGGATACGGTTACTTCAAGAACCGGTACATCAAACATAAACGAGCTTACAGATGAACACTTCACTAAAGAAGCAGTACCAAACGTAACAATGAAACCGTAATTTCAACATGCTTTGTGGTACTCACTGCCAGAAAAATAGGAAATAACTCAAGCCCCTGGCCAGGCTTTGTATCTAAAATTACAATCAGTTAAGTATACAGTTTGTTTTGAGCATTAAGACTGTCTGTCATCGACTCCTTAACTCGAAAACAATTATCGATAAAGAGTGCAAATAAGTTCAAAACTAGTCCTGCGGGCCATTATTACCCAACGTAAATCTCTCTGCTCTACGTTAGGTAATAAGTAATATTAATCTTTAGGGCTTATAAAATATCTGATGTTCATAATGCAGAGCTTTAAGGATAGTCAGCTATCTACTTAATTCATGGATAACTATAATGTCCAGAAGCGTTTGGTCTCTCATCTAAAAGAGCTAGTGCGAGAGCGAGACCCTTATATTGCAACTCAGGGATATTACTATGTGCAGCAATATATCCGAGGGCAGCTCAGTCAATGGGGGCATGTAAATACAATGTGCTTTCAAGACAAAGGGCGTAATCACTATAACTTTTGCCTCAATTTGCCGGGTCGACAGACCCTTGCGCCTATCGTCATTGGTGCCCACTACGATGCAGTGCCTGGCTGCCCTGGTGCGGATGATAATGCCACTGGCGTAGCCGTTTTGTTAGAGCTGGCACGACACTTTTTTGAGCATTCTCCACGACGCCCCATACAGTTTGTTGCTTTTGATTTAGAAGAATATGGGCTGATTGGTAGTCGTGCCTATGTAGAGGCTCTAAATGGGCAGCCTATATTTTTTATGCTTTCGCTAGAAATGCTGGGCTACTGTGTCCATCAGGTATCTGCAGAAGCTAGTCAAAACTATCCGTTAGAAGCTTTGCGTTACATCTATCCCAAAACGGGTAACTTTATTGCTCTGATTGGCAATTGGCAGACCATGCCTACGATGTGGCGATTGAATCGTGCCCTTGGTGCAGCGGATGTTGCTTGTGCCTGGCTGCCTATGGTGAATCAAGGGTTGCCTCTGCCTGCGGCCCGCCGTAGTGATCACTCGCCTTTTTGGGATGCGGGATATAACGCCATTATGGTTACGGACACTGCGGATTTGCGTAACCCCAACTATCACACTCCAACGGATACCTTTGAGACATTAGACCTAGAATTTTTGACCAATATCTGTGTAGGTCTGGGCCAAGGTATTGCTGACTTTTAGTGAGCCGTCCTATAACAGTCTAAGTTGCTGATTTTGTTCGTCGTTTAAGCTGACAGTCTCTGATTCATCATGGACAGAACCTATATTATCGCTGTTGAGTAGTGCTTGAGCGGCTAACAGCATGTCTTTGCTCATAGCAGCTAGGTCATTGCGATTGGCTAGATATGTTTGTAGCGCACTGATAGGGTCGCGGGTGCTATCGGGTGTTAGCTCGGGCAATCGAGGTCGAGTTAACTGGCTGACTAGTTCTGGACGGATAGTGTAGGTATGAGCTTGGGACAAGATTTGATGTAGGCTCGCTTGATCAATTTGGTCAATTTGGGCTGCGTTGAGCTTATACACCAAGCGCACAACAGCGTCCTTGATAGTCGCTTTTGCCAGTGTTGCCTCTAGGTATTGCTGAGGGGTGTCTACGCTAGAGATGTCGATCTCTATGGTTTTGAATGCACGGGCCGGTAAAGGGCAGAACTCAACAGATATTTCACTGGGTTTAATTTCAGCTAGAACAAATCCCTTATCTTCTTTTTCTTCGCTAAAGTCGACACGTTCAATGCTGCCAGGATAGACCACGGGAGGATCTTGACAGAGGATTTGATGTTTATGGACATGACCTAAGGCCACATAGTCAAAACATGGTCGAGCCAATAGTGCCATGGGGACAGTAAAGCCTTTACCAACGGCTAAAAACTTCTCAGCCCCATAACGGGCTGTATCCGTCATCAAATGGGCCAGTAAAATACTAGGAATATCTGGGTCAAGCTGACGAATTTCACCTTCTAACGCTACCCGAAGTCGGTCAAGCATTAGCTCATTGATTTCCTGTAGAGAAAGCCCTTCTGTATCTGGGCGGGTGAGTAGTGTGGAATGGGTTAACCAGGGCAGGGTGACAATCTGAACAGGGCCTGCTTGGGTATCGACCCGATGGGTAGCGAGTGTATCACCCACAATGATGCCGGGGACTCCCAAGGTGCGATAGATGCATAAACTTGCGCCCCCCATCCCTTGAGAATGTTGGTCGTGGTTGCCAACTAAGAGGACCGTTGGAATATTGGAGTTGACTAACCGTTGAAACTGCTGAGCAAATGCTTGCTGTACCAGTGGTGGCGGTGTTGCATCGGGAAATGCATCGCCACCAAACAGGACTAAATCCACAGGTTCATCCAGGGCGCGATCAATGCAGCGACTTAGGGTGGCAACAAAATCTTCTAAGCGAGTGTTCAGCCCTGTTTCTGGATTAGTGTGTCCATGGTTAAACCCACTACCCATATGGATGTCGGAGAGATGGAGGATCTTTACCATGGAAGTGCTTACCTAAACTTGCGATCGCGCGCAGCCTCTCCTATGGAGAAACGCTGACTTATCAGTTCGCTATCAGTATCTTTGTCCTAGTCACGGACGTCAAGGGGCTGTGCTGACGTCTGAGCGGTGTGATAGCTATCAATGTGCTCAAACAGTGTATGAATATGCCCTGCTGTGGTGAATGGATTTAGGAGAACGGCCTTTAACCATCGCTGTCCACGGTACATCGGCAGTGATAAAAAAGTGTTTCCCTTTTCTAAAAGCCATCGCTGTAAATCGTGATTCCATTGATCTAGCCTGTTTGTGGCTACTTCGGGAGGTGTCGCACGAAAGCAGACCAGGTTCATCTGAGGCTCACTGGCCAGGGTGAGAAAGGGACGCGATTTAACAGCCGTTGTAAACAGTTTGGTCAACTCATAGTTGTGGTCAATGATGGCGCTATAGCCAGCTCGACCAATGTGCTGTAGCGACAGCCATAGCTTAAGAATGTCGGGGTGCCGGGTGCCTTGAACGGTGAGTTCACCAAGATTTGGCCAATCGTCGTGATCGTGCATGTAGGGGGCCACTACTCGGAAGTGCTGCTGTAGCTGCTCAAACTGACGAAACATCACAATGGCACAGGTTTTGGCTACGTACAGCCACTTTTGAGGGTTAAAGGTGACCGAGTCTGCCTGCTCAATACCGGCTAGCCGGTATTGATAACGATCTGAGAACATCAGCGCCCCCCCATAGGCTGCATCCACATGAAACCAAAGCTGGTGTAGCTTGGCGATATGGGCTATCTCGGCAATGGGGTCGATGCTAGCTGTGACGGTTGTGCCAGCAGTGGCCACAATGGCAAATGGATGCTGACCTGCTGCCTTTGCCTGAGCTAGCTTGGTTTTGAGATCGTCAATGTCGATTTGCGAATTCTGATCTGTGGCGACTGGAATTGCGGCTTTAGTGCCTAAACCCATCACCATCGCGGCTTTCTTAAACGATGTATGGGCTACCTCGGACACAAAAAACACAGGCTGATGTCCCTGGGGAATGCCATTTTCCAGTGCATCATATGCCATATTGCGCGCCACGTTGAGTGCCTGTAGGTTAGCGAGACTGCCACCGCTGACCAAGACGCCATTCGCCCGAGGGCCCAGACTAAACAGTTGGGCAATCTGTTGTAAAACAAGAGTTTCTAATCGCGAGAAAACTGGCGACATTTCAACACTCAACATGTTGTTGTTGAGGGCGGCAACCAGCAAATCGGCAATGACTGACAGCGTAGTGGGAATAGAGTCCATATGGCCGATAAAGCCAGGATGAGCCGCATTCATGGAATGGCACAGCTGTGTTTTGACTTCTGCCAAAAGTTTTTCAGTATCAATGGAGTTATGCGGTATTTTTGCCCAACTGTAGTCAGCTGAAATTAAAGGCTCAGGCAATGGAGAACGCTCCGTTGCCTGAGCCATGGTTTCAACCAATAGGTCAGTTACTTGGTGTAGTAGAGCTGCGATCTCAGCTCGATTTTCTCCATCGGGATGAATAAATGCCGTTGTTGGCAATGCCGAAAAATCCACTGTGTCAGTTACTTTTTCTGGGGTATGCCCTACCAGGTTACGTGCCGGGCCATCCCATGTGGACGTCCCGGCTAAATTTATTAGTGCCCAGCTAGACGGGGAGCAAATTTTCTAGCGCTCAATAAACCCACCGGACACGAGGTTTTCCTGGTCTAACACCTAGATGGACAAACCCTCGTTTTGCCCCATAGCCAATGCTGTGGGGATAGTTTTGATCGCACCAGTATTCCACCTCGTGGATACTGACATTTTTGATGTAGAAATCAACAGCGCCCGTATCGGGTGCGTCATAAAGGTGCTCAGATCGGCGAGCGCCACCCACTTTAGCGTTAACGCTGGGGGGACGATAGCCAGAGGTGATCACCAGCGGGTTGCCACCAAAATAATCGCGACATCTTTCTAAAAATAGGCAGATTTCATAAGCTGTCTTGCACTGAAAATCATGATCAAATCGACGCTCCTCCCTATAGAGGGCAAATTCACCATAGGTAATGTGGGGCGTAATCAGTGTGTCAAAGTGCATTTCTGGCTTTAGACCAGCGCCAACAGCTTTTGTGCCAGCGACATCTCTCACAATGCGATCTAGCTGCTCTTCTGGTTTGCGATCGCCTGCTTCGCTTTCTTCATCATGGTCATCGTCCCAATTGGGGGTGGCTGATGTCACTGGTGTACAGAACAAAGCGGCTTCTGCCAGGCGTCGCCGCCGTAACCCTTCTTCTACAGACGTGCCTGGATTTCTATACTTAACAAATTGGGCTTCTATCCAGCGGTGATCGTTCCACTGGTCGGGTGAGTCGCAGACTCGGGTAATTGACTCGAAGTTATTACCCCGATAAAACCCCGAACCAAGGTTATAGGCAAAGCTATAGATCGCTCCCTGCTGGTTGATATTCATCATTTTCCAGGTAGGAATTTTCTCTAACGCTTTACGAGAAGACTTGTCCACATGGTCAATTAGATACTCTTCTGCCTCATGCTTTGTAATCGTGTCCCCTTGAGCGACCGGAGCACTATCGGGATAGCGAGTGGTGCCATAGCCAATGGTGGGCAGATCCCAGCCCTTGAGCGGATCTGCGTAGGCTCTAGCTCGACCGTCAGGTAAGGCTTCAGCATAGCCTTCGAACTCTTTAATTAGCTCAATACCTGCTCGTGGAAGCCCGTTTAAGAGTGCATCAGAGGGGCGTTCTGGTTTGGGAACTTGAGGTTTCTCAGGCTGTCCACTGGTTTGCTCTTGAGCGGGTGCCGCAATCACCCCCAGCTGATCTATCCAACGTCCACTTTGACCATAAAACCCAACGACTTGGTGATTGGCTGGTACAGCAAGGTCTGTCACCGCCCCTGATTGTTGTCCAAAGAGAATGCTACGGCCTTGACTCGTTATCAGCTCAATAGACCCGATATAACGACTGCCCGTTAGTTTGACGTTGGCGATGTACTCATTAGCCTCTAGAACAAATGATTCTAACTCTGAGCCTTCGCCACCACGGGCCGGTAGCTCATAATGGGCCCAAATCATCTGAACTTGATCGACATAGCGACCTACTCGTACCTTAACTTCGATAGGCTTTGCTTGTTGAGCAAAAATCTGATCGCTGCCAGCGGGGGGCCAATTAATATCTGAAAAGGCTTTGCCGCCGCCGCCGCCGACGGGTGAGCTTCGCCAGAGTTTGCCGACTGTACTGCTTGAGGATTCCATAACCGTGTGCCTGTGCTAAGTAGATGCTAGCCTCAGATTTTTGTATCCTGGCTGAACTATCTGTTGGGTATAGCATCTACATCAATCCTAGGCGGAAAAATTTCGGAACCTATAAAGACTTATGGATATAGAACAATTGTCCTGTAAAGACCTTATATCCATACAAAAGAGATTTATCTATTGGGCTGTTTGAACGAGCTAATCAGCTATGAATGCCACACTCGGTTTTAGTGGTACCGCGCCAACGACCGGCACGCTCATCTTCCCCTGCATTGACTTGAGTAGTCAGCGGCTGATCACCAATGCTGGTGTAGCCTTGATCGTGGAGCGGATTATACAAAACGTTGTGAGCAAAGGTATACCGCCACAGATCTTTGTGAGTCCAATTGGTCAAAGGATTAATCTTGAGCCGTCCATCGTGATCACGCTCTAAAATCGGCATATCCTGTCGTGTGGCTGATTGATCACGGCGACGCCCGGTAATCCAGGCTTGAACAGACAACTGCTCTAAAGCTTGTTCCATTGGCTGTATCTTAGTCAAATAGTGAAACCGGTCGACATCTTTTTCCCATAGCCGATCACCGTAGTTGGCAATAAATTCTTCGCGACTTGCCGCTGCTCTATAGGTGTAAAGCTTAAGCTTGTAAGTCTCTGTTGCCCTCCGCGCTGTTTCTAGGGTTTCTGGAAAAAGATGTAGCGTGTCTAAGAAAATAACGGGTATTTCTGCCTTGAGTTCTTGATACAGCATGTGAGTGATCGCCAGCATGCTAAAAGAGGTCATCTGAGCCAGATTAGGCACTGTTGCGACAGCCCATGCCAGAATTTCTTGAGGTGTAGAGGTTTCAAATCGGCGATTTAACTCAACTAAATCTAGTTGAGCCGGGTCGAATGTAGCTCTTGCCGCTGATTTGGGCGTGATAAGCGATTGCGCTTCTATGCAAGAAACCATTTCTGTGATTGGGGTTTCAGCCCATAAACGATCACTTGAAATATTTTACCGTACTAATCTCCCGTAACCCACCGGAGAAGTGTAGATTAATCCGATCAAATTAAGGGCGATAACCGTAACACTCGCATCTTGCCCACGTAGCGTAGGACAATAGCGACTATGAAAAAGCTTATTTTTTACACAAAACCTGGTTGTCACCTCTGCGAAGGCTTAGAGGAAAAGCTTGCTCAGTTGGACCACTTGCCTATCGAGATTGAGTCCCGTGACATCACCCAAAACCCCATCTGGTTTTCGGAGTATCAGTATGAAATTCCTGTGCTTTGCCGTGTGATTAATTATGTTGAAACGCCTGAATTAGAAAAAGAACAGCCACTGCCACGACTGTCGCCGCGGGCTCCCGTGCGACAACTAGAGCAAATGCTACAAACATATTTGGGTCCCTTTGAGGCAAAATAGCGGCATTCAAGTTAGAGGGATCTGTATGACGCTGCGTGAGTTATTGGCACAGTCGCCCGCTAGGTTTGCTATTGAGCATCCAGCTCTAGACCAGGCCGTTACTGGTTTGTGTACCAACTCAAAAAGCTGTCAGCCGGGTGATCTATTTATCGGCATGCCGGGAACGCGTGTGGACGGTGGTGAGTTTTGGCCTGACGCCATTGAGAAAGGCGCGATCGCAGCCATCATTTCCCCTAGAGCTCTAGACAAACAGCCTGCCGAAGACGCCTCCACACTGGTAATTCCTGTTCAAGATATTCCCAAAGTCTGTGGCGAGTTGGCAGCCACGTTCTATAGCTATCCAGGTAAAACCCTAAAGCTGGTGGGGGTAACCGGTACCAACGGTAAGACCACTACCACCCACATTATTGAGCATTTTCTCAATGCGGCTAAAATGCCAACCGGTCTGCTGGGTACGCTGTATACTCGCTGGCCTGGTCATCAAGAAACCGCTGTCCACACCACACCGTTCCCTGTTGATTTACAGCATGAGTTGGCCAAAGTCGTTGAGGCAGGCTGCCAGCACGGGGTCATGGAGGTCAGTTCTCATGCCTTAGCTCAACAGCGAGTTTGGGGCTGCCCATTTGAAGTGGCCGTATTTACCAACCTCACCCAGGATCATCTCGACTATCACAAAAGCTTTGAAGACTACTTTGAAGCTAAGGCGCTTTTATTTAGCTCGGATTACCTGAAGGGTCGAGCCATTATTAACCGTAGAGATGCCTACGGTCAAAAATTGATTGATCGGCTGAATCCTAATCAGGTGTGGACATATCATCTGGATGACACAGCTGGAGATTTGTACACAACAAATCTCCAGTACGGTGCTGCTGGTGTGAGTGGAACTCTACATACCCCATGTGGCTCCATTCCCTTTTCGTCGCCGCTGGTGGGTCAATTTAACTTAGAGAATTTGCTAGCTGCAGTCGGTGCTGTTCTACATCTGGGGGTTTCGCTAGATTCGCTGACGACGACTCTCGCGGAATTTGGGGGTGTACCTGGTCGCATGGAGCGGGTGCAGGTTACTCCTGGTCAGGATATCAGCGTGATAGTGGACTATGCCCACACACCTGATAGCTTAGACAATGCTCTGCAGGCAGCGCGTCCGTTTATTTCTGGGCGGCTGATCTGTGTGTTTGGCTGTGGTGGCGATCGAGATCGCACCAAGCGTCCTCAAATGGGCCGAATTGCCTATGAGCGAGCAGACCGTATTGTCGTCACCTCAGATAATCCACGAACAGAAGATCCCCAGCAGATTCTGGCCGATGTAGTGGCCGGTATTAATACAGATTTGAGTGGGGATGAGGTGATTTGCGATCGCGCCACTGCTATCAAGCAAGCAATTTTATCGGCGCAGCCAGGGGATGGGGTGCTGATCGCAGGTAAGGGCCACGAGAACTATCAAATTTTGGGCACTGAAAAAATTCATTTTGATGATCGAGAACAGGCTCAGCTAGCACTTAAACTACGTAGCGTTTGAACAATAAAATGCCGTTGCTGAATTGACTTATAAGAATGAAGCAAACTCTAAAAATTGGCCAATAGTCTAGATTTTACAGATTGCTTTATACCGAGAATCAGCACGGCCTAATAAATTAATTCGCTGCAGTAGCAAAAACCTTTACTTATCTATGAAGTTAAGTGGAAATACCCATTTATCTGTTACCTGGCTTAACTAACCTAGTTATGTCGATATAGATCTAATACGCCCTGGGAACATGAGCCATTATGGATGCTTACACGGTCAGGCCATCCGCATCAACTACGCCTAGTATTGCCGTTTCAACAACGCGCTCATCTATTCCAGAGATTAATCCACAGTTTCTCAAATCTGCTGCCCAAGAGCTGAGTAACCCAATTACAACGATTAAAACGGCGCTCACGCTGCTTAATTCTTCTACTTTGAAACCAAAACAGCGTGAGCGCTATTTGCAAATAATTGGTCAAGCCTGTAATCAGCAAAGTCATCTTATAAGTGGTGTATTTGAGTTGCTAGAACTACAGTTAACCCCCCAAGCGACAGAATTCGAAAAGATTCAGCTTTGGGACCTGATTCCGGGTGTCATTAGCACCTATCAACCCCTGGCCAAAGAAAGCAACATCTTGCTGGCATACACCGTTTCAAATCACTTGCCGCCCATACTGGCAATCGAGTCGCACCTTAAACAAGTGCTGATTAATTTAGTTAGTAACAGCATCCAGTCTACTGATGCTGGTGGGCGTATCTGGGTTAAAGCCCACCAGCGGGGTGACGGCAAAATTGCTGTAGTTATTCAAAACAATGGGCATGGTGTTACTTCTACAGTGATACCCCAGGTGTTTGACTCGTTTTATCGCAGCACCTCTGAAAGTAGCGGTTTAGGGCTGGCGTTAGTGCAAGAACTATTAGCCCACTGTGGTGCCACAATCTCAGTCAGTAGTGCATCCGGCAAAGGGACCGCTTTTACCATCTTGCTAGTTACAGCTCCTGATTAGTCGGATGCCTTTTAGCATCTGTATCATGGGGTTTCTGTATCGTTTGGTGCTAACGTTTCAATCAATAGCTGGGCCTGTTGCTGTTTTTCTTGTAGAAAACTGTCGCATTTTTTTAGCTCAGTGACGGCTTTCTCAAACTGTTCAAAAATATTAGCCAGGGGGAGGTCACCGGTTTCTAGATCGTTAATAATGGCTTCAACTTGCGTGACAGAAGCTTCGTAGTTCCAGCTGTTATCTGACTTTTTGGTTCTAGGCATGATGAGTGAAATGGGGCTAACGTCTGGATAGTATTGCTTACTCTGGGTTAATAGTCTTCAAAACTTCTGCTTCAATCTGACCTTGATTTACCTGAATTGAGATATGGTCGCCTGGAGAAAGACTACTGGCATTGCTGACAACCTGACCGGATGTTTCTCTGACAACGGCATAGCCTCGCCGCAAAACAGCTTCAGGATCTAAGGTGATAAGTTTTTCGTTCAAGAGCTGGTGTTGATGCTGGGCGTTTTGTAAACGCTGATAAAGTGCTTTGATCACACGCTGGGTCCGCCACTGTTGAGCCTGTTGAGCCTGTTCTAACTGGCGATTAGGCTGTAGCCGCTGCAGCCGCAGGTAAAGCTGTTGCAGCTCTTGTTTGTTCTGATAAAGCCTTTTTCCAGCTGTCTGGGTCAATCGCTGTAATAGCTGGGTTTTGATGTGGTGCAAATCGCTGATGGCCGGTACGACTTGTTCTGCAGCGGCAGTAGGTGTGTGGGCATAGGCATCAGCAACCAAGTCAGCAAGGGATTCGTCGCGTTCGTGTCCAATGCCGGTGATAACTGGAATAGGGCAGGTGGCGATCGCAAGCACCACCCGCTCATCGTCAAAACACACCAGATCTTCTACCGCACCGCCACCGCGGCCCAGCAGCAGCACATCGGCGCGACCGTCGACACCAACCCGCTCAATCGCTTGCACAATAGACCTAGGCGCCTGCTCTCCCTGCACAATGGCGGGCGACAGCAGCACCTTTAATCCCGGATGTCGCTGAGTGAGCGTTTGTTGAATATCGCCCCAGGCCGCTGCTTGAGGTGATGTTACGACCGCAATATATTGGGGCAAAAATGGCAGCGGTCGCTTACGAGTTTCATCAAAAAGCCCCTCACTCGCCAGTCGATTACGCAGCTGCCGATAGCGTAAGGCTTGTAGACCAGCACCCGCGGGCAGCACCTGCCAGGCTGTGAGCTGATAACTACCCCGTTTTGGGTATACCTTAAGCTGGCCTAGCACCACCACCTGTTCACCGATAGTTGGTGTGACGCTTAGTTTAGGCAGCTGACTGCGCCATACCACTGCGTTGATGGTGGCGGAGCCAGCAGCCTCCTGCAGTGAGAAAAAGCAACCACTGCTATGCTGCCGAGCACTAGAGACCTCCCCAATTACCCAAATGTTGCGAAGATTTCCATCCCCCTCTAACAGCAGCTGGATGTACTCGGTGACACCGGCTACACTGACCGCCTTAAAGTCTAAGGTCTCCGTTGCCATAGATATTGCTAGAACGTTTGGACAATTAAAGAGTATTTTAATAGTACATTTGTATGTTTTTCGGATACAATTTCAAGGTTGGGCATGATGTGCTTACACAAACCCTCCTGACTTGACCCAGGCCGATACGCTCCGACCTTGTGAGCTTATAATTGCGGAATTCGGTCACACTTATTGCAAAACTTAGGCAGCATGGCAAAAACATCCACCGAAAACAACGAGCGCAAAAAAGCGTTAGATATGGTGCTCAATCAAATTGAGCGCAACTTTGGTAAAGGTACCATCATGCGCCTAGGGGATGCACAGCGCATGAAAGTTGAGACGATCCCATCTGGAGCCATGACTCTAGATTTGGCGTTGGGTGGTGGCTTACCTAAAGGACGCATTATTGAGATCTACGGTCCAGAAAGTTCGGGTAAAACAACACTGGCGCTACATGCGATCGCAGAAGCCCAAAAACAAGGAGGTGTGGCTGCATTTGTGGATGCAGAGCATGCTCTTGATCCAGTTTATGCTGGAGCTCTCGGCGTTAACATTGACGACCTACTTGTTTCCCAACCCGACACTGGAGAAGCGGCCCTAGAAATTGTCGATCAACTTGTACGGTCTTCAGCGATTGACCTAGTCGTCATTGACTCGGTGGCGGCTCTAGTGCCCCGTGCTGAAATTGAGGGGGAAATGGGAGATTCCCATGTGGGGCTGCAGGCACGCTTGATGAGTCAGGCTCTGCGTAAAATTACTGGAAATATCGGTAAGTCTGGCTGTACAGTCATTTTTCTCAACCAGCTCCGACTCAAAATCGGGGTTACCTACGGTAATCCTGAGACAACCACTGGCGGGAATGCCCTCAAGTTCTATGCTTCGGTTCGACTGGACATTCGGCGCATTCAGACATTGAAAAAAGGAAATGATCAGTTTGGTATTCGAGCCAAGGTCAAGGTTGCCAAAAACAAGATCGCCCCTCCCTTCAAAATTGGTGAATTTGACATTATTTTCGGTGAAGGTATTTCCACGCTTGGGTGTATCGTCGATCTCGCAGAAGAAAATAACGTTCTGACTCGTAAGGGAGCCTGGTACAGCTACAAAGGTGACAACATCAGCCAAGGACGCGACAATGCAATCCGCTATCTGGTTGATAATCCAGAAGTTGCTACTGAAATTGAGCAACAGCTACGTCAGATATTGCAGATTGGTGAGGCCAACGCACCAGAAGCAGCGGCTGATGAGCCACCAGCTGCGGACAATGGCAAAACCACTAAAAAGACTAAGTCGTCATGAGTTTGGTTTAGTGCTAACTATCTAATGCAGGGTGCTGCCGCTTTCGGAGTTGTCGGCTGATTCTTTGGGCGTATCATCCGGGTTGTCTTGGATGCTGCAGCTGAAGAAGTGAAAAAGAGATCTGCCAATGCGAATGCGATCTCCATCGCGTAAGGCATACATCCTTTTTAACTTTTCTCCATTTACGTAAGTGCCATTGGTACTTTCTAAATCAGATAAGATAAATCCTTGCTCTGGGATGTGCTGCAGAGCAGCATGACATCGCGATAACCGTTTGTCGGGTACAGAAATATCTGACTGCCGAGGATCACGACCAATGGTCCACAGCCCATCTGTAGAGTAAAAGCGCTTGGACTTACCAGTTGTTAGGTTACTGATGATGTAGATTTGCTGATCGCAAATCATCCCTTGAATATAGTTAGCCACGCCTAATGTAGCGTTGCTATCAGTTGCAAGTATGTCATCTAGAAGTTCGCGATCATGCTCATAGAGCTTCGAGAAAGCTTGAAATAGACCCAGCTTAGATTCGATCACTGAATCGTCTTCAGTAGAGACCATCATGCGATAGTCGGCTAGGTTTTTGGGATAAGCCATAAAAAGTTCACGTAGAACGTTTAGTTTGAGCCCGTTTAATATAAGTGACGATCTAGATTTAAGAGATGTAGCTCCAAGTTCAGTATTCATCAGGACTTGAGCAACATGGGAAAAGCTATTGTAATTCCATACAATTTTGAAATTCAACGGAATTATTGTGAAAAAACGGTTAATCTTCCGGGCTACTTAGGCCTCGAAATAGCAACGTTTTTTACTTTCTCTGTATATTTAACGCTAGGAAAGTTTGGTGACCATAGCCAGAGTTTCTCTGCTGGGTAGTCCTTTTTTGTCAGCAAAAGCTAAGTAAAGAACTCTATCAGTTCTCGATTAACACTGTTAGGTGCTTCTTGCTGAATCCAATGGCCGCAATCAGGAATAGGTTTCTTGATAAAGTATTCGCCTGACAATTTCTCAGGAAAAGCATTCACAGCTGATGCTAGGATATCGTCTTCACCCCACATAAATAGTGTGGGTGAAGCCAAAGAAAGACTTGATAATCGTGAGGGGTTAAACCAGCTGGTTATCCAGTCATTCAGGCTGAAGCAATGACGTACGTGCTGTAGGACAGCTGGGATAACACCAGGCTTTTGTAGTGCAGCCTGGTATAAGTCAGTATTCGCCTGGGTAAAAGCACTTTTTCTGACAGCTTGCTGCTGGAAAAGATAGGTCAGAAAAGAAGAAAGGTTGTCTCTAATCAACCACTGGGGTAAGCCGGGGGTTTGTAACGCTAGCAGGTGCCAGTTTCGCTGTAAATAGTCCCATCTATTTGAAAGCCCATGGGTGATATCTACCTGCAAACGTTGAGGTCCGCTCAGTACAGCCAACTTATCTATGCTGTCTGGGAAACGACACGCCAGATTCCAAGCAATACTGCCGCCCCAATCGTGACCTACCACGTGAGCTTTTTTATAGCCTAGCTTGTGAATTAACGCATAAATATCAGCGCTTAGGGTGTCTAGATCGTAACCATTTTGAGGCTTGTCAGAGTCGTTATAACCTCGTAAGTCCGGGACAACCACCTTAAAATGTCGAGATAGATGGGGAAGCTGATGCCGCCAGGAGTACCAAAATTCAAACAGACCGTGGAGTAGTATTAAAAGCTCGCCACGACCTTGGGTGACATAATGCAGCTGCACAGAATTAGCTTTGACGTAATTATGTTCCCAACTCAAAGATGTTGCTCCAGGCAAATAATAATCTTACTCGGCTGTAAAACTCTCACAGCCGTTCTATAGTTTGTAGCACAAGTTACAACCGCCTATTCAGACTACGCAGAACGATAGGCGACCTGATACTCAACAGGTTGAATGCGGTATTTTACTAAGTTGGCTAACTCTTGAAGCTGATTGATAGCCTCGGCTCCTTCGAGTTTCATTAACTCTCGATCATCACGCATTTCTGTCCACGTAATACCATAATCTGAAACTAAAAACCGAATCAGATGGTCATCGCCAAGGCTGACCATAAATGAAGCACTATTGAGCTGATCACCGCACGTGTAACAGGACGCTAGATAACCTTGATTTTCAAGGACAATTGCTAGCGCTTTTAGATTTAAGACCAAATCTTTTACGAATTGGCGGTGCTGCTCTGCAAGTCGAACAAACATTTGCGTTCTCCTTCCCACCGGTCACATTGTAATGTCGAATCTTAATTTTTGCTTAATATTTTTTATAAACTCATCCATGAGCTTTTCTTAACCTTCAATCTCAGTAAAGCTAATTCAGGTGAAAAAGCCTGCTCTTGTCAATGTATTTGACTAAATCTTAAAAAATTATCATCCCTTTTTTCGAGGAAGCATAGTCCCAAAACTAAGCATGTAGAAGCTCTGGTTGAGGCTTGCTCGCTTCTTGTAGAAATAGCTTTATTAAAGTTGCCCAGTTCAGTAGCTAAGCTGGCATTGAGATTAGAGATGCTCCCGTTAACGATTAATGTCAGCAGCTTTGTTAAACCACTAGCTCTGCAGCGATGCCTGGCGCTGCAAGACTTTCTTGGTCAATAAACTATGACATTAGGCACACAATAGCTACCATAAGTCCATCTGTCCAGCAATGGAGTTTTCTTTGTAACGGTTTTACTAAAAAAATCAGCAAACTACTCTAAAACTTGAATCAGTTACTGGGCTAATGTCCACCAACCAAATGCTGGACCTATGAATCGAATAGTAAGCCACATAACAATCATTAAGACATTGCCAGCCCAGGCCCCACGGGTACTCCATCTGACAAAATCTTGAGATTGCTGCTTTGTGATGGGGAGCCAAGGGAGAACACGCTCAGGCTGTCCGTAGCCTTCTCCAAGTTTTGACTGTCGTCGCTTTGCCTCACCCATGACGCCCTGCTCAATTGTGTAAGTAGGTTTACTGGATATTGATTATAGCGTTTGGTTCACTGATGGTAGCCAGTTTGGATCTAAATATGTACTTTGAGCAATTGGACTTAAAGTTTTCAGGATTGTGCGTCCATAGCTACGATGATTTACTCGGTTGTCGAGTAGCGCTACTTTACCTTGCTGGGCGCTAATTGGTGCGATCGCAAGTTGCAAGGTTTGCAATGCTGTGGGTAATAAAAAGAGCCGGAACCAGTCTTGTCGATGACGCTTGTAGTAGGCCACTTGACCTGCAACTAAAGGGTTTTCAAGTGATGGGATCGGCAGAGTTGTAATAATCAGTAACCCTGGTGCTGGACAGCGAAGACGATAGTCTTGCCAAAATTCCCAGCCAGTTATCAAAATTCCATTCTGAATAATTTTTGAGCGTTCAACCTGTACACGGGAGCCATATTCCGCTGCCAGAATTGAGCCGATTTGAGCCTTTAGCGGATTATCACCCACTAAAATAACCGTGGGTTGAGTGCGTGTTTCTGACAGCTGCAGCAGATTGCGAATCTCTTGCAAAATTGCCTGGGAAAACTGATTGCTGTTGGGCATGGGCAGCTGGTCAGGGGCATAGAGGTGGATGCCGTCCTGCTGCCGGTCGGGGGTGAACTTGAGGCAGGTGAGATCATCCAGACCCAACCGTTGGCGATAGTTTTCAGCTCTGCGTTCCTCGTCGACGGCAGCACCGATTAAGACGACTGGCTGACGCTCCCAAATCGGTTTGAGGATGTCTGCTAAATGAACCGGAGCACACTGCAGGGTTAGTTGACCTGATTCACGATTCAGCTGCAGCCAAGTCATGCCATCATCTTGGACCATTTGCTGTTGAAACAACTGCCATGTTAGCGGTAGTGCCTTAAGTCCTAATGGGGTGCTCGAGAGACGCTCATATAGCTCTGTCAGCAATGCATATTCATCGATATCGGCCAGATAACAGCTGTAGGGGTTAGCCGGATGCTGAAATGCTAAATGGGTTAGTTTTACCCTCAGATCTCGAATAGTGGTTTGTTGAGATGGATAGGCCAGACCTAGCTGATGCCAGTCTGCATCATCCAGGTTACAGGTCAGCTCGGTGCGTACCCAGTCGGTTAATAAATCAATGCCGTCAATGAGGGTGACGATATTTTCAGGAAACGCTGGAGCACCAGACTGCAGAGAATAAGATGGAGCTGTTGACCTGATTTGAGCCGCCAACCAAGCGCGGGGAGTGGTGATTAGAATGCCTTGAAAGTTGCCTCCAGGCCATTGATCTCCAACTTGAATAGACTTAATCGTCGGTAATGTCTGGAGAAGCGTTGGAATTTCATCCTGAACTAGTTGCCGATGAATAGCATCGGGGACAACTAGGACGAGCGGGCCAGGCCATACTAGGGCAGGCATGAGGTAGCTCAGACGATAGCGTCCACGATAGGCGGCAGTGCTCCCTGTCTGCAGAAGTGCGCTCCGACCCAACCGCAAGGCTCTAGCTACCAATCGCGCCATGGTCAAGTGATGTGGCCACTGTGTGTGGCCCCGCTGGCGTAAAAACTCTCTGAGTAACTGGTGAACCTCTGCCTCAATCACGTCTGCTGTGACTCTCGTTATGACGTAATAACTCAGCCAAATACTCAAGAAATGACCCAGTCGTGTGTCTCATTGTGCCATACTCCCCTGAGGTCTTCAGCTTATTGCCAACAACCAGACTTTAGACTGGTCATGGTTTGATTTGTTCTGTAAACGCGCGCCTTACAAGTCTTCTAGTATGTTACTGCCTTCTATCAAGAGCCAACCCCAACCGGTGCGTACTATCGGGATCGTCGGTTTAGGTCTTATCGGTGGTTGTTTAGCGCTCGAGTTGAAGCAGTTGGTGTACCCCGTGTTTGGGGGTGCTCGTCGCTCAGCTTCGGTGACTGCTGCACTGGAGATGGGCATTGTGACCCAGGCAGAGTGCGACCTCGCTTTGTTGTCTCAGGCTGATTTGGTGTTTGTCTGCACACCCATGGCGCTAATTGTGCCCACGGTACAGCGGCTGATTGAGCATTTACCTGCGTCAGCGATTGTGACAGATGTGGGATCAGTTAAGGGCGACATCGTAACGGCAGCGACTGCTATTTGTCCGAATTTTGTGGGGGGACATCCTATGGCGGGTAAAGCAGAGTCGGGCATAGCGGCGGCAGAAGCGGGCTTATTTCGAAAACGCCCCTATGTGGTGACGCCGATTGAGACGACACAATTAGCAGCCGTGGATCAGGTGGTTGCGATCGCATCCCAACTCGGCGCTCAGGTACATATATCTACGCCCGCTGCCCACGATCAGGCCGTAGCCGCTATTTCTCATTTGCCAGTCATGGTCAGTTCTAGTTTGATCCACACGTGTCTGAGCGAGTCAGATACCCACGTCAAAATGCTAGCTCAGCAGTTAGCCAGTAGTGGCTTTTGTGACACCAGTCGTGTGGGCGGAGGCAATCCTGAATTGGGCACTATGATGGCGCAGTTTAATCGACCAGCTTTGCTGAAGGCTCTGCAGCAATATCAGCACCAGTTAGATACTGTCATTGAGCTAATTGAGTCAGAGCAGTGGGAGGCGCTAGAGCAGAGGCTTATTGTGGCTCAGCAAAAACGACCTAAGTACCTTTAAACCTCATTTTGTGTGAGGTTGGCTCAGGCTGGTTGCTTTCCCTCTGTCTCAGCCATAATCACGGGCTCTTGATACAAAATTGTGGTGAAGGTAACAGTAGAGCCTAGACCCTCACCCATACTAATAAACTGGACCTTACCTCCCATTGCCTCAATGAGCCGCTGTGAAATGGCTAGCCCCAGACCTGTGCCACCATACTGTCGAGTTCGTTCACCATCGACCTGGCTAAAGGTTTGAAAGAGTCTGTTTTGTTTTTCTAGAGAGACGCCAATGCCAGTATCTTCAACACTGATTTTGATGTGTCCTGGCCAAACTCGCCCCTGAAAACGTACGTTTTGGGGTTTAACTTCAGCGCTAATGGTGATTCCTCCTTCCGGGGTAAATTTGATGGCGTTCCCTATTAAGTTGAGCAGAACTTGCAGAATTCGTTGATAGTTCCCGTACAGCTTGATTTCATCCAGCGTTGCAGGCAGCTTCATGTCAAAATATAGCCCCCGCTGCTCGGCCTGAGGACGTGTAAAGTTCTCCACATCGCAAAATAATTCTTGTAGGCTGACGGCGGTCAGCTCAATTTCCATCTTGCCCGCCTCAATCTTGGCGATGTCGAGCACATCGTTAATTAGATTCAGCAAGTGAAGGGCAGATTTGTGAGCTTCTTCAATAAACTCTTCCTGCTCATCAGGGTCATCCGCCATACCGTCTAACACTAACCGCAGAAAGCCAATCATTCCGTTTAGCGGGGTGCGTAGCTCGTGGGACGTATTGGCTAGAAATTCACTCTTAAGTCGAGAGGCCTCTTCAGCGTGGCGTCTGGCCTCTTCTAGCTCATCGTTTTTGTCGATTAGTTTTTCGTTTGCTTTTTGAAGATCGTCCGCTAGAGTACGACTTGCCTCAAATAATTTGGCATGGGCAATGGCAGTACCCACCTGGTCGGTAAGCTCACTAACCAATTCGATCTCTAGTGGATGCCAGGGACGCTCAGGCGGCATCTGCAACAGCAATACGCTATTGGGCTCATCGCGGTAACAAGTCGCGACTGTTAAAACGGTGTAAGGCCCAGCATCATTATCTTCTCGGTCAAAATCCGACAGAACTGGTTTGAGGGTATTAATGGTGCAGCGAAAGTCTTGTTTAGTTTTCAGCTCAAAGGTTTGCCCCAGACAAGGGTCTAACTCGGGCTGGTGAAACTCTGTGACTACGTTTAAGGTTTGCATTGCGACTGAATAGTCGCATACCAGACAGCGATGAAGATTTAGAAGTTTGCCCAATCCATCTACTGTTTGCTGCCAAATCGTCTCTAATTCCAGCGTTTTGCGAATGTTAGATGCAATATTGGTGAGCACCCCGTGATAGTTGGAGACATGGGCCAGCAAGCCTGCTTGGGCACTATTAGAGGAGTTGGCTGCAATGCTTACGGAACTTAAGTTCTGAGGTATTCTGACGCCGCCAGCTACGGTCAAAATAGAGCCCTCTCCTTTGAGATAACTTTGCTCTGGGTTATCCGGCCATTCCACCAAACTCAGATTAAAGTCTAAACCGACTGGATGGGGGCCACACCGGACAACACATTGAAATCTCTGAGCTTGTCCGTCAGCTAATACTTGCTCAACCCGCTGTAAATAGGGCGCAATAGCGACAGGGCCAAACAGCTTACCAATTGATTCATGTAAGTAATGATCGGGGTCCGCTTGAATTGTGTAGGGCCAGTTGATAGCTACAATCCGACCGTTGGGATCGTGGATAACTTGAAGGGAGGAATTATCAACTGTGGCGGGAACAGCCATAGGCTCAGGGTCTACTATCAATTGCGATCGCATAGTTGTCAGAAATCTCTAGCCCTATACTTAACTGATTACGAGTTTTCCCTGTCTGGATCAGAAACATCTAAGCTGAGATCGCCCGTCAGCAGTATGACAGACCTCAAAATTCTCTGCCCACAGGGTAATAAATGCTGCAAATCTAAATGTTGCTTAGATTCCATCAAGAGTTTTAGTAAGACACCCCAATTACCTCTTATATTGTCACGAGATTCATTAACGGTCACCCCTTTAGCGGCGCGTTCAAGGGGTCAACTGCACAAACCATCAAATTTTCTTGTTTGAACTAAGACACTGCTTATTCTAGAAAAAGCTCACCCTTAAAACCGTGTGGATGTGAGCCAGCCTCCTCAGGACGAGCAAAGTGCTAGAACAAAGCATTAAGATAAACGCAGCGCTTCTTAACGTTATAGCTGGAACTTCTTCTTTCCATGACCGACGCACCCGTATCTCGTATTCGCAATTTTTCAATCATTGCCCATATTGATCATGGAAAGTCTACGCTGGCAGATCGGTTACTGCAGGAGACTAATACCATCAGCGAGCGGGATATGAAAGCTCAGGTGCTAGACACCATGGATTTGGAGCGGGAACGGGGTATCACTATTAAGCTCCAGGCCGCTCGCATGAACTATCAAGCCAAAGATAGAGAGCAGTACGTATTAAATTTGATAGATACACCAGGGCACGTTGACTTTTCCTATGAAGTCTCCCGTGCGGTGGCTGCCTGTGTAGGGGCGCTGCTGGTGGTAGATGCCTCCCAGGGTGTGGAAGCCCAGACGCTGGCCAATGTCTATCTAGCCTTAGAAAACGATCTAGAGATTATCCCTGTCCTAAATAAGGTGGATTTGCCAGGTGCAGAGCCTGAGAGAGTTAAGAAGGAAATTGAAGATATTGTTGGTCTAGACTGTCGCAATGCCATTCTGGCCTCAGCAAAAGAAGGGATCGGCATTACTGAAATTTTAGAAGCCATCGTAGAAACTGTTCCTAAGCCTGAAGATAATACGGAGAAGCCACTGCGGGCTCTGATTTTTGATAGCTACTACGACAGCTATCGCGGTGTGATCGTTTATTTTCGAGTCGGTGTTGGGACCCTGCGTCGTCGCGATCGCATTCGTCTGATGGCCTCTGGCAAAGAATACGAAATTGACGAGCTAGGCGTACTTTCCCCCAACCAGGTGGAAGTGGATGAGCTTCATGCTGGAGAAGTCGGCTATGTTTCCGCCTCTATCAAAGCTGTGGCCGATGCCCGTGTCGGTGACACCATAACGCTTGTAAAACGGAAGGCTGAAGAGCCACTGCCAGGTTATGTAGAGGCGAACCCTATGGTTTTCTGTGGTCTTTTCCCTACTGACTCTGACCGTTACGAAGACCTGCGTGAGGCTCTAGAAAAACTACGCCTCAACGATGCTGCCCTGCAGTATGAGCCTGAAACCTCTAGCGCCATGGGCTTTGGTTTCCGCTGTGGCTTTTTAGGGCTGCTGCATATGGAAATTGTGCAGGAGCGCTTAGAGCGAGAATACAACCTGGACCTAATTACTACTGCGCCCTCTGTGGTTTATCGTGTTACCACCATAGATGGCGAGGTGCTCAATATTGATAATCCCTGCGAATTGCCTGAGCCCCAGGAGCGAGAAAAAATTGAAGAACCCTTCGTCAAAGTAGAAATTTTTACCCCTGAGGAATTTGTTGGCACTCTGATGGATCTGTGTCAGACCCGTCGCGGCGACTTTAAGGATATGAAGTATCTGACAGAAGGGCGCACGACGCTGGTGTATGAGATTCCTTTGGCAGAAGTGGTGACTGACTTTTTTGATCAAATGAAATCCCGTTCCCGAGGATACGCCAGTATGGAGTATCAGCTAATCGACTATCGGGTGAATCATCTGGTGAAACTGGATGTCATGATCAACGGTGATAAGGTTGACCCTCTTGCTGCTATTGTGCATCGCGATCAGGCTTACTACGTGGGTAAGGCCCTGGCAGAAAAGCTGAAAGAACTAATTCCCAGACACCAGTTTAAGATCCCAATTCAGGCCGCGATCGGTAGCCGGATTATCGCCAGTGCAAGTATTCCAGCCCTGCGTAAAGACGTACTGTCTAAGTGTTATGGCGGTGATATTTCCCGTAAGAAAAAGCTACTCAAGAAACAGGCCAAAGGTAAGAAGCGCCTGAAGGCCATCGGTACGGTGGATGTGCCCCAAGAAGCATTCATGGCAGTTCTGAAATTAAACTAATGATCCTAAAAGCCCCAGCGTGAGGTGATGGATGCAAAGTTATTTGGCATCCATCCAGTTTTTACCTGAGTTAATTTCTACTTTTAGGGGAACCGACAACTTCACGACCGATTCCATGGTGTGAGCAATTTTTTCCTCTAGTTCTGGCCATTCATCGGGTGGAATTTCGAAGATCAATTCGTCATGGACCTGTAGCAAGAGTCTGGCCTGATATTCCTTGAGCACTTCGTGTAGCTGAATCATGGCAATTTTAATGATGTCAGCACTCGATCCCTGAATGGGGGCATTGGCTGCAGCTCTCAGGAGACCGGCGTCATAGCCACCGGGTCGGAGATGATCCAGATCAATTTCTTCAGGGGGTCTGCCCTTCAGGGGCTTTAAGCTGTTGCTCGAAAAGTTGAAATATCGGCGGCGTCCCAAAATAGTCTCCACATAACCATAGGCAATAGCTTCTCGCTGCATCTGTTGCAGATACTCAAACACCCGTGAATAGCGCTCGTTAAATTTGTCAATAAATGATTTAGCTTCAGTGCGGCTCACCCCCATTTCTCTGGCAAAACGGACGGCACCCATGCCGTAAATCACGCCGAAGTTGATGATTTTGCCCATGCGGCGCTCTTCGCTAGAAATGTCTTCTTTATCTAGCAGTAGTTGAGCTGTCAAACTGTGGACATCGTCGCCGTTGCGATAGGCGTCGACTAGAACCGACTCACCGCTGAGGTGTGTCAAAATGCGTAGCTCAATTTGGGAGTAGTCGGCAGCTGCTAAAAGCCAGCCATCTTGAGGTAAAAACGCCTGGCGAATCTGGCGGCTAAAAGCCGTGCGAACAGGAATATTTTGCAGGTTGGGATTAGATGATGATAAACGTCCGGTCGCGGTAACGGCCTGGTTAAAGTCGGTGTGGACTCGGCCAGTATCGGCTCGCACCAGCTTAGGTAGAGCATCTACATAGGTGGACTTCAGCTTTGATAGTGTCCGATGGCTGATAATGCAGTCCACTACAGGATGATCGCCCTGTAGTTTTTCTAAGGTAGAGGCGTCTGTCGAGTAACCGGTTTTAGTTTTGCGGGTTTTCTTTTTGCTTAGCCCTAGGGTTTCAAACAGCAAGACGCTGAGCTGTTTGGGAGAGCCGAGATTAAATTCTTCGCCTGCGTAGTCATAGGCTTTGATTTGCAGCTCGTAGAGATCGGCTTCTAGCTGTTCTGAAAACTGCTTGAGGTAGGGTTCGTCGATACGGATGCCAGTGGCTTCCATGTTGGCAAGAACGGCTTCGAGGGGGACTTCGATATCGCGGAATAATGTGGCGATCGCATCCACCTCACTCAATTCAGCCTGCAAAATCGGCACCAGCCGATAAGTCGTATGCACATCCCCACCGCAATAAACCGCTACTTGATCAATCGCAATATCGGCGATAGTTTTCCCCTTTGGCACCAGATCGCTGTAGCTCTGTGCTGCCACATTCAAATATCGCAGTGATAAGTCTGTCAGATTGTGGCTATTTTCTGGATTGAGTACGTAGCTAGCCAGCATTGTGTCAAACACTACCCCAGCCAGGTCAACGCCCTGACGCTTGAGTACGGCTCGGTCATATTTAGCGTTTTGGAGGGCTTTTGGATAGTCAGCACTTACCAAAATTGGTTGGAGTGCAGCCAAGACATCTGCTAAAGCTAACTGCTCTCCTGCCTGATGACCCACTGGCACATAGGCCATATCCTCCGGCCCATTTCCCCAGCAGCAGCCAATGCCTACCAGATCAGCATCCAGCGGGTCAATCGCCGTTGTCTCCGTATCCCAAGCCACAGGCTGATTAATATTGGTTTGACTCTTTAGCTTAGTGACCAAGTTCTGTAGCTGAGTAGCTGTAGTAATAATCTGTGGCCTAATGTCGACTGCTTCCACTTCGCTGGCCACATCTGTTTCTTCTGCAGTAAAAAAGGCAAGATCCTCATCTTCAACAGTTGCGGCTACCTTGGCAGGAGTTGCTTTAACCTCACCTCCAAAAGCTTCCTGTAATTTATTGAGTCGGTTAATAAAATGCTGGAATTCCAACTGCTTTAGCAATGGAATGACTGTTGTCTCATCAAAGCCTTCTAGTTTGCAGTCTGCCAGGTCGACGTCTAGATCAACATCAGTGACGATGGTGGCTAGATATTTAGACTTGTCAGCGTCTTCTTTGCCAGTCTCTAGCTTTTTCTTGACCGCTCCTTTCATCTCAGGCAAGGCTGTGTATACACCTTCTAGGTTGTTGTGTTCTGTCAATAATTTGACGGCTGTTTTCTTACCGATGCCCTTTACTCCAGGAATATTGTCTGAGGTGTCGCCACACAAGGCTTTGTAGTCGATTACCTGGCTAGGCGTGATGCCTAGCTTTTCCTCAACTTCCTTGATGCCATATTCCTTGGCTAGGCCATTGGTGCGGCCAAACGTGCTTCCCAAGTGCAGCACTTTAATATGCTCGTTGTCGTCAATCAGCTGAAATAGGTCCTGGTCCCCACTCAGAATTCTGACGGCATAGCCTTCTTGCTCTGCTTTGATGGCCAAGGTGCCGATGACGTCATCCGCCTCAAATCGAGGTGCTGTAAGAATCGGCAGCTTAAATCCCGCCAGCAGCTCCTTTAAATTCTCAACGTCCTCAAGAAAGTCCTCGGGTGCTTCAGGACGCCCTTCTTTATAGCTATCGGCTGCTTCGTGGCGGAATGTAGGTTGAGCCAGGTCAAATGCGACAGCTGCATAGTCGGGTTTTTCTACCACCATCATGTCGCTCATGGACTTGAGAAAGCCAAAGCATACGCTGGTGGGAATACCAGTAGATGTGCGCAGTCCGCCATCGCGACTTTTGGCGTGGGCATAGTAAGACCGAAACGCCAGAGAATGACCGTCGATGATTAGCAGGGTGGGTCTGTCAGAACTCAAAACACTTGTCGCCAATGCAGCTTTTTAATTATGGGTCAGTTTGGCAATGGAGATACAGTTGAATTACCCGAGGGCAAAATGCCGTTGCTCGGTCTAATTCCGTTAGACGATTTAGGACTGCAGCCAGATTTACAAAACCAGCAAATTAAGGCCTCACCACAGACTGGAAAGGATACCTATTTGATGGTTTTGTAGGTAGTGATTTTTAATTCTGCTCATTGAAATCAGTTTATGGAGCCAGAATTAGTGAACATAGTAAAGTCACGGTCAATAGTGATTTAACAGCACATGGATTTGTCCTTGGTTTGATGTGTAGGATGAAGAGGTGTTGCGATCTCGCCTCAAGTAACCAGATTGTTAGCACTATATGAATTCCGCCATAAGTATTAAAAGCTATTGAGACTCCGGACTGTCAGGCTTCCGTGGCGAACTTGTATTTATAACATCTATCCTGTCAGAGCTATGTCGTTGTCATTAGATGCACTTTGGGTGAATGTGAGCGCTAGCCTAGTGTATCTGATGCAAGCGGGCTTTCTATGTGTAGAAGCGGGTTCTACTCGTCGCAAAAACAACATCAACGTTGCCATTAAAAATATTGCGGATGTTGGCCTATCAATCATTATGTTTTGGGCCTTTGGCTACGGCTTGATGTTTGGGACCTCTTTGCACGGCTGGTGGGGGTTTAGTGATTTTTTGCCCGAGTTTAACCAAGCTGATAGCTGGCCTATTATTTTCTTTCTATTTCAGGCAATGTTTTGTAGCACCGCTGTCACCATTGTGTCGGGAGCAGTGGCTGAGCGCATGACATTTAGGGGGTATTTGTTTAGCGCTGTACTGATATCCGGTCTTGTCTATCCAGTATTAGGTCACTGGGTCTGGGGTGGGTTAGAAAGGGCTGCAGAAATTGGTTGGTTAAGCCAAAGAGGCTTTGTCGATTTTGCCGGTTCTACCGTAGTCCACAGTTTAGGAGGATGGGTTTCTCTGGCCGCAGTTTTGGTTATTGGCCCCCGTCTGGGTCGCTTTTCTCGACAAAACTTCGATCAGCAAGCACCCAGTTCAGATCTGCCCTTAGCCTTTTTAGGCGCGCTACTAATGTGGTTTGGCTGGTTTGGGTTCAACGGTGGCAGCACGCTTGCATTTAATGATCAGGTCCCCAGAATCCTGGTGAATACATTGTAAGCAGGGGCCGCAGGACTTACGGCCCCGTTGACATGGTCCCTGATGGTGCAAAAGCATCACTTACCGTTTAAGGCTGTGATGAATGGAACCCTGGCGGGGTTAGTGTCGATTACCGCCAGTTGTCATGCGGTGTCTTTGAGTAGTGCGGTGCTGATTGGAGGCATAGGCGGATTGGTGATGTTAGGTGTGGATGCCCTGTTAGATCAACTACGCATTGACGATGCAGTCGGAGTCATTCCTGTACATCTTGGCCCAGGTATTTGGGGAACGTTAGCCGTTGCATTATTTGGTGATTTAGAGCGATTAGACACAGGGTTGAACCGTTTGGAGCAATTTTTTGCCCAGGTTTCAGGTGTCTTAGCCTGTGGCCTATGGTCATTTACGGTAACGTTGCTGGTCTTCTTACTGCTTAGTCGGTATGTGTCGCTGCGGGTGTCCCTTAAGCAAGAGTACATAGGCTTAAATGTGTCAGAACATGGCGCGCGCAATGAGTTTCAGAATTTATTTGAAACGATGCAAACCCATGCGAAAACCGGTAATTTACAGCGCCGGGTAACAGCCAGTGCATTGACAGAAATCGGTCAAATTAGCCGTTGGTATAACCAGGTAGTTGATGCGTTAGAGCGCTCTACGGCCAGAACAAATGCAATTATCATGACTGCAGCGGACGGCATTTTGACGGTTGCTCCGGACACCTTGACTGTTCAGAGTACGAATCCGGCTGTTGAAAAAATCTTTGGTTGCCACTGGTTACATGCGGTTGGACAATCCCTCACTACCTTAATAGAGACAGATTTGGTGCAGTCTCAAGATGCTGCTTTTCAATCTTTGCAACAGTTTTTGCAACAGGGGTGCCGTACAGGTGATGCCTATACGGCAATTGGTATACACAATGAGGGTCGACGATTTCCGGTTGAGGTTTTAGTCACTGATTCCCAATTAAGGTCTACTAACTTTTTGACCATCATGGTGAGGGATATCACTGAGCGTAAGGAATCAGAAGCCGCGTTGATGGCTTCCGAATTAGAGGCCCGTAGAGCTGCCCATCAACTGGAAAAAGCGCTAGACGATCTGAAGCACGCTCAGGCCCAGCTATTGCAAAGCGAAAAAATGGCAGGGCTAGGCCAGCTAGTCGCTGGCATTGCCCATGAGATCAATAACCCTGTAGGTTTTATTTATGGCAACCTTGAACATGCTATGGAGTATGTAGAAGACTTGCTTTTGGTGATTAGTCACTACCAAGCGCAGGCGATTGAGTTGCCACCAGAGCTGCAAAAGGATGTTGAGAATGCAGATGTAGCCTATATCAGAAAAGATTTTCCAAAATTAATTGGCTCCATAACAACTGGTACAGAGCGCATTCGAGAGATTGTTCAGTCGTTGAGAAAATTTGCCCGCTTTGGTGAATCAGAGGTGAAAACCGTCGATATCCACAGAGGATTGGATAACACATTGAAGATGCTAGCCCATCGATAGAATATGACGGCAAGACGTCCCAAAATCATGGTGGAAAAACGCAACGGTGATCTGTCTGAGATTCAATGCTATGCAGGTGCTGAAAACCATTGTGTCTGAGATTCAAAGCTCTGCAGTGGAAGT
>JBHJIV010000007.1:0-22002 GCA_050043105.1 Leptolyngbyaceae cyanobacterium | reverse complement strand
TCGTTAAGTCCATATTCGTGTACGGCAAGCCGACATATTTGCGAACATATGGAAACGTCGGCTGTATATGTAGTTACTCTCGGCGATGGATTTTTATTTTCTAATTGCATAGTCTTGGTTAGCCTTTAAAGCAGTCAAGTTGAGAGCTAAATCGAGACAGGATCGTTTGAAGTACTCATCTTCTCAACCCCCCCTTCGTCCAACATTTCAGTGGCGACTTTAGATCTTTTCTATGACAGCGGGTAGCATAAAGCTCACCCAGCATATGATTCTCTACAAGCATTTTAGCCTCCTCACATTTCTAGCTTTCAGTCAATGCTTGAAAAAATTCGACTTCGCTTCCTTGAAAATTTGACCCACTATTAAGAGCCCTGATTTGTCTGTGGTAATTGATTGTATTTGACATAATTTCTATGGCGCCTTGCCCATGACATAATTACATGTCACAAAATTGCTTTTATTTCCATTAATATGCTCATCATGTGTGCGTTTTTGCGAGGGTGACATGATGGACACTTGGAATGAGATCAGAACGGCCTATCAGGTCGCCCGGTTAGGAACTGTTAGCGCGGCTGCCGAGTATTTGGGCGTGCACCGGGCAACAGTGATTCGCCATATCGACGCACTAGAAGCCGTTTTGGGTGAAAAGCTCTTTCAACGTCACTCGCGTGGATACACACCGACAGAGGTAGGTTTGGATTTGATGCGTGTGGCCAAGACTACTGATGAACAATTTGGTCAACTGGTAGGGCGTATAAAGGGACAGGCAACGGAATTATCGGGTGAGTTTGTGGTGACGTCTTTATATGTTGTCACACCGATGTTAATGCCAGTACTGAATGCCTTTCAGACACAACATCCAAACATTGTTGTGCGCTATATGGTTAGCGATCGCATTTTTCGGCTCGAATATGGAGAAGCCCATGTAGCCATCCGCACGGGTCCTCAACCGGATCAGCCCGATAATGTTGTTCAGCCCTTTACCACACTAAGAATAGGATTATATGCCAGCGCAGACTACGTTTCTCGCAATGGGATTCCGCAAACACTAGATGATTTTGTAAACCATAGTTTTGTAGGGTATGCCAACCCAAATTTTCGAGCAGAGTTTAGTATCTGGCTACGAGCCCATGTTCCCGATAGCAATATTATTTTCCAAAGTAACAGTGCCCTTGTATTAGACGAGGCAATAGTATCAGGGCCGGGTATTGGTTTCATGGCAGCTTATAGAACCAATCAATACCCCGACTTAGTTGAAATCTGGCCACACCAGGATGAATGGGATATCTCATTCTGGCTAATAACCCATATTGATTTGCACCATACTGCTAAGGTCCAGAGCTTTCTGACATTTTTAAAGAATGATCTGGAGTAAGAAGAGTATTAGGGATTGTTAAAAATCAAGCTCATGTTTTTACAAGTATTCCTTTTACCCGCATTCTCTGTAGAATATCCCCTTGGCTCCTCCAGTTTGAGTAAATGCTATTGTGCATAGTGCAGGTACAGATTTCACATTCCTATCACAAACAACTTATCTGGCCCAAGATTATGGGCTAAAGCAAGACTCTCGAAATTAAACGTATATGGCTGCTGATAAGATAACTCTTTGTAACTATTCCCCAAAGCCCATCTCTTTAAGGCTTTTCTCAACCTTGGTGCGATGTTCGACCTCCCAGTCCTCTAACGACCGAACCTCATCTTTTTCTGCTCTACGTTGGGCAACTTCCCATACCGACTCTTGCTGTGCGGCTGGAATAACAGCAATTCCTTCTTCATCGGCGACAACAATATCCCCTGGATCTATCTGTACACCGCCGCAAACAATGGTGTTTTGTAGGGTGCCTGGTCCTTGTTTGTTACCAGGAATTGGCATTACCCCACGGGCAAAGACTGGAAACTGAAGTTCGCGAACCTCGGCTAAATCTCGGATAACACCATCAATAACAAACCCAGCGATGCCTCTTTTTTGAGCGGTGGCGCAGACATTGCCCCCAGACATGGCATAGTCTATATCTCCGGCTTTGACAACAATTACTGACCCTGGCTCTGCTCGATAAATAGCCGCGTGCAGCATGAGATTATCTCCTGGGGCACAGCTGACGGTGTAGGCAGGGCCAGCAGTGCGGGGGGTCTGGGGCCACATTTCCCGTATGCCCATGTCCATAAACTGTTCACGTCCGAGCAGTGCATCGGCATAGACGGTGGGAGAGAACTGACTAAATTTTGAAGGATGGTTCATAATGCGGCTTACCTGTTCTAGGCTCCTACCCTACACCCTACGATCCAGACTGTAGGCGGTTTGAGTTTGTGGAAAGTAAGAAGATATCAACAAGATAGCCCTAATGTCTAGTGAAGCTAGTGTAGGAAGTTATTTGGTTTGCCTAGGGTGACGCTTTTATATTTATTGTTAGCCTTGGTAACGGTTGCAATGGTTTTAGCTTATTTGTGTTGGCCGTATGACCTGCCGTCAGGCCATACGGCCTGACGGTGAGAGACGATCTGCCTTAGGCTTACGGGGCTTGGCATACCCCCTTTTCAAGATAAGGCGAAACTCATCTTGTCGAGATGTCCTTAAGCATGCTTATATGCCAAAAGGAATAGAACTGTCAGCCCCTGCCAGATAGTTCTGAGCAACTTCGCTGGCATCAAACGCTTGGTTGTAAACCGCCACCAGGTCATAACTACCGAGCCAGGCTCGACCCCCATCTAGTTCGTTTGCTAAGGCAAACTGGTACTGGTCATTCCAGGTCGAAAGGTCGCCATCAATGGTGTTGGAGCCAACCAACTGGTTGTCAACGTAAAGGTTGGTAAGACCGTTGGCATCACGTGAGTAGACAACATGACTGAGGTCTGTCTCCACCTGAGCACCACTGGAGGAGACGGTTTTTCCGACGCCATTGTTGCCAGTAGTGGTGGTGCGTAAGCGGACCTGATAGTCGTCTCCATCCTGCCCTAGGGTAACATTGCGGTTGCCGCTATTGGCAGAGAGAGAGGCAATCCTGGCCGGTCCTCGTTGGGTGAGGTTGTCAGGCGTGATCCAGGCTTCGATGGTGAGTGCTTGTGTTTGGGTAATGCCATCGATGAGTTTAGTGGCGGCTTGATTAGAGGCAATCAGGTTAGGTGCACTGACATTTAGAATCCCATCGCCCCAATTGACACCGGTCAGGGTGTCAATTTGTAGATTTAAGGGATTACCAACACCCGAGACATCGAACACAGTATTACCACTGCCTTCATCGAAGGTATACAGACTTAGGATCCCTGCTTCGACGCGGCCAGTACTATTACCTGGTTGAGCCACCGTGACATCGACGGTTGCCGTTGCTGTACCCCCATTGCCGTCATTGATTTCATAGGTAAATGAATCAGTTCCTACAAAGTCTGCATTTGGGGTGTAAAGAATCTGATTGTTTTGAATCGATGTGCTGCCATTACTGCCTGCACTAGCCGAAAAAACGGTTAGAACATCACCATCGGTGTCGGTGTCATTAGCGAGCACTTGGACTTGAACAGCCGTATTTTGACTGGTGGTAACCGTATCATTGTTAGCCACTGGCACAGTGTTGTTGACCACCGGACCATCATCAATAGCTGTCACTGTGACACTGACTGTGGCACTATCCGTGCCGCCATTGCTATCAGATATGGTGTAGCTAAAGCTGTCGGTGCCGCTGAAGTCTGCATTTGGGGTGTAAAGCACCTGATTGCCAACAATGGTCGTGGTGCCATTGTTGCTTGGAAGCACCGAAATAAGGCTCAAGCTATCGCTGTCGGCATCGGTGTCATTGGCCAACACATTCAGAGTAATCTGTGAATTTTCTTCAACCGTTCCACTGTCATCTGCTGCTACCGGCAGCGTGTTAGTCGGAGCAGGACTGCCATCATCCAACACCCCTGCCAGATAGTTCTGTTCAACTTCGCTGGCGTCAAAGGCTTGGTTGTAAATTGCCACCAGGTCATAACTGCCGGTCCAAGGCCGGCTACCGTCTAGCTCATTGCCAAGTGCAAACAGATAGTTAGCATTCCAAGTAGAAAAATCTCCATCAATGGTGTTGGAGCCGACTAACTCGTTATCAACATATATCTGAGCAAGCCCATTGGCATCACGGGAGTAAACAACATGACTAAGTTTAGTCTCTACCTCCGCACCATTGGAGGTAACAGTTTTGCCGACGCCATTGGTGCCGGTAGTGGTGGTGCGTAAGCGAGTCTGGTAGTCATCTCTTTGCTGTCCCAAGGTAAAGTTTCGGGTGCCAGCGTCAGCAGAGAGAGTGGCAATCCTGGCAGGACCATTTTGAGAGAGGTTATCGGGGGTGAGCCAGGCTTCGATAGTGAGTGCCTCCGTCTGGGTAATGCCATTAATGAGCTTAGTGGCGGCTTGATTAGAGACAATCAGGTTGGGTGCATTGAGGCTTAGGATGCCATCGCCCCAGCTGACGCCATTAAGAGTGTTGATTTGTAGATTGAGAGGATTGCCGACACCCGAGACATCGAAGACGGTATTGCCGCTGCCTTCATCAAAGGTGTAGAGGCTTAGAAGTCCATCTGCAACACGCTCACCGCTGTTGCCGCTGTTGTCTGGCTGAGTCACCGTAACATTGACAGTTGCCGTATCAGTCCCCCCATTCCCGTCGTTGATTTCATAGGTAAAGGAATCGGTCCCTGCAAAGCCGGCATCAGGCGTGTAGAGAATTTGATTGTTGTTAATCGACGTGGTGCCGTTACTACCTGCACTAGCCGAGACAATGGTCAGACCATCATTATCAGCATCGGTGTCATTGGTGAGCACCTGGACCTGAACGGCTGTGTTTTGATCTGTCGTGACCGTGTCATCATTGGCTACCGGTACAGTGTTTGTCGGTACTGGAGCATCGTCAACAGGGCTTACGGTGATATTGACAGTTGCCGTATCAGAACCGCCATTCCCGTCGGAGACAGTGTAGCTAAAGCTGTCGGTGCCATTGAAGTTGGCATTGGGCGTATACTTTACCTGATTACCAACAATGGCTGTTGTGCCATTGCTACCGGGGAGTACCGAAACAAGGCTCAAGCTATTGTTATCAGCATCGGAGTCATTGACCAATACATTCAGAGTAATCTGAGCGTCTTCGTCCACCGTTCCACTGTCATCCACGGCTACTGGTGGTGTATTTGTGGGTGCAGGCGGAGTCGTGATTGAAGCACCTGCTAGATAGTTTTGCTCAACTTCATCGGCATCAAAGGCTTGGTTATAGACTGCCACCAAATCATAACTACCCAGCCAATGTCGGGTACTATCTAGCTCATTGGCTAGGGCAAACTGGTACCCAGCGTTCCAGTTGAAGAGGTCTCCATCAATGGTGTTGGAGCCAACTAGCTGGTTGTTCACAAAAAGGCTGGCAAAACCACTGGCATCACGGGAGTAGACAACATGGTTGAACTCTGTCGTTACCTCTGCGCCAGTGGAGGTGACGGTTTTGCCCACACCGTTGTTACCCGTAGTGCTGGTGCGTAAGCGGACCTGGTAGTCGTTGCCTGCTTGACCCAGGGTAAAGTTGCGGTTGCCGCTATCGGCGGAGAGAGTGGCAATCCTGGCGGGGCCGCGTTGGTTGAGGCTATTGGATTTGATCCAGGCTTCAATGGTCATCTCTTGGGTCTCTTTTATCCCATCGCTCAGCTTGGTAGCCGCTCGACTAGAGGCAATCAAACTATGAGAATCGACATTTAAGATTCCATCTCCCCAGTTGACTTGAGAGTTACAAGTCTGACAGCTCCCACAGGAACAGGTGATTTGAGATCCCTCTCCCCCGGTGACACCAGTGGTCGTGTCGATTTGTAGATTGAGAGGATCACCGACACCTGAGACATCGAAGACAGTGTTGCCTCTCCCCTCATCAAAGGTATATAGACTCAGCAGTCCTGCTTCGACGCGAAGACCTGGCTCAGTGACGGTGACATTAACGGTAGCCGTAGTTGTGCCACCATTACCATCGTTGACTTCATAGGTAAATGAGTCGGTGCCGACGAAATCTGCATTCGGGGTGTAGAGAATCTGATTGTTGCTCAATGACGTAGTGCCATCAGTGGCTGCCCCGACCGATATGACCGACAGGGTATCCCCATCGATATCTGTGTCATTGGCAAGTACCTGCACTTGAGCAGCCGTATTTTGCTCTAGAGTGAGCGTATCATCATTAGCTACTGGCGCATCGTTGACGCTGGTGACCGTGATGCTCACTGTGGCATTAGCAGAGCCGCCATTGCCATCGGTTACGGTGTAGCTAAAGCTGTCAGTGCCATTGAAGTTGGCATCGGGTGTATAAATCACCCGGTTACTATCAATGCTAGTGTTACCGTTGATACCGGGGAGCACAGACTCAAGGCTGAGGCTATCGTTGTCTGCATCGGTGTCATTGGACAACACATCTAGGGCGATCTGTGAATCTTCTGCCACTGTTGCAGTGTCATTTGTGGCTACCGGTAGATTCCCATTGATAATGGTTACATTGACGGTAGCTATATCTGTGTCGCCATTGTTGTCGTCGATTTCATAGGTAAATGAGTCGGCGCCTACAAAATTTGCATTGGGGGTGTAGGTAATGAAATCATCGCTACCGTCAGCTGGTGTACCATTATTGTTGACTGTAACACTACCGTTACTGGCTTCGTTGGCAGATAAGGTAAATACAGTGTCTGGGGCAATATCATCATTGGCCAAAACCTGAATATCGACTGCTGTTTCTAGGGAGGTGGTAACAGAATCATTGGTAGCCTCAAATTGACTCTCTGCTTCAACCACTTGAAGAATTTGATTGACAGTAACCCCATTGATTACTTGCTCAATGCCGCTAGGCCACTTAATCCGAACTTCGCTGATTGCGTTTTGATCCCCTAGACCAAAATGAATCCGTTTGTGATCTTGTGCTCTGTGGTGCTGTCCGCCTGTCTGTTGCCTCATTTGGGTAACACCACCGGCTGTGACATAGACCGTTGCGCCAATACCATCACGGTTGGATACGGTTCCTTCTAGATCAATTGAGAGCCAGTTGTTGTTGTTGCCTTTATTCTCTAATAGCCGATAGGTAGGATCGTTTCTATGGGTCGTTTCTAGCAGGTCTAAAAAGCCATCTTTGTTGAAGTCGGCAACCGCTGCAGTACGCAAATCGAGTCGCGGTACATCCTGCAATGGTGTTGTCTCAGAGAACGCAATGGGCGTAAATGTTCCAGTTCCCTGATTTTCAAACATAAAATCAGGACCGCCATTACGGTCAAGGACAAATAGATCCACGTCGCCGTCGTTGTCAAAATCACCTGTGACAACACCGCCGCCATCAGGCGTTTGATAAGAAACTGAGCGTACCCCAGACGCAACGGACTTATCTTCCCAACCCGTTGGAGAACTCAGGACCAACTGATGGCCATTACCACCAGAGGTGGGGAGAAACACATCCGGCTTCAAATCTCCATTGAAGTCGGCAATGGCCATATCAATCAAACCCCTACCGTTTTGTAGGCTAACATCACCAAATAAAGAGTTTGTAATTTTAACGAATTTGCCAGAGCTGACATCATAGACGTCGTTGGGTTGTTTCTGGAAAACGTCGAGATGTCCATCACCGTTAAAGTCTGCTAAGGAAACGTACTCAACCCCATAGCTTCGGTCAAATTCGAAATTAACGGCTGCACCAACATCTGAAAATGTGCCATCTGGATTTTGTTGGAAAACCGTTGCTGGCAGCTCACCGTTCTTTGTGCCATCGCTAAGCGCCCCGTGAATGAAATCTAACAACCCGTCGTTGTTAAAGTCAAATACAGTCGCTTCACGGGCTCGGGCTTGAGAGTAGCCGGTTCCGAATTCAGATGCTTTATCAACAAATCCACCACCTTCATTGATTTCATTGATAAAAAATTTGTTTCTACTGGGTTCTGAATCTGACACCAGACCCACTAGTTGAATTAGATCTTGGTCACCATCGTTATCAAAATCAGCCCATATATTGCCATGTCGATCGCCCCTAACGATGTCTCCACGGGAATCAGCCGGAAATAGATCTATCCGATTTTCGAAAGTGCCGTCTTTTTGATTTATAAATAGCGAAGGTGGAGGACCATTGCGATCGCCAAAGTGGTTATTTAAGTACAGATCAACGTATCCGTCGCCGTTAGCGTCGCCCCAAGCCACACCATAGCTGGGCATACGGTCAACTAAACCATCACCATCTGTGTCTTCCCATTCGTTCCAGACCGGATTATCGTTTCTCTTTACAAGTTTAGGAAAACTTGAGTCGGTAACATCCTTAAACTGATCTTGTAGCATAGCCAAGCTTTATCTGTATGTATTAATCCGGCAGTGAAAGATGATGATTTTTGTGGATGCAGCCTAGGCAACAGATGGATAAGGAGGATAATCCTCAGCTTCTACCTCTTGATTACGCTTGAGGAGAGTAGTAACATCCGTGCTGATTAATCTGGAGAGTAACGCGATAAACATAGACATCGGTAAATTCCCTGTGGGAAGAACTTCCTTATTGGTTCCCATGCATCAAAAACCATAGATATTTCATTGAAGCTGGGAGCTGTTGTCGGAAAGGTGAGGGTTAAGTTTGCAAGTAATCCAGCATCTGTCTAGGGTTAACTAAACAGATTAATTGCCCGGTACTTCTAGCAAACCTAAAACTTAATGACTGTAATACGGAAAAAAGTATCCTGACTTTTTCCATACTCTGTCTCCAAAGCTATTTCATTGGGTCTATGCAAAAAATAGCCTGTTTGATTGCCGGTTTAATAACTATTGGAGGTAGACAGACCATACAGCTTTAGAAGCTCTGTAACCAGTATTAAGGTAGCTCTTTTATCGGTAAAGTCCTTAATTAAAAACTTTAAGTCAAATTCATATGGGTAGGCAGTAAACAACATAAGAACAAATCTGATTGAAATGAGAACAAATCTGATGGAATGCAGTTGTGAACTTGGTATCTCAGCTCATCATCGTATGTTTTGCGGATATATATCCGCAAAACATACGATGACATCAGACGGTCTGCTTTATACTTGCGGAGCCTGGCATACATCCTTTCTAAGGTAGGGCAAAATTATTGTATGGAAGCGTCTCATCCAAGACACATCAACAGATTTCTTTTGACTCTAGTTTTTGATGATGTGTCTTGAAATGTCAAAATTTTTGTTGTCTTACGAGATGATTTCCGGTCGGGCCTAATTCCTGATTATGAGCTTGTATTGAGACTCTGGTTTTAAATTTGTCGAGTGCTTTTAATTTTAGTAATACTGTTGTTAACACAGTCGAATGCAGGAACTATTGATTCTGAAAGAACAGAATACTGATCTTTGCATAGCTGAGTTATAACAATGTTATGCTGTGACAATTTATACTCTGAGCGTGATGAACCACCATATGTAGTATTTGATTTTATAAATACTGCGATTGCCCTGATGACACTGACATTGCACTAAAGTGATGGGTAAGGCACATTCAATGACCCATGCAAGAACTCTGGTGGATTTTGATGTTTCGGCTAAGGGCACAGCTGGCTTTAATGCAGCTGGCAGCGGTGGAGAACTATGGCAGTATTGCCTATGAGTATGAGAAAAATTCGTATCCGCTGGCGATGGCCGATGTGCTGTGGGGGCAGCCGTCAGGGCTGGACTTTTTGCAGCAAATTGATGAACAGGCTAGTGAAACCCAGGGGATTGACCTGCTGTCTGGATTTACCCTTAAAGGGCAGGTGCGCAAGTATTTTTATTTTGGTGACCAGCTTGAGCCGGCCTATCGACAGCGGATGTGGGATGCGATGCATGCGTTTACCCTAAGCGATCCGCTAACACGTACAGCCAATCCACCACGCAAATTTTGGTCGCGCTCCACTGATGATTGTGAGACACCAGTGGACTGTCGCAATACTGACAACTTAAGGGCGATGCGGGAGACGTCGGTATATTTGATGGCGGAGGAAACGGGGAATGAAGCGACTCGGCTGATCTATAAACACTATCTGGAGCGCTATGTGTCTACGCTGCTGGATATTGGTATGGGGGAGTGGGATAGCCCTGTATACCATGGGTACACAACGGCGGCCTATCTGAATCTGTATGACTTTGCCAAAGATCCTGAGGTAAAGCAGCTGGCGGCAGATGCGCTGGACTGGCTGTATCGCTCAGCTGCCATTAAGTACTGGCGCGGTAGCTGGAATGGGCCATCAAACCGCACCTATGGTGATAGTGCCGCCCGCTTTTTTTGGCTTTATTTTGGGAATGCTCCTTCACCCGATGAGTTTGAACGGGATTGGATCTATGGGCTGACCAGTGATTATTTGCCGCCGGATGATGTGGTTGCGATCGCACAGCGTCGATTCTTTAAACCCATTGAGCTACAGCGCACCCATCCCCATTACGAAAATTGGAAACCTGAACTGTATGGTCCGGCCTTTTATGAGACAGTCTACATTGGCCATAGCTATCAGCTTGGCAGTTTGGTTAAGGGCACTGGCGGTGACTGGAACGGGTTTAGCCTGCGGGTGGCTGAGGGTAGCCAACACACTGACGAACTAATAGTGAGTGCCCAACAGCCCCACCGCATTGCCCAGTATAAAAACCTGGTAATTTGGCACGGTGCAGAAACCCCCGAGCTAACCTATCCAGATGGCCGAGTTGAGACCGCAAACGGGGTTACGTTTATCGCCTGTGACCAGACCTGGATAGCCATTCACCCATTTGAGCAAGGGTTTGCGCTGGAGGTGGGTGAACGGCAGACCGGCAGCTTTGCCAGCTTTAAGCAGGCGGTGGCCAACAACGCTCGGCTGGTTGTTGAAGCCGAGCGTGTTGAGTACCGTGGCAGTGGGGGTAAACGAGTTGCGATCGCGCCACAGGGCAACGGGCTGCCCAGCGTATGGCGCGACGGCAGTCTGCACGACTGGCAGCAGCAGCAAGACTCATCCTTGAGGCTGCAGGAGTTTAGACCTGCACCAATCTAAAGGCAGCTCCCAGGCCGGCCCCCATCTCCTCAGGGGTAATCTTGCCATCGTGATCGATATCGAGAGCATCAAAAACAGCATCCGCCCCCATCCATTCTTCTCGGGTGATAAATCCATCCCCGTCGAGATCGTAGGCACGAAAGATATCTTCAGCTGCGTGGCTCACCACATCTTTCCCGTCTAGCTCAGCCAATCGCTCAGTCAGTAATGCTTCTAGAGATTCTAGAGCTTTGGTAAATCCTTGAATCCCTTCAGCCAGCTTGTCAGATGCCATGCGATCGTCAGCATGCATTTTGTCAAAGGTGGCTTTATCCACCGAGATTTTCTTAATGTCTAGCTTCTGGGCGTCTTCCGTAGATAGCTTTTGGGGTAGCTCGCCAGTTTCGTCATCCAACTGTGCCAACAGTTTGGGTGAAATGGTTAACAGATCGCAGCCTGCTAGTTCTTTAAGCTCGTCGGTATTGCGAAAGCTAGCCCCCATTACTTCAGTGGTGTAGCCAAACTTTTTGTAGTAGTTAAAAATTTCGGTTACGGACAAAACTCCCGGATCTTCAGCGGGTGGATAAGAGTTTCGGCCAGTATCTTTTTTATACCAGTCTAAAATCCGTCCAACAAAGGGAGAGATTAGCGTTATACCTGCCTCAGCACAGGCAATGGCCTGATGCAGACCAAATAAAAGTGTCAGATTACAGTGAATGCCTTCTTTCTCTAGAATCTCGGCGGCTTTAATCCCTTCCCATGTGGAAGCAATTTTAATTAAGATTCTCTCGCGAGAAATTCCGACGCTTTCGTACTGAGAGATTAAATCACGGGCAGTGGCGAGGGTACCTTCCGTATCGTAGGAAAGACGAGCATCTACCTCTGTCGAAACCCGACCGGGGATAATATCTAGAATCTTACGACCAAAGGCAACCGCCAGTCGCTTAAATGCTAAATTTACAATCTCTTGGGTGCTGGCGTCGTTACTAGCATCCTCCCTAGCCGCTTGCAGGGTTTCATCGACGATGCTCTGATATTGAGGCATCTGGGCCGCCGCTGTGATCAACGATGGGTTAGTGGTAGCATCTTGCGGTTTAACCTGCTCAATTGCTTTAATATCACCGGTATCGGCAACTACAACGGTCATTTCACGCAATTGATCCAGAAGAGTTTGCGTCATAATGTACTCCAGTTTGTTGGCTGATCACGTTCGTATTGTAATAATTCCTTGCCGAAGTGGTTGTAATCTAAAGACTGATTATGGATTCTTTTAGTTTATTTAAACTCAACTTTGACACATCGAGTTTTGATCACCTGGTTGTAGAGGGTTTGTTTATAATCAGGGGGTGGCGTCATTGACACGAGCTCAGGCATCAGCTGGTCAATGGATCGAATCTGAGTTCTCAGTAATTCCATCACATCCATAATCTGTATCTGTTTAGAAAAATGTTTTGATGAGGACAATTACAAGAAAGCCTAACAGTAGCGAAAGGCCAATAAAATAGCCCCGCCGCATGTAAGCCTCTGGCAACATTGTCTCAGCTAAAACCGTGAGAATGGCCCCCGCCCCAATGGATTCAATAAAGGATGCTAGGTTCTCGGAGGCACCCCCTAAAACTAGCGCCCCTAGACCAGCGACAATGCCTTGAATCAGCATTACCGAAATCCACATCATGACAATGCGGGCAAAGGGAAACCCTTGCTGTCGCATGCCGTCTGAGCTCGATAGGGCTTCTGGATAGTTGGAGATAAACAAACCGGCTAACAGGGTGACACTAACACCCCCGCTAACCAATTCGCCAGCACCAATGGTGAGAGATTCAGGAATACCGTCAATCAGCAATCCTAGCCAGATCGCTAGAGGGGCGTTGTTATGCTCCCCTAGTGATTGAATCATGGCCTGAGCTGAGGGCAGTTTGTCGCCACCCTGGAGATCGTGAAACGCCTGCTGTAGCCATTTAGCCGACTGCTGGTGTGAAAAATTTTGCTTTTGTTCTAGATAGTCGGCAATGTTGCTCTGTTGCAGATACTCTTCAACTGCTCGATTAAGGTTGGGCAGCTGCATTAAAAGTTCCTCAAAATCTGCTTTACTGAGTTGCCAAACACAGACGCTGCCATCTGCAACAGCGGTTACTGTATGTCGAGCACCCGTTAAAAAAGAGAGTTCGCCACAGGCATCCTTGGGATAGAGTTTTCTCACCTTGCGACTGGGATTTTGGGGGTCGCTCTGGAGGATGTGCCCGGCGTGGATAATGTAGAGTGTTTGACCCGCTTCGCCCTGGTAAAAGAAGGTGTGCCCAGAATTAACTCGTCGATACTGTAGGCGATTGGCAATGGCCTGGATATCTTCTCTGAGTAGGTATTGAAAAATAGGCAGCCGTTTAATTTGACGAGCTATCTGGAAAAATTCGCGGGCTTTATTGTCGATGGACACCGCATCAGGTATCTGGGCCGCTGTTTGGATACAGGTAACTGTTTGATTTACCCAGGTGCTAATTTCACTGCGGGTAAGATTGTGGCGCTGCTGCAGATACTGGGCGATTTCGCTGTCTTGAATAAAATGCTGGGTGGCTTTGTTTAGCTCAGGGCAGGTTTCCAGCAGGTCTTCAAAGGCATCCTTGGGTAAGCTGGCGATTTCGCAGTCTGCTGTTGCGATCTCACCCGTCCCGTGGGGGGCGCCCGAAAAAAATGCCATCCGGCTAAACACATCTCCCGGTTTTAGCTGAGCAAAGGGCTGCATATCCCGCTCAGGGTCCAACAGCTGTACCTCGCCGCTATTTAAAATGTAAAGCGTCTCACAGGCGCTGCCTGGCTGATATAGCACCGTCTTAGCCGGTAATGACTCACTAAAAGTGACTTGGTCAACTGTTTTAACGTATGGGGGGTGAGCGATCGAAAAATGTCGAGGCGGCTCACCTGTATTAACAGGGTTTGGAAATGCTGTTCTTGATGATTAGCAACATGGGCGGCTGCAGTGGCAGGTTTGCGTAAAAAGCTGCCATATTTGTTCATAAACTGATTCACAGTTGTAAAAAAGAGACTGCCGATAATGCTGCCAGTCGCCAGCTCAGCAATAAACCCTTCTTCTACCGCATGGGAGACTAAGTCTAATACTGTGGCTGCCAACAATGCCCCAGCACCAAAGGCGGTGAGCGCCCCGATCACTCGTCCAGAAGGTCGCCAAAATCGGGAGGTAATGGCTCCCAGCGGCATGGAGGCAGCACATAGCAAACCCGATTGAAAGGCACGAACAATCACAGGTTGCATGGACACAGCTCCAATTAAAGGATTGATATTATTATTGGACTAGTAAATATGCCAGAGCATGAAATATCAAGGTTAAGTCTCGGTTATCGTTACAAATGAGTAATCAGCCCAGAGACCAATGCTCAAACAGCAGATGTACTCAATTAGAATCGGCATCTAGACATGCCTGCAAAAACTAAGGAGCGGCGTTTATGGCAGGGTCAACTCCCCCACCTGATGGATTACATACTGCTCACCGTCGGGGACAAGGGTGCGAAACAAGTCATTTAATATCATGTGGGCACTGACAATGCCCGCATTGAGAAACCAAACTTCTACCGACACCTCGTGCATCTGATCCCGCTGCACTACACCGAGTTGAGACCATAGCGGATTCTCCTGGACCTTGGCTAACGTCGATTCTTTTGGGTTGTCTTGCACAAAAAACAGAACGTCGCCATCGATGCTAGAGAGACTTTCGAGGCTGATGATTTCATCATGGTTGTCCCGCTGCTGACTCTCTGGACGCAGTAGCCCCGCCTCGGCTAGCACCGCTCCCGGAAAGCTATCTTTTTGGTAAATGCGAATTTGATCGGCACCAAACCGCGCCACCGAGACCGTGGTGTTATCGAGGCGATCTCCCATCACCTGCTGAAACTGAGCGATGCGCTGCTCATACTGCTGAATTAGGGCTTGGGCTTCATCCGGTTTCCCTAAAGCTGTTGCCCAGTTCAGTGCATACTCTTTCCAATCCGCTATCCCGCCTGAGATATCTACAACAACGGTGGGGGCAATCTGCGATAAACGCGGGTAAAAGCTTTCCACCGTCGTTATGCCCAGAATCAAATCCGGCTGCAGCTCAACAATTGTCTCTAGATTAGGCTGTGCATAATTCCCCACGGCCGCAATGCCTTCAGTGCGATCGCTAAACATGGGAATATGTGCATCCCCGACGATTTGAGGCGGCGTGCTCAGAACTGCTCCAACGGGTTCCACTCCCAGCGCTAGCGTGTCCACTGCTGACCACAGTACCACTACACGCTCGGGTGTTTGGGGCACGACGGTTTCACCCATCGCATGTTCGATAGTGCGCCCTGCCAAAGAGGGCATCGGCTGATCGCTGAGGGCACCGCACGCGGAAATCGTCCCGACCGCCGCTAGAAAAAGCACTATAGTCTTGATGCCGACTCGACTATGCATTCTGTAATAGCCTCCTAAAACGTGACGGAAATACTGCCAATGACGGTGAAGGGCTCACCCGGTGTAGTGCCACCCCGCCCCGCCTCGGTACTCTCGAAATAGTCGATGTCAAAGAGATTGCGAAAATTGAGCCCTAGACGGACATCGTCCTGGCGGTAGTAAATGGCCGCATCGGTACGCAAATATTCGTCCATGGTGAAGGTATTTTCATTATCCCCTTGGCGTTCGCCTACGTAATATAGTCCTAGCCCAAAGCCCAGCCCCGCTAAGTCACCCGACTGAATTTCGTAGGTCGTCCACAGGTTTGCTGCCGTTTCTGGAACATTGGGCGGCGTTGCGCCCGCTGCAAAATTGACACCTTCTTCAATTTCCGCATCCAATAAACTCAAGCCTGTCAAAATATTCCACCCTGACAAGATTTCGCCGGTCACATTGAGTTCCATCCCCCGACTCGTCTGCTTACCAATCGGCACTACAGAGTTGATACTGTTAGGGTCCGCAGCAGCCACATTGGTTCGACTAATATCAAAGAAGGAGAGGGTGGCCGCAAGCCGCCCGTCTAACAGCTCCGTTTTCAGACCCACCTCAAACTGTTCACCTTCTTCTGGGTCCAGAAACTCTCCCTCCAGGGTGGGGGCCGGTAAGAGGGTGGGCTCAATGGCGCGGCTATAGCTGGCATACAGAGCAAGTTCTGTCATCGGCTGATAGACGATGCCCACCCGTGGGGTAAACGCCGTTTGAGACTGTTCATTGTCACGCGCGGGGGTTTCAAAGATTCCGGGAATGGAAACAGCTTCGGCAGTACTGCTTTGGCTAAAGAAATCAACCCGCCCGCCCAATAACAGGGTGACCTCTGGCAAGAGGTCGATTTGATCCTGCAGCAGCAGTCCCACCCGGCTGCGACTGGCGGTGGTATCGGTAGTCGTAAATGTTAACGGTAGGTCTGGCCGAGGGACAACACCAATTTCTGGATCGAATAGATTGACCGGGGGCGCTAAATCATTTGAAACTAAAAAGTCTGAGTCATCAAAAAACACATCGACCCCTGCTAATAGAGTGTGATTGATCGAGCCGGTCGCAAACTTTCCAATCACCTCAGTCTGGAATTCATAGCTATCTAGGTCGCTATCGCTGAAGTAGTAGAGGCGGGTAATATCACCCGTTACTTCGTTTAGACCACCCAAGATTTCCTCTAACTGAGTCCGGCGGTTCTCAGAGTTACTGTCGGTATAGCGAAAGCGGTTGCGAAGCCGCCAGTTATCATTAAAGCGATGTTCTAAGCGATAGCCGACGCGGGTACTCTGCGTCCTAGCGAAGTCGTCGGGTTCGCCGATAATCGTGTCGAGGGGGACATCGGCCAACTCATCTCCCAACGGAGGAATCCCGCGGGCAAACGGCCGTTGGTCATTGAGATATTCCAAATCCAGCGTCAAGTCGGTGCGATCGCTCAAATCAATGGCAATCACAGGTGCGATGAATACGCGGTCTACATCAGTCTCATAATCGCGAAAGCCATCCTCTCGCTCATAGGCCACATTCAGGCGATAGCGGATATTTCCTTCAGCGTCGAGCGGACCCGTGACATCGAGCGTGGGCCGAAAGAACCCATAGCTGCCGATCTGAGTTGTCACCTCAGCAAACGGGGTGTCTAGGGGCTGCTTGGTGACCAGATTGATGATGCCACCCGGCTCCACACTGCCTTAGAGAATCGAGGCTGGTCCTCGCAACACCTCAATGCGCTCCAGGTTGGCTGTTTCCTGAAGCCCCCCCTGCCCATTACTGTCAGCTTCACCAGAACGAAAGCCATCGCGTAGAATAGCCGCTCCCTCGAACCCACGAATCGTAAAAGTATCTAGACCGCCGCCAAAGTTATTGCCCGGCACCACGCCCGGCACATTGCGTAACGCATCACTCAGGCGGATGACCTGCTGATCCTCTAGAACGGCTTCAGGAATGACCTGAATGGATTGGGGAATCCTAATCAGCGGCGTCTCGGTGCGAGTAGCAGTGGTGGCATTGGGCTCAGCATAGCCTGGGTCTTCATCACCCGTAACCACAAGTCTTAGCGCTTCATCGACTTCACCTGCTTGAGCTACTCCCGGCACAACGCTGAGCGCCAGTCCGGTTGCTGTCGTCTCCACAGCTGCTGTGGGTGGAGCATCGGTGCCCGTAATCACCACTTGCACTCGGTTCCCCGGTAAGGCTGAGACCTGCACTACGGCAACGGCCTCAACGGGGGCAAACTCTAAAAACTCGTTTCCCTCTGGTAATGACAGTGTTACATTGGCAATTTCTGCTATTAGTGCGTTGCCTGATACGGTCGTGGTTGGCGCTGGCAGTTCACCGTCAGCGTTTTCTAGGCTTACCTGCAAGCCTATCTCGGTCTCCTCTAGTTGGATGTTGATAATTTGGACAGTTTCGATTTGGGCAAGCAAATCTAAACCGGTTGTTGGTTGTTGATTGTTGGTTATGAAGTGAGTCGGTGGAGCCCCATTGGGAGAAACATCGTTTGCAGAGCCTTGACGCTGATCGAATAACGTAAGTCTGTGCCCTTCTTGCAGAGTAGAACGAGTTACCGACGTTTTATCTAATAACTCTCCTGCTGTGGCAGTTTCTGTAAAAACAACCTGCACGCTGGCTAGGGCTAGAATCCAGAGGCAATTGCGATACTGTAACGATTTTCCCATCATGTCCCTCACACAGCTGCTTATGCTCAACAGGAAATTTGGTCGGCGACATGACGCGCCGCTACCAAGATTGAGTGGTTGAGCTTGAAGCGAATTATTCTCAGCTAGCGTAGGAGAATTTGCGATCGCTTTCTAGTGATTTCGCGCCCCAAACACACTTCTTTTGTGATGACTTTGCTGACCCCTGTGCAAATCAAGCGCTGTCTATCTAACCTGTGGCTAAACCTGCATCTGAAATGCTTTAGGGTTAAGCCCAATGCTTCGACAAAAAGCAGTGGCAAAGCGGCTACGGCTGGTGTAACCAACAGCCGCTGCAACCTCGGTGACTGATAAGTCTGAAGTCATAAGCAGTCGTTTGGCTTGAGCTAAACGACTGTAACGTAAGTAGCCAAAGGGGGTTGTTCCATATAGTTCATGAAAGCCCTCAGTCAGTTTGCGCCGATTAGTACCGACCTGTCGAGCCAGCACTTCTATCGTCGGAGGGTTCACGCTCTGGTTTCTTAAAATAGCGCTTGCCTGGCAAATATAATCAAGGTCAGCCTCATACCTACAGCGGTGTACTATCGCCTCTAGGTAAAGCTCCACAAGGGTTAGTGCTTGACACTCTAAATAGGTGCGGCGGCTTTTGCCCTGATACGGACAGCTGAGAATCTGCCCAATCACTTGCTCCATTGCGGGGGTTATGGGGCTGCGAGAAGAGTCTTGGAAGGTGAGTACCTCGTTATGGAGAGCATCAGTCAAAATGTGCTCAAGAGTAAGCTTCAGCTCAGATACCTTTGTCTGAGCAAAGATCTGGTTGAGCATTCCCATCAGGGTTGATTTTGGTCCGCCTCCCTGGTGTCGATAGACTGATCGGATAATGCCCTCAGCATTGCTTTGGGTCTGAGGCGACAAGCGCTCTACAAATGCTTGACAGTAGGTAGTAAGGGCCGGCGGCTTAAACCAAACCTCAATGTTGAAATATCGTTTTTGCGCAGGTTTAATTTCAAACTCTTTCAGGCAAAAATGCGGAATAAAAGAGCTATATCCAGCATCACGACCGGCTAATCGAAACTCAAATTCTAGGCAATTACCAAGATCTACCCTGCCAGCAACCCGAGGCTGATGGAGGGTGTAGTCATGAATGCTAAGGGCCAAATCATCCTGTAGTGGAATAAGTTGGCTATACCCTTGTCCAACTTGAGCTGAACAGACCTTAATCTCATCAGCGTCGTCTGTATGAAACAGCCGTGAATCGCATGGGCTTCTGGCTAAGGGCCAATCATCGGAACGATTCAAGACTAATGGCGTTTTCATAGAGGCACTCGGTTACAAGCTGATTTCTAATGAGAATGACTCCTATTGTAAAGGATGGTTGGAGACGTGCCATTGCTCCAAAATTAAGCATACGCCTTGTTCATGGCGATTAATATCCCATGAATAAGGCGTTGAATCTTCCGTTAGACTGACTAACAACGGTCTGCTTTATCCTCCTGAAGCTTATCAAGAGAAAGACTGCCGATGTGAGTGAGTACTATAAACTCTTCTCATGTAAGCAATGCCAACAGTCTTGGGCAATGGCCCAGTCTTCTTGAGTGTGAATCACCAACACGCGAATTGTTGAGTCAGCGGTGGCAATATCTTGATCCACCGGGTTCATCTCATTTTTACTCGGGTCCAAGGTTAGGCCTAAAAATGCCATGGCGCTGCAGGCATCTGCTCGAATTGTCGCAGAGTGCTCACCAATACCGGCTGTAAACACAACGGCATCGATACCGCCTAAACTCATCAGCATTGAACCAAAGCACGCTTTGAGACGATGGAGATAGAGATCTCGGGCTAGCTGGGCTTGTGTATCTCCAGCTGCGATCGCAGGTCCAATTTGTCGCAAATCGTGGGAGATACCCGAAATACCCTGCAGCCCGGATTCTTTATTGAGTAGTCGATCTAATTTGTCAGCGTCATAGCCCTGGCGCATGAGATAAATCAAAATGCCCGGATCAACTGACCCAGACCGGGTACCCATCATCAGCCCGTCTAATGGGGTAAATCCCATGGTGGTGTCGATACTGCGACCATGATACACGGCAGAGAGAGAGCCCCCGTTACCCAGATGACAGATAATTAGACGTAAATCATCTCGACCCAGCAGCTGAGCCGCCCGCTGAGTGCAGTATTGATGGCTAATGCCATGGAACCCATAGCGTCGAATATCCTGGTTGACCCAATCGTAAGGGCCTGGATAAATCGCGGCGACATCGGGCATTTGGCTATGGAAAGCCGTGTCAAATACCGCAATCTGGGGAATCTCCCCCAGCAGGTCTTCCATTAGTTCAATGCCTTCTAGATTGGCTGGGTTATGGTTGGGGGCTAGCTGTTTTAATCGAGCAATTTCTGCCTTGACGGCAGCCGTTACCAGGGTGCTGGTCTGATAGGTTTGGCCGCCGTGGACAACGCGATGGCCAACGGCGTCAATCTCAGTTTGGCTCTGGAGTACCTGGGTTTCACCCTGCCATAGAGTGCTCAGTACCCCTGAGAGAATCTCTCGTCGGGAGGTGATCTCTTGTTTTTGTTCTATGGCTGCACCGGTATCAGCGTTCACCTCGATCACCGCCTGGGTGGAGTTCCAGTCAATCTGTGCTTCCCAAACAGGTGTGGGAGCTGTCTCTGGCAGACTATTCTCCAGTCTATAGAAACAGAGTTTATGACTGCTGGAGCCGGCATTGAGGACAAGGATGTTCATGGTGTTGTTTTGACTTATGTTCCAGCCCGATCGCGCAGTGCTTGGGGTAGATGATAGCGATCCCCTAGCCGCTGTAGCATGGGGCCATAGCGACCAAACTTAATGACGCTAAGGGAGGCGACGGGGATTTCGATGCGATCGCGATAGCGACCTAAATCAATCCCCAGCAAGCTACACAAAATTATCCGAATGGTGGCCTTGTGGGAAACTACCAGGACATTGCCGGCTGCGTAGGTCTCCCCAATCTCAGCAATCACAGCTTCAGCCCGACTGGCAATTTGAAAGGAGGTTTCTCCTCCAGTGGGTGGATTCCAGGCGGGTTCAGTCATCCAGCTGACATAGTCTTGGTCATAATGGTCCTGCACATAGGCCGGTGTGCGGTCTTCCCAGGCCCCATATTTTAGTTCTTTAAGACCCTCCCGCAACTGCAAGGGAACACCAGCGGCTTCACAGAGGGGTTTCGCGGTGGCAATGGTGCGCTTCATTGGGCTAGCAAACACCGCTGTCCATTTCATGTCGCTGTAGGTATCAGCAAATGCTTGGGCCATGTCTGTCCCGGCGGCTGTCAGTTCTGGGTCCAGCGCCCCACAATAGCCACCAGTCTGACTGTGGGTGGTTTCGCCGTGACGTAAAAAGTAGAGACTTAGGCTCATGGTAAATCTCTCACTAGGGCACCAATAAGCCAGCGTTGGCCTGGACATACTCTTTGAGTTCGACCGGGACTGGCCTGGTGTGCCAGATATTCTCGATATAGTCGCGAATGGAGCGATCTGATGAGAACTTACCCATACGAACGGCATTGAGTACAGACATACGAGTCCATCGGGCAGGATTGGCATAGGTCTGGCTTACCCGGTCCTGGCAGTCAATATATGCCTGGTAGTCAGCCAGCAACAAATAGGGGTCTTGATAGAGTAGGTTGTCCACTAGGGGTCTAAACAAATTTGGATCGCCTTTAGAGAAAACACCGGTAGATAGCTGGTGGATAATCTGTTGTAGATTGCGGTTGCGGTCGCAGTACTCTCTTGGCTGGTAGCCCTGCGTCTTAAGGTCTACCACCTCATCTACTGTGAGACCAAACAAGAAGAAATTCTCCTCGCCCACAGCCTCACGAATTTCCACATTGGCCCCGTCTAGCGTGCCAATAGTAAGCGCTCCGTTCATAGAGAACTTCATATTACCTGTGCCAGACGCTTCTTTA
>JBHJIV010000006.1:0-21274 GCA_050043105.1 Leptolyngbyaceae cyanobacterium | reverse complement strand
TGATTTTGTCAGTGTGGGCCTGTCTTTTTTTAAGGATAAAGCGGACAAAATAGTGACCTCATAGATGCGATCGCACAGTTTACAGGACAGATTTAATAACTCTCAATAACTCTTCACGCTCAAAGGGCTTTGTTAAATAAGCATCTGCCCCCTGTCGCATTCCCCAAAGTCGATCAATCGCTTGATTCTTGGACGAACATATAATGACCGGTACCTTTTCAGTTTCAGGCGCACGCTTTAAGCTACGACATAGCTCAAAGCCGCTCATTCCAGGCATAACAACATCTGTCACAATGACGCTAGGGCGACTAGAGATGGCCTTGTCCAATCCCTCCTTTGCAGATACTGCATGAATAACGCTGTAGCCTTCCTCACGTAAATAGTGACTAATTAGCTCTCTCTCGGAGGGCGTATCTTCAACAATTAATACCGTAGCTGTTTGAGTAACTGTCATGGTTTAGGTGTAATCCCCGAAATGTGTGTTCAACTTTTCTCAGTTCAGAATAGTAATCATCATTATATCTGAGATCTTAAAATGCACAAGCTAATTGAACCCACAACTATCGAGATCCAACAGCCGGCAGATGCATAAATACCATTTTCAACAGCTCTGACTGACTAAACGGCTTAGTTAAATACCCAGAAGATCTAACTAATTTAGCTTTTGCTCTATCGATAAAACCTGTGTTACCCGTCACCATAACAATGGGTGTATTTCTAAAGCTAGGGTGTCTACGCAGAAGCGAGCACAGCTCATAGCCGTCCAGATTGGGCATGGTAACATCCAACAAAATTAAATCTGGCCGACACCGCATAACCTGCATTAGGGCCTTCACTGGATCGCTGATAGGCACAACGTTTAAACTTTTGTCATTCAAGAACTCTTGGATGGCATTCAAAACGGTTGGACTATCATCAATGCAGGCAATTGTATAAACAGCTCTACGAACATCAGGCGAAGCTACCATGCCAGCCCCATCTCTAGCCTGAGCAGTGATACCAGCGGACATCCCTCCCAGCTGAGATTTAGAGTCAGCTCCTGCAGTACGCTTACCAAAAGCAGTGACCGTCGAAGCATTTCCCAAGGATACTGATTGGGAGACTACGGATGTAGCACCTTCAGCCGACGACGGTGATGACAGTACGCTCTGGCGTCGATTTCGCTGACAAATTTCAACAATGGGCCGTAAATCTAGCTGACACAAAACTGGATACTCACCAATATCATCTAACCCCAGCAGATCATAGCTACCTTCCTGTACCCCTAGAAAGGACTCTACCACCTCAATCGCAATGGAACGGATTAGGCCAGTAGCCTGATCTGGGCTTAGATGAGATTGCGCAACTAGCCAACTAATCGCCTGGTAATCAGGTGTTAACGGAGCCTGCTTGGGTGACTGTTCAAACATCAAACGAAGTTGAACTCGCTCAGCACCGACCAATGAGGGAACTTCGCTGCTCTAATCCTGCAGGTGACGATCCAGACGGTCAAAGGGCGCATCTGTATCAGTCGCAAAATTAAGCTTGCCTTGGTTCAAAAAAAGCGACCATGAGTTAGTCCCCGAGTACAACTTGAAGTGACCACTCACCTGACGACTAATCAGCTGAGCTAAAAAGCTTAGAGGATGTAACTTCTGGGTTGCACCATAACCCACAATCGAACGACTGTTCATAACTGAATGTTTAACGATACAGCAAAAAGCCAAAACCCTTTGGGGTTAATTGGACCTGAGCAATAGGAAAGAGTCCAATCACACACGGTCACAGATACATATAAATTCTCGACTTAATAACCATACAAATGGTTTCTTCCCTATGGAAATAGATTTATGCGGGAATAGAAATAAATTTATGCACCATCTTCACTAATGAAGAAATTCGCCCATTTGCCCCTCTAGTCCGGACCATATATTCGGGAGAATTACTATTAAAGGGATACATTCACCGAAAATTTATTCACCCTGAAATAATCGACCTACGTTAATCCTAGTCAGATATGTAACACCGTAAGTATGTACATTTGGCTTGAGAATCCCAGTGAAACTACGTATTCCCAAAAAAGTCTCAATAAAGAACTACGGCGAATGTAATTATTCCTCCTTACTTAACCCCATAGGCACTACCAAAACAGCGTTTTATTTAGGAATTTAAATTGTCACACAAAAATGACTGACATAGCTTTTCCTAAGCAACCTGTCTAAGCAGTGTTTTAATTTGATTTTGCTGCTGCTGATCTAGAGACATCGGAAACGACAGCTCCAGAGCCACACGATAGTCTGAGAGCTGACTCATATTTCCGACAGAGTCATTGGAACTATTGCTGCTGTAGGCATTGGAGAGCTTAGGGACTAGCTCAAGGCGTTCAACCTGCGCCATTAAGTCGTAGGAATGAACATTATCCACTTGAGGATAGACCTGCAAATGTAACAAGGGTAGGTTGTCTTGAAGCGCCATGGCAGCGGTACTAGCGTCACCCAGCAACTCCAGACGCATCTCTCTAGAGCCCAGCTCAGTAATCATAGCGGCTTGAACATAGCTGCCCCAACCTTTCCATCTGAGGTCGCTCATTACTTCTACCTGCTTGCGCATCTTAAAAGTATTGGCCGGACGCAGCTCTTGGAAAGCTCGTCTCAAACTTAGCAGGATAAAGCTAAGTGACCGCCAGGGATTATCCGTGTTTTCACGGTTCTGCGAGTACCATTTGCGCACATCGGAGAAAATCACGGTGGCCAGATCGTCCTGCTGTGTTTGAGTCATATCAACAAAGTTAATCGCTAGCTTTGTCTGTAATGAGTCTGTTGCAGTGGCTCTGATGATGGTGGCATCTAGTAATGCAATGGCTCCATAGTCGCCAAAAATCTCTAGCTGCACTTGGTCGGAAACATTAGGCCATATGTCTAATAGAACCTGGGCCCCTGTCTCACTCACATCAATTGTTGTACCTTCCCAAATTTGACCGTCATCACTGTAGAGTCGCACAAACAGCTCGCGCGGTAGCCGGTGAGACTGTCGTAGCTGGGGCTGCTCAAATGCCACCAAACAGGCTGTTAGCACAAGCATCAAGTTAAACACACACCATAGGGTATTGATCAGAACCGCTTGAGTATCTAAAGGGCTCAAAATCAACCAGATCGGCACAGTCAGCAGAGACGATCCGGTAATGGTACCTAAAACAACTAGGTAACGAACACTGTCGATATCAAAACTACGGGATTCCACTGAGATTCCCTTATCAGTAACGTTAAAGGAGCCTAAATTTGGATTAATTAATGCCAGCAACGTTACAATACCTGCCTGAAATGACATTGCAAATTCATAAATCTCATTCCAAAAAGAGAATCGCACGTGTTTATAGGCAATATGATTTGCATGCATGGACAGCACAATGTGCGGCAATGCATAAAATAAAGTCTCGACACCCAAACCTTTCACAGGGTTAATGCCAAACAGTAAAAACAGGTTTGGCGCGATTGCATACATCAGCCGAGGAAAGCCAAAAAAGAAGTGCGAGGTGGCGCTAAAGTAACAGAGTCGCTGTGACAGCCGCAGATTGAGTTTGCGATTAAACAGAGGGTTCTCAATCCTTAGGATCTGAGCCATCCCCCTAGCCCAGCGAACCTGCTGACCCACGTATGAAGAAAATTTCTCAGGGGCCAGCCCTGCTACCATAATTTTGTCGTAGTAGACAGTGCGGTAGCCAAGAGAGTGTAGTCGCAGTGAGGTATGGCAGTCTTCGGTAACGGTTTCGGTGGCAATACCGCCAATATCAACCAGATACTTACGACGAATCACTGCAGCAGAACCACAGAAAAAGGCCGCATTCCAAAAATCGTTCCCTTTTTGCAGAACCTTATAAAATAGCTCGTTACCGACTGGAATCTGACCTTGGGTCAACAGATTTCGCTCAAATGGATCGGGATTGTAGAACCAGTGAGGTGTCTGCACCAGAGCAACTTTTTTATCGAAGAAAAAACCGACAGTCTCTTGTAGAAACCCACGTACTGGTATGTGGTCACAATCTAGGATAAGTACCAGTTGACCATCGGTCTTATCCAGTGCGGTGTTAATGTTGCCAGCCTTGGCGTGCTCATTATTATCACGGGTGAGCATTGTACACCCGAGTTCGGCACACATCGCCCTCAGGTTCTCCCGGCGCTCTTTGTATTTTTCAGCTCGGCCATCGTCTAATACATAGACAACTTTTTTATCTGCTGGATAATCGATATTGAGCGCCCCTAGTACCGTTTTTCGAACAATGGCGACATCCTCGTTGTATGTCGGAATATAGATGTCTACGTTTGGCCAACTCTCTTGAGGCCACTGGTCTAGGGGAATGGATTTGCGATCGCGAATTCGTAAGGTCTGAAAAAAGGAAAGAAGCAGCGTAGCAATGGCATACAGCTCGGCTACAAACAGCAAGATTGAAAAAAATCCATCCAGCCATGAATCTACGTTGAGCGTGTAGTTTGACCGCTAGTACAAATAACGCAGAGTCGTAATTGTACTAACGGCCATCAACAGCAAGTGCAAATATTCACTGACTCGCTGACTTGTCTGTCGGTCTTCTAATCGCAACAGCACCTGCCCAATGCCCAGCAACGCTAGTGCGACCAAGCCTTGCTGTAAGATGGTTGGCCGCGCTGTCATAAGCGGCCAAGCAAATGTAGTCAGACACAGCGCTAAAATCAATAGCTGTTGCTTATTGAGCCACTGTAAACTACGGTCAAACCAAGCGGGCAGTGTAATGATCAGCAGCTCAATCAGCAGAGGCCGAATTCTGGTGGACAGATAGTTGGCAACTACCTGCTTAAAATCTTTTAAGCGGTGGGTACCGAATACACGTTCAGCCATGATTATAGTTCTCCCGGCGCAGATGAATCGGCCATAACCCCTGGTGTAGCAGCCATAGCATCATTGCGTTTCAAATAAGCTTGAACAACTCCATAGAGGAACAGTGACAGCACGATAATGCCGGGAATTAACAAAAACCAGTTACCCTGAATCACTGTGATTGCTCTTTGAAATGTACTTTCTTCTTGAACATCTTGTTGGGCCGAGCGTTGTAGAAATTCTAGATTGTAAGCATTCTCATCGTAAGGAGAAGGCGTTTCATCATTTGCACTGATTAAGGCAGTATCGCCCTGCAGCTGATAGAAGAGTGAATCAAGTTCTAGCAAATCATGCAGCTGCTTTAATCCAGAGTCATTTTGAGCCGTCATTGTCAGCAACACTCGACCGTCATTCCACGGAGACAGCTGCTGCTGAAAAACACCTTCGGCGTCTGGCAATGTTTGCACCTGGCTGTCGCCCCACTGGCGTGTATCTTCTTTAAGATTAAACTCAGAGGCATCTAGGGCCTCAACTAGGGGAAACTGCGATCGCAACCCAATGGCAACTAAGTGCTGCGATTCCTGCACTTCTGGTGTTAACTGACTAACTGGATAGACCTCTAGCTGTACAGCTTCTGACCGGCTGAGACGACCCAGACGCTCGCTAAATTCAAGCATGACCGATAGTTCGGTCATGGTGGGCTGATTGGGAACAACAATAGCCGTGCGAGACAAATCTTGGGGTGATGCAAACGGATAGCCAGCTTTCAGCAGATTGAGATCCGGCAGTTTAGCCACCTGTTGACGATTCAAATTAAAGCCACTGTCGCTGTGGATGGTGCCCCAGAGTTGGTGATCGGTCACTCGGCTACAGGAGCGCCGCTCTCGTGGGTCAAACCTGAGATATACTTTCAGCCGAGACTGAGGGGTGATGTGTTGTTCCGGCAGCTCCACTTTTAGAGTGGCCCGACGCTTACCGTCGATGGAGTCAAGCCGTCGACCAGCTACCGTAATACCGTCTAACTGAACTTCCACAAGAGAGGTGAGAGGGTTAACCTGAGGGCCATAGGAATAGCGCAGGGTCATCACATTACCTGGCAAAAACCGATCATCCGGCAACCCTTTAAAGTCAAACTCAAACGGGGGAGCATGGGCACCTCGAATCACCACATCCTCAAGGGGCTCGTGATTAAATCCTTTCAGGTCACTCAGTTCAAAGTTATCTGATATGGGTAAGTAGCGGGGCCAGTCTCGGACATCAGGCGATTCAATGGCTTCTACGTCATTGACCAAAACAACCCGACCTGCACCGATCTTACGATCCTGGGACTGGGTCAAGAACTGAACAGCCTTGGTCACAGCCACTGGCCCATTACCTGTAGCAATCAGCACAGGAGACTGCTTATCTTCCAGTACAGTCCACATTAAAATGCCAGTGTCTGAGGGAATTAACGTCTGATTAGCATCTAACCAACGATCATTCTTGATCTCCAGTGGCAGATCTAAACCCTCCAGTGCAGGCTGCTGCCCTGGCGTACCCACAACGACCACTCGATTGCCATCGGCCACCGTATCCAAAGATTCAACCAAATCTGTTTCTAAGGGGCGATAATCAGCGATGCGTCCCAGTGACGTTTGTAGCCGAGCAATGGCCGTCAGCCAGGATTGGTCTTGCTCAGCAGGCGCAACGTAATCGATGTGATTCGTTTCTAGGCTGAGTAAATCAATAAGTGGATAAGGATAACTATTAAAATCTAGCTGGAAAGGTTCAGCATCATAGTTAAATACCAGCTTTGAATCGGGTAATATCTCTGTCCAAAGAGACGGGTCAAACGGGTCTTGAGTACACGTCGGTGAATTATTTTGTAAACCCGCAATAATTAGCTCGTTGTAGTCCTTAAGAATACGGGTAGGAATATCAAAAACAATGGTGCCAGTATCGCCCTGCTTTAAATTGAGTGGCACACTGCCTACATTGTTGTCATTCACAATGACATTGAGGTTGGAGCGGGTGGCATAAAGCGCACCAGAATGGCGATAGCGCAACAGAATTTTGACCGATTTAACGGACCAGTTGCGTGGTCGTGTAAATCTCAACCGAGATTCGTTATAAATTCCTTCTAGACGCAGCCGAGTACCAACGACTGGGCTGCGGTTAAATTCAAGAATATATTGGTTACCCTCTTCTTGGTCTAGTTCGGCCGCATGAGCATCTTGGAGAAGATCGAGTCCCACAGTCGCCCCATCCCCATCAAGATTACGGCGATCAACCGCAGTACCGGCCTCTAGTGGGTTATCTGCAGCCCCTGGCGAGGACGTCACCTGCGCCATACTAGGACCTAATGTTGTCACAGATAACAGAACAGATAAAAATAGCGAGATAAATAGACGTTTTCTAATTACCCTTAAAAACACTGCTGTAAGCACTCCCCCCAGATACATCACCTAGGTCAAAATAGTCAAATGTTGGCTTTCTTGTCTTTTCTTGAGCATGCAAAAATCTTGATGCCCCCTTAGCAGAGCTTGAACCAAGTCTTACCGAGCTAAGAAGTACTTTGCAAGGATTTTCTGCCTAGCTTATTGATTTACACATAGATTTCGTCTTCACCCTGAGTCATATATAAAGGTCAGTGTTATTTTGTTTAAGGAATAGTACGCTAGATAGCTTTCTATAAGCTTCCAACTTCAACTATCAAAGGTTAATTAGCCTAATCCGGCAAACTTAGATCAAGTTAGGAGTAATCCATGTAAATATTCGGTTTTTAGAGTTTAGAGTTTATACAAGCTAGCGACTGCCTATACTGACGTACAGCGTTTCAGTTCGCCCATAAAGTAGAGATTAAAGATTCTAATTTTTCTATATTTTTTTAGTAAAAACCCTTTGGGTATACTCAACAAAAAGAATCTTGTTCTAAAGTTTTTCCATCAAATTAGTGGCTTTCAAAAAAAGAGACTTTCTAAACAGCGTGCGCGGCTATTTTAATCACTCATCAAATCTAATCGTATTTGAAATAGCGTTAAATTTTTTCCTGTTAGACCGTTTGATCAGTCGTACTCGCTTGTTATAGCGTTAACTTAAAATTGGCGTGGTGAGCCGCGTTAGTTTTTAAGATATCTACGAAGGCGCTGTAGTCGCAACAGGCGAACAGCTCAGCTCCATTCAACAGTCTTCTACTTATATCATCTGTCATGTCTGCCAGCCCAATTAAGCAATCTCGTCTCTGCAGTTTCAAGATCTGCCTTCTAGGGGGTCTAGGCAGTCTGTTGAGTAGCTGTGGTTTAGCGATCCAAACTTCTAATAATCCTGTTTTAATTAATCGTCTACCTGTCGCTGAAATGGACTTTTCAGTAGAGCCTGGAAGCGATAATTACACCTATGTGTTGGAGGTGACAGCAAACTTCCCAAATCAAACAGAACTTAATGTGTTAGCAATGCGACAGCTGGTGCCAACTGACGGTAACAGCGAAGAAATAGAGGTCGCACCAACCTACTCAGTTTTGGATTATCAGGTTGTCAGAGTGCAGGATGGGCGCTGGCAAGGAGAACTGACATTAAAACAATTAGCCGCTGATGGCACTAGGAAAGAGACGTGGCAGCTTGATCAATCAGAACTAGAGTTGGAAGTAGAGCCGCTTGATACGGTTGTTGTTATGGCTACCTACACACCCTCAGATCAGCTCACCACACTAGAACGAATTCTTGCTCAGCAGGGGCTAAAGATGTCCTCTGACTTGTTACAAACAACTATCGACGGTCGACGCTATCTAGAGATGCAAAAATCGATAACAATGCCTGTTAACACCCGAGTGGGTGAGCGCATTCAGCCCTACAACGATGGTTGGGGAACGCGACATATTTTGATTGAGGAACCGCCAATGCCTTATCAGGTCGAATTTCCGAAGGAAAGACAGACAAATCGCCCACCAGAACCTCAAGAGTTTTTGTATTAGGGCGCTTAATTGTTTGAACGAGGGCAGCCGCTAGGCAAGCATGGCGGCTTCTAAATTAGCGCTATCGATCTCTGCCCCAGTCAGATCGGCATCTACAAGGTTGGCTCCCCACAAATTGGCTCCTGTTAAACAGGCGTCTCGTAAGTCACATCCTTGTAAATTGGCACCCCATAGTTCGGCCCCGGTAAGATTTACACCCACTAAATTTGCACCGCTCAGGTCTACGCCAGTCAGCACCAGGTTGCTTAAATCGGCCGCCCATAGGGATTGATTGGGTCCTAGGCAGTAAACACCAGCCCATTCCCAATCAAAATCTTCAGGCCATTGAGTAGCAGAGTTGCACACAGCACCCGATAAACAGGTGTCTTGGAGATTTGTTTTACTTAAATCCGAACCAAACAAAATTGCCTTTGACAAATTGGCTCGGGTAAAATTGGTGGCCTTCAATTTAGCCCGTTGTAAGTTGGCATTTGCCAGGTTACTGGAGTTTAGGTTGGCTTCGCTAAGGTTGGCTTCGGTCAGCTGTGCACGGACCAACCAAGCCCCCAACAAATTGGTTTTGGTTAACTGTGCTCCAGCTAAATCACTGTTGCTCAGATCAATCCCCCCTAGATCACGATTGCTGAGATTGCAGTCAATTAATGTGGCCTTAGGGCCTAGTGAATGCACACCGGACTGGAGCGGATCAAAATCTTCAGGAAACTGTGTCTGATAATTTGCGATCGCATCCTGAAAATTAGCCTCTTCAACCTGAGCATCTTTCAGACGAGCCCCTCGCAGGTCAGCACCTTGAAAGTTTGAACGCCGCAGATTTGCTCGTCGCAGATCGGCGCCCTGTAGATTACTCCCACTAAAGTCAACATCGGCCAGATGAGCATCGGCTAAATTACATCCCCATAAATCAATCCCAGTCAATACATACTGAGACATGCGAATAGCCTGCATCTGGCAGTAGCTAAAATCTCGCCGTCCTCCGGCATAGGCGGCAGCTACCTGAGAGGATAAGTCAGCCATACTTCATACATTAATAAAAAACAAAATAGTAAATATAAAAACTAACGGGGTCGCTAGCTAATTGACTACCTAAATCTAGCTAACTTATTTCTGCCTAGCCCTATCGAAGATGCTTGGGTGGAACGTACCACAGCGAATATTGTGCGTCATCATTTTGTGTCACAATCACATCCCGATGCTGTCTAATCAGTCGCCTTGCCCACCCCATGACTTCGTCACGGTCTAATGTGCTGCGCCATAAACAGTAGTACTTATTCTGATAGCGCACACCAAATACCATGGCATCACCGGTATCTAGATGAGCCGATTCCACCTGATCTAAAAACTTCAGTACAGTAATATCCACTGACGGCGAATCGGCCCCCAACTGCATCAGCTCGTCCAAAGCTACAGGTGTCAACTCCAAACCATCTACACTGCCATTTGGGGTATACCCTCTAAAATGAACGACAGTTTGACCAGGGGCCAGATTGGTGGCCAATAAACGTTGACCGTTGAGTGTTGTCACTCCCCCTCCTAGTCCCATGGCAGTGGGTAACTGCCCCATGGCAGTGGGCAATTGGTCATCAAAACTATCAAAGGATTGGTCGTCATAGTTGGCTGTGACGACATCAAAAGACTCAGGTAGGGCAGACAAAGCCCGCTGACGCCGATAGATACGCCGCAGCACATCAGCGGTGATCATGCCAGTTGCAACACTGCCAAGGATAGCAATACCGATGTAGCGAATAACGGGTTTGGCTGAATTATCTAGAGGACTGACCAAATCACCCCTAGATTGACCAGGAGCCACCCAGGTAGGAACCGAGTTTGCCACTGATAACGGCAAGGTAACAACGGCAAATACCAACCCCGATGACACTAACGCCGGCAAGAATATAGTACGAAAGGGAGATGAGCCCATGGAATTCAATCTGTAATCGGTGAATAGTAACGTAAGGTTAATTACCATCGATGATGGCCTTCTTAAACAATCCAGCCAAAACTGCCAACGTCAGGAGGCCGTTTGAGAAAGCCACAGGAGATACTCCCATATCTTCAAACATCCTAAACGGGATAATGGACTTAGATGGTGTAATAGATAAAATTCAGGGTACCAATTCCAACCTATGAATTAACTATCAACAAAAGTTGATTTTATTGATAGCTAAAACCGATAACTACGGACTGAGTGTTCTGTAGTGCGTCCATTGGAGTAAGACAGGTATAAATGGTAGAGGTTTTATCCGTCTTCTGGGTTCTACTCAACGCCCACAATTTTGAACTTCTTAGATAACTCTTTATTTTATCGGCAGTGCATGGCCTATGAAACTTAACTTTCTGCTTACCCTGTTGATTTTATCTGCGGCCATGACCCCATTATTTGTGCGATTGCCGCAGGTCAACAAAGCACTCTCTAGGTCAGGCGATTCAGCAACAGCCGTTACTCAAGAGAGTAACTCACTGGATGCAATGACCGATCCACAACAGCCAAACTATACCTGCGTTAGCTGCGATCTACGCGGGAAAGACTTTAGCAATCAAGATCTAAGTCGAGCCAATTTTTTTGGCTCTGACCTGCGCGGGGCTAACTTTAACAATAGTCTCTTGATTAACACTATTTTTCGTGAAGCCAAACTAGATGAAGCTGATTTTAGCTATAGCAATATGCGGGGGGCCGACTTAGAAGAAGCAAGTTTGGTACAAGCCAATCTGCGTAATGCCAAAATTCTGCAGGGGTCTTTGGAATACAGCAATCTTGAGAGAGCTGATCTAACCAATGCTGAACTCCGGGATGCCAATTTTTGTGCAGCCCGGCTAGTTAACAGTAACTTTAAGAACGCTAGCCTATACGGCACCATCCTGCGGGCAGCGGACATGAGCGGGGCTGATTTTAGCCAGGCTTACATGCGCTATGCCGATATGTATAACGCCATTACTGCAACGACTCGCTTTGACCAAGCCGATATGGCGTTTGTCACGTTTCCCGATGGCTCTACAGCCCATGAAGGCTATATCAACTCAATCAATCAGGTGACTGACTGCAACATTGATGACGACTCAAGCAGTTCGGAATAAACGCCAGTGCCAAGACTAGGGTGCCATTAGCACCCCACAGGTAAAGTTGCCGGGCTCAGGCCCAATGCTGGTGTGACCGCTTAACGGTCAACTGAGCCCATAATCACATCAATACTGCCAAGAATTGCCATGATGTCAGCAAGTTTTACGCCCCGCAGCAGCTTGGGCAAAATTTGAAGGTTGTTAAAGTCAGGGGCACGGATCTTCCAACGCCAGGGATAGATATTATCATCACCGACAATAAATATGCCTAGCTCACCTTTACCGCTTTCAAGACGCACAAAGTGTTCACCAGCTGTAATCTTAATAGTCGGAGCATTTTTCTTGCCAATAAACTGATAGTCAAAGCCATTCCACTCGGACTTTGGCCCTTCTGACATGCGCTTTGCTTCAAGATTCTCGTAGGGGCCACCGGGTAGCGCCTTGAGGGCTTGGCGAATAATCTTTACCGACTCCCGCATTTCCCGCACTCGGATGACATAGCGGGCAAAACAATCTCCGGCAGTCTCCCATTGCACATCCCAGTCAAAGTCGTCGTAGCATTCATAGTGATCGACTTTGCGCAGGTCCCACTTGACCCCTGAACCTCTCAGCATGGGGCCTGAAAGACCCCAGTTGATAGCGTCTTCACGGGTAATCGTCCCCACACCCTCCACACGGCGACGGAAAATTGGGTTATTGGTAATGAGCTTTTCGTACTCGTCAACTTTGGGTAAAAAGTAATCGCAGAAGTCTTCACACTTATCGACCCAGCCGTAGGGTAGATCAGCTGCTACACCACCAATGCGAAAGTAGTTGTTATTGATTAATCTGGCACCTGTTGCAGCTTCCCACAGGTCGTAGATCAGTTCTCGCTCACGGAAGATGTAGAAGAAAGGTGTTTGAGCACCGACATCGGCTAAAAAGGGCCCCAACCACAGCAGGTGGTTAGCAATCCGGTTTAATTCGAGCATAATCACCCGAATGTAGCTGGCCCGCTTTGGTACTTCAATGTCAGCCAGTTTTTCCGGAGCATTTACAGTAATTGCCTCGTTAAACATGCCGGCTGCATAGTCCCACCGACTAACGTAGGGCACAAACATAACATTTGTGCGGCTCTCGGCAATTTTTTCCATGCCGCGATGGAGATAGCCAATCACGGGCTCACAGTCAATTACATCCTCACCATCAAGGGTAACGATGAGTCGCAACACACCGTGCATAGAGGGGTGGTGAGGGCCCATGTTGATTACCATGGGCGCTGTTCTGGTTTCGAGCCGTGTCATAGAATCTATGCCGTATTATTCTTTGGTTTACTTTAGCAAGATTCTTCGCTGAAAGCTGGAATAAAAGATAACTAAGGTATGATGCGATTTCGACTTAGCGAGGTGTCTTGTGAAGAATGCTAGCGCTGACAATAGGTCCGATGCGGCTCCTGCGTTTAACCATCAGCCGGTATTAGCGCAAGAAGTTGTCGCTGGTCTATTACCAAAGCCCAACGGCCACTATCTCGATGCCACTGTGGGGGGCGGTGGCCACAGTCGACTCATTCTAGAATCTGCAGACAGTATTTATCTAACGGCAATCGACCAGGACCCCATGGCTCTTAAAGCCGCTCAGCAGAATTTGGCAGAGTTTGGGGATAGGGTGACGTTTTGGCAGGGTAATTTTGCAGAGTTTGCAGACTCCGCCCCAGGCTTTGATGGTGTACTGGCAGACTTAGGGGTGAGTTCGCCCCAACTAGACCGCCCTGAGCGAGGCTTTAGCTTCCGACATGAGGGGGCATTGGACATGCGTATGAATCCGAATCAGACCGTAACGGCAGCCGATTTGGTCAACCATCGTTCAGAACGCGACCTGGCAGACATTTTTTATCACTATGGTGAAGAGCGCCTCTCCCGTCGTATTGCCCGTCAGATTGTCGACCGCCGACCCTTTCAAACAACAACGGCGCTGGCCAGTGCGATCGCAGCTAGCGTGCCCGGTAAGTATCGTCATGGTCGCATTCATCCAGCCACTCGAGTTTTTCAGGCTCTACGCATTGCGGTTAACCGGGAATTAGAGGTGCTTGAAACCCTGATTGAAGTCGCTCCTGGCTGGCTTAAGCCAGGTGGCAGGTTGGCCATCATTAGCTTTCATAGCCTTGAAGACCGGCGCGTTAAGCATGGGCTACGGGGCCACGAGCAGCTCAAGGTTTTAACCAAAAAACCAATCATCGCCAGCGATGACGAAACTCGGCGCAATCCTCGGGCTCGGTCAGCAAAGTTGCGAGTAGCCGAGCGAATTTAGGGCACTAAAACCTGGTAAGGAGTCACCCCGGTCAATGTGAGCGTGTAGTCAAATCTAGCGCTATCAGAGAGTTGCCAGTCTATAATCTGCCCTTGGGTATCTAATACAGGTATGCTGCCTCGGGGAACAAGGGCAACAAAATAAACATCTGTTTGGGGAACCGCTGTAGCTGGAATTAAGGCTTGAAGACTGTCGTTATCGCTTTGGGCTAGCAGCTGTCCACGCTGGTCAAATAGCAGTAGCTGAGGAGCATCCGAACCGTTGGACCGAGTAACCTCTGCTTCCAGCGAAACTGGATCGCCAAGCCGGGCTAAAAAACTAAACACCTGTTGGTTACGCTCAAGGGTGCCACCGACCACACTAAATCCATCTGTTGTATCGATGGGGGTGGCAAAGCTCGTCAAAATTGCTGGGCTACTGTCAGTGAGATGCGGGGGAATGATGTTATCGGTAGGCTCAAATCCATCGTCTAGCTGAATAATTGGCCGCACACTGCGAAATGAGGCTAGGGCACTGTTCCAATCAAGGGGCTGTGGTTGGGGAGCGTCAGGTTCGGCTAGGGTTAATAACAGGGGCAATGTGCGATCGCAGCTAGCCTGAGAGCTTGGTGGCATTGCACTGACACGCCATGTCTGCAGCTGCTGTCTAAAGCCTAACAACGTCTGACGATAGTCACTGGAAATATGAGGAGATGCAATTAATCCACTCGTAACCGCAATTGCCTGCTCCCATTGCTGATGACACACAGCATAATCTAGCTGAGACAACCCTGTTGCTACATCATCATGTACAGCGGCTTGCAAGTCTCCTCCATTCCATAGGGAAACCACCACAGACAGAACCGCAGAAAATCTTAGAAAAGTGGAATGGAGGGTAGCCATAGTTTCTTTAAGGACTGAGAACTGACGAAATTTTCTAGGTAGACCATAGTTTAAAGCTGCCCCAGCGTCTATCGTTTAATCCCTTAGAAATACATCAAATTTGATTGCAATACCGCCAGTCCCCTAAGTACCTCCCTGGGCACACTAATATTGATTGGTAAATATGGATGAATTCGGTGATGATTTCCCTAAGGTTTGCCTCAATATGCCCCAAGAATCAGATAGCCCGCAAGATGATATGAGTCCCACCGCTCAGGAACAACTCAAACTTCTAGTCGTTGATGATGAACTGGATAACCTAGAACTGCTCCATCGCACATTCAGGCGTAGCTACCGCGTCTACAGAGCTAGCAGTGGTCAAGAAGCCCTAGAGTGCCTGCAGAAAAATGGCGAGATGGCCATCATCATCTCTGATCAGCGGATGCCCAAGATGAACGGCACAGAGTTTTTGAGTCTTACCACCGAAAGCTATCCTGACACCATCCGTATTGTTCTTACTGGCTACACTGATGTCGAAGACCTAGTAGATGCAATCAACTCAGGTAAAGTCTTTAAATACATTACAAAACCCTGGAAACCGCAAGAACTGCGTCAGGTTGTTGATGAAGCCGCCAAAACTTACAGAGTTCTAAAGCAGCGTACCAACGCCCTATCAGAATCACTTAAGAAAGAATCCCTCTACAACTCAATCACCACCACGATTCGCCAATCGTTGGACTATGCCAATACGTTACAGACAGTAGTTAAAGCATTAGGAGAAGCCTTTGAAGCAGACTACGCTGTCCTATATCCGGCTGACTCAGTCGAATTAGGACAGCCACCACAGCCTGTCACCTATTCCAAGTCAGGGGAATCAGTATCTGCTTTAGCGGACGCTGGTGTTCCATGCCAAGAGCTAGTTCTAGACAAATTTCCCTATGGCGACAGCGCTCTCACCCGTTTAGCCACCAGGTTTACTTACCGTGACCAACCACTAGCGTCCATTGCGCTTTATCAGAAAGCGAATACATGGGACCGCAACACCGTCACTCTATTTGGAAATATTGCTGAACAGGTGGTAATGGCCATCTCTCAGGCCAAACTACATCATCACATTCAGCGACAAACTGACCGGATGCGGGCCGAACTGGAGGTGGCGCGACAAATCCAGCATAAGTTACTCCATCAAGTTTGGCCTGACGTGCCCGGCATTAAGATTCAAGCAAAATGTCAAGCAGCCAGAGCAGTAGGCGGCGATTTCTACGAGGTGGTTATCCACCCTCAGGGTGTTATTTGGTTAGCCGTGGGGGACGTTTCTGGTAAGGGGGTACCGGCTGCCTTGTTTATGGCCAGTGCAATTTCTCTGTTGCGACGAGAGCTTTCGGTCAGTCACCCCCCCGGTCCGGAAGTCGTCATGGAAAACTTAAACCAGGCATTAAATGCTGATCTTGTAAACAACGAACACTTGATCACTATGGTGCTGGTGAGATACACCCCAGAGACCAAGGCGCTAACCTACGCCAACGCTGGCCACCTTTACCCAATGGTGTGGTCTCAAAAAAGCCTCATGCAAGACACGGGAACATCACTACAACCCACATATTTGAAAGAAGGTAACAATGTTCCTCTAGGAATCTTACCCAAGTGGCAGGCGAAGCCGGGTCGATTGAATTTAAATGAAGGAGATGCCCTACTGTTAACCAGCGATGGCATTACTGAAGCATTCGTGACCATTGACGGTCAGGAGACCATGCTGAATCAGGGTGGCCTATGGCAGCTACTCCTAGAGCAAACCACCGGCTTAGTACTTGAGCATTTGCTGGATCGACTAAACACCAAAGTCGATGAACAGCATGATGATCAAACTATTCTGTCTTTGGAGGTGGTGTTCTAATCGATGAAAACCGAACTTGCTATCCCCAGTGATTTGAAATTTTTAGCTGTAGTGGAAGATTGGCTACTCAGTTCACTTAAAGCTGAAATCGGTAACAACACAGACCTCGATTGGAAAAAAGTCGAAAGCCGATTAAGGCTGGTAATTGTGGAAGTTTACTCCAACGTGGTGCGCCATGCCCATCAAGATTGCCCTGATATTCCAGTGGTGCTGCGTCTCGGGGTTGAAGGTAGTTTTCTTTCTTTGGAAGTTTGGGATGAAGGGCATGGGTTTGATATCCGCTGCTACCGTACAGCCAATCCTTGTGCCCTCCAAGAAGGTGGCTATGGCTGGCTAATTTTGAATCAGCTCATGGATCGGGTTGATTATCAGCTAAGGGTAGGGGATGGCCGTAACTGTCTGACCCTAGAAAAAGACCTTGCACTAACCATGGATTATTCAAAGTAGGTGAGAAGAGAGCTTGGCATTGCTAATCTTTAGGTGCGGCGTGCTCTAGAGCGGTTTCTCCCCTTAAATCAGCAGTCGCCTTCTAGTTTTTTGCGAAATACAAGAAAGCATTGGTCAGATGAGCGTTGTGCTCCCGGTAACCCTACAAACAAGCCGCCATCCGTTTGATTTTCGAGCAGGCTGCGCAGCGCCACTCCACGAGGACTCTCTCTAATGTCAGTGGAGGTAACTAATCCGCAGACACCCTGGGGTGCCAACAGATGAAAACAGCGTTCAACAAAAAGCCAGTGACGACGTAGCTGTGTTCGTTGCCGTTTCCCCTTGAGTAAAGGGCTTTGGTAGTCATATTGGGGGGAACGATAAAAGTAATCTGTGAGTAACGAATACTGACTCTGATAAGACAACCAAGCATCGGCAATTTCAGCATCTGCATTGAGCAATGAACGCTTCGCTGTTTTAAATGTGCGCAGATCGATCTGTTTATGACTTGCTAAATCAGAAAATTTTTGAACGAATTCTTGAGTGGTAGGTCGAAATGCCCCGCAGGGAAGTTTAGACACGATGATATTAAACCCACCGGACTGCTCTAAAACTTCGCTAAAGTGATATCCCCAATGGAAGGGGCGTAGATTCGCTAAATCCTCCATTCGCAATAACCGTCTTCGAGGCGCTTTAGCCAGCTGTGATTCCTTAAATTGGATGCCTAAGGTTTGACTAAATTCGCTCAGTAGAAGTTCGTTGAGTTTGGCTTGGGCTTTTTTATCTAGATGATTAATTTGGTCTCTAAAAAATTCGAGCTGGGCATAGTGGGGAATATTTTGACGTAGCTCTTCTAGCACAGAAGATTGAGAGCGGTAATGTTCGAGGGCGATGTTTTTTTCTGATAGGATCGCCCGATAGTTTTGAGCTGCTAAGGGTTGCAATAGATTGCCCTGAAGCAGAATCTCGGGTGCTCTTAATCGATCAAACCCGGCCTCATCCACTCGAATAAAACCCACCAGGCCATTACCCAATACAATATTAAAATCAACACTGGGTAATGGCTCTACATCTTGGGTTTTCTGGGCGACCGCCACTAATCCCAAAAGTAGTTGTAACCGGGCGATGTCAACAATCATTGGATTGATATCAACACCGTAGAGACCGTGTCTAAAAATCCGGCGATAAATTGTTTGCAACAGCGATGGATGTTCGGTCTGTAATCCTTTTATCCAAATATTGAGCTGGCAGTCTGGATAGTGGGTTAGTTGACCGATGAGGGCGCTGTAAATATCAACTAATCGATGCTGCAAAGCAGTTAGCAAGGTTCCGGCTCCGCACGCTGGATCGAGCACCGAAAATTGTGGCAAGACAGATTGCACCAACTGGCGTAGATAGATTGTCTGTCCCCAAAATAAAATATCCCAAAAGTCAGGAGATGTGGGTTCTGGCTCAAACCCAAGGTGACGCAGCATAAACTGATTCAGCACCAGCTCACAGCAAAAGCCAGAGGCCTCTGTGGCTTCCTCAATGGGGGTTTTCTGGGTCAAGATTTGTTCAAACGCTAGCCCAACGGTGTTTGCCTGCCAGCTATTGCTAACTTGCTGCCACAGAGGTGACTCAAACCAAATTAAAAGTGATTCAAAGGTGGCATCACCAATATCCACATCAGAATACTGCTGCTCTAGAGAATGGGTGTAAAAGATGTCCCCTAGGTAGGGAAGCTGGCCTGCCCATCGCATCCGTCGCGGACGTTCTAATGCGGGCAATGAAAATCCCTCAGTAAAAAGAGGTTGCAGTACCTGACGAAAAAAGGTATCTGGCTGGCGCTGCTGACTGCGCCCTAGCTGATTGTGTAAATACCAAACGTCGCCATCCAGTAGCCCCCGCTGCTGCAGCATATAAACAACTATCAAACGGTGTATGAGCACAGCTGCATACCAACGCCGGTCGCTAGCGCAGCTAATACCGATGATGCGCTCACTCAGCTGGGTTAGCTGCTGACGCAGCTGCTGGGTAAACTCAGCAAAATGCAGGGCTCTTGGCTGTAGGTCTAACTCGTCTGCAGCCGGATTGTAGTTTGCTAAATACTCTAAACGAGGGTACCAACCAGCCAAAGGCTGCTGAGGGATAAACACCAGCGACTGGGCAACATCAGAGTTATTTTGCCAATACCAAAGACTGCGACACCGCTGGCGGTCGGTGAAAACGATCAGAGGGCGGGGAAATTTTTTGTGGATAGACCGATACAGTTTGGCTTTTAGCTTGACATTCAGTGCTGTAGGGGTAGTTAGTTTAATCTCCCAAATTTTGGTGCTGCCTCGTTGGGCAACACAGGCCGCGCGGTAGGGTTGGTTAGAGGCTCTGATTGCGATCGCACGCCCATCATCCGGAGCCATCCACCCCAGCACATCCCGAAACAAGGTGACCAGGTCTAGAGACTGCAAACAAGCCTCCGCCCGCTGTATGTCGAAGCTCATCGTGCCACCACATTGAAAAGCAATCACTCCCTAGCCAGCTTTAGACAACTTCTCGGCCTTTTGCCGGAACCGTTCTAAATCAGCCTGCAAAGTGGAGTCAACAATCTTACGAAGCCAGCCATTTTCCATAAACCGGGCCAACACATTTGGCACTGAATAGGCAAGGGGCATCTTGACTGTACTATTGCCATTGTGGTGGCCATAAAACCGAATAGCCCCACGATTGGGCAGCCCATCTACCGATTCCCACTGCAAAATCTGATGGGACACCACCTTTACCGTACGGGATAGCCACGTAAACTCCCACACACCTGAGGCCAGCTTCCAACGAGACATATCGGGCTGATCCTCTAGCAGTTCTACCGATTCAATCCATTTCATCCATTGAGGCATCTGTTCGAGATCTGACCACAGAGACCAAACCAATTCGATAGGAGCTTCTACATCGACATAAACGCTGTGTTCAAGCCAGTTTGCCATGGAGAATATAGATGTAATTAGGAGGAGGAACTAACGACTGACAGGGCAGCTACATTCCCATGATCTCATAGCCGGAGTCAACATACAGAATTTGACCCGTTATGCCTGATGCCAAGTCGCTACATAGAAACGTAGCTGCGTTCCCGACTTCTGACTGAGTAACGGTTCGACGCAGGGGAGCTATCTCTTCTACATGGTGAATCATATCGAGAATTCCGCCTACCGCCGATGACGCCAGGGTACGAATAGGTCCAGCCGAGATGCCATTGACTCGAATGTTGTTTGGTCCTAGCTCTGCAGCTAAATAGCGAACATTCATTTCGAGTGCGGCTTTAGCAATGCCCATAACATTGTAATTGGGCACAACTCGAACCCCCCCCAGATAGGTCAGGGTCACGATGCTACCGCTTTCAGTCATCAAAGGTTTAGCCTGCTGAGCCAGCTTGACCAAAGAATAGGCACTAATATCGAGCGCTGTTTGAAATCCCTGACGAGAGGTATTGCTAAATTTTCCCGTGAGATCATCACGATTGGCAAATGCTAAACAGTGGACCAGGATGTCTAGCTGGCCCCATTTATCTTTAACCGCGTCAAACGTAGACTGAACCTGTTCATCATTCTGCACATTACAGGGGAGAAATAGGCTGGGGGTGAGGGGTTCTGTCAAGTCCCGAACCTTCTTCTCCATGCGTCCCTTTTCATCAGGCAGATACGTTACACCAATGTTAGCGCCCGCTTTACTCAGCTGCTGGGCAATCCCCCAGGCAATGGAACGATTATTGGCAATACCGGTTACCAGGGCATTTTTTCCAGTCAGGTCTAGCATGGTAGTTGAACGGAGCTGTATCGAAAGTGGTTAACGTAGGTCATGCCGTCGGAACGACCCATAGGAGCATACTGAAAAATGGGCTCCATGGATAGTCTTGTCGTTGGTCCGGTAATTTATTGTCTGACAGTGGATAGTCTAGCAGATGGTCCTGAAATTTAATGTCTAAATGTTATTAATATATACGA
>JBHJIV010000005.1:0-8383 GCA_050043105.1 Leptolyngbyaceae cyanobacterium | reverse complement strand
ACCTTCTTTAATGATTTGCGGGCACTCACACGCTATATGTGCTTTGACACTTGGGATCATCTGCTAACCTTTATGATTCAAGGCTTGGAGCTTGAAATCCCGGCTGATACTAGTTGAAATCTCATACTGAGAATTGCTGCTGCACAGGTTGTATGAAAAATATAGATGGATTTAATCGATTTTATTTAGCACCTTAAGGCAATATCAAAGTAGACCGCATTCGAAATTTTATACCTCCTCTAAGGGTTTTTACTTGGGTTCGGTTAAGGCATCATCCAATTCTCAGGTGCTCCATGGCAGAGAGCAATCCAAATCGACTTAAACTTTCTCAACTAAGGGCGCTGGTGGCGATTGCCAAGACCGGTACTTTTAGTGATGCAGCGTTGCAGCTAGACCTGTCGCAGTCGGCGGTGAGCCATGCGATCGCAACTCTCGAAACTGAACTCGGCGTCATTCTGCTCAATCGAGGTCGCCAGGGTGCGGTGCGCACCCCTGTGGGCGAATCGATTACGACAGAAGCTGAACACGTGCGAGAGCGTCTGGAGAAAATCTGTCAGCAGGCTCAGCTAGCCAAGGGATTGCAGTCAGGACAGGTGAGGTTAGGCGGTTTTCGCAGCGTGGCCACCCATATTTTGCCCGCTGTGATTGAGCGCTTTCGACAGCAGTACCCCGGCATTAGCGTCACCATCGAAGAGTTTAGCCACTATTACCACGTCGAAGACTACCTGCGGCAGGGTCGCATTGACATTGGCTTTAGCTATTTGCCCACCAGTGCCGACTTTGAAGCTTGGGAGCTACTGCGGGATGAGTATATTGTGCTGCTGCCGCCTGCAGCCAAACCCATCGCTGCACAGCTCACCTGGGATCAGCTGCTCAGCTATCCCCTCATTCACACGCCCCCTGGTGATGGCTGTCGTTACAATGTTGAACAGTACCTAAGCCGCAACAATAAGCCCGTTGAGTTTGCCTACGATGTGCGTGAGGACTCCACCATTGTCAGTATGGTCAGACGGGGTCTGGGAGCAGCGATTATGGCTAAGCTGGCGGCTGAACCTATCCCCGATGACATTACTGTGGCTCAGCTACCGGAACCGTTTGAACGGGTGATTGGAGTGATTACGCTGGTGGATGCGCTACAGCCACCGTCAGTGTTTGCATTTTTGGACACTATTAAGGCTGTCTGGGGAGGTAAACCCAGTGAGCCCAAGGCGGCCTAGCCCCACTAGTATTTTTTAGCTTTCAAAAGCCAAGAATTCAAAACTTAAACCGCAAAAGTTAAAATTCATCACCGACAATGGTGAAGTAGCCAGCCTAAGTTTTCTGTGGTCCCTTTAAACGACAATAATCCAACCCGCACAACCCCCTATGTGGTGTTTGTGTTGATTGTCCTTAATGTCTTGATTTTTGTTTACGAGCTGTCCCTGCAGAGTATGGGAGGCGAGGCGCTCAACCAATTTTTTAATATGTGGGCAATTGTCCCAGCTGAGCTGACCGATAGCTTTGGTGGTCGTGCCGTCAATCCGGTGGGCGAGTGGGTTACCCTGATTAGTTCCCAGTTTCTCCACGGTGGCTTTGCCCACCTGGGGGGAAACATGCTTTATCTATGGATTTTTGGCAATAATATTGAAGATAAGCTGGGACACAGTCGCTTTATCGTGTTCTATCTTACCTGCGGTGCGCTGGCAGGGTTAGCTCAGTGGATTTTTGCACCGCAGTCGGTGGTGCCTACCTTAGGCGCCAGTGGTGCGATCGCAGGGGTAATGGGCGCCTATATCATTCGTTTTCCAAAAGCCCAGATTTTAACGCTGCTGCCGCTGTTTTTGTTTATTACAACTGTTCGGATTCCAGCCGTATTTTTTCTGGGGCTATGGTTTGTACAACAGGCGTTCTCTGGGATCGCTAGTCTAGGAGCTAATGCTGATATGGGGACCGGTGGGGTGGCCTATTGGGCCCATGCCGGTGGGTTTATATTTGGGGTGATTTTAGGCCCGCTGCTGGGGCTTTTTTCTGACAGACCATATAAGCGGCGGCGTTAGACGATACCTAAAAAAGCAGTCCTATAGTTCCGGGAGCCCAAAGCCAGGTAACTCTAGACGGTCCTCAGGCATCTCGGCTGGTGGCGGCGATGCCACAGGTGGGCCGACCTGAAAAGGATAATCTATCCCAAACTCTTCAGGTTTACTCACCCCGTCATAGGTGGTGGTTGCCCCTTCAATCAAAATTGTTAGTGTGTAAGGCACTGCCAAATTTCCATAGGCGACATTGGCGGCGCTGGCATTGGCACTGGCCAGCTCTTCTAAACTGCAGGGAATTGCTAGGGCCACATAGGCTAGGTATTCACCATCGGGAGCACTCCCCGTTGGCCAGAAAATATTTTCAACGGGTGCAAAACTCTGAGTCTGACAAAAGCCGTTGGCATCTACATCCAACTGTCCACCCGAGGGCGATGCGGGTGAGCCAAAGTCAACAATGTTACCGGCTGGGTCCACCACAATGAGATCTAAGTCATCATTGGTATTCCATCGTAGGGTCACCTGCACATCCCCGGTTTGTAAGACAGGTTCAGCTGTACGTTCGCTTGTCCTGTCACTGGGGGCGCTACACAGCTCGCCCAGGTCGTAAATCTCACCATTCTCGTTTTGAACATAGCAGCCGCTGTGAGCCGTTTGGGCTAAGGCCGCGGGGGTAGTATCAGTCCACCAGCCTAACCCAACTGTGAGAATTCCTAGGGTAGAAGTAATAGACCTGATTTGTTGCGTGATGGGGCGCACGATTGATTTTTCTGACATAAGACGTGTCATAAGTGCCTTTTCAAGAATTGACGTGCTGACCTAAAGTCGAGAGCAGGGTATCTCAATTTCACCACTGTACGCTAGACAGAAACTCAAAAGATGTGTTATCCATGAGCACATTCCCTCATCGCGATCGCGTTTCCATTCCCCATGGGCTCTTCTATTCTGGCTATCCTTTCACTCATGATTATTGGCTACTCAGTCGGTTCCGTCAGAGTTGTCAAAGAAGGCAATGCAGCTTTGATAGAACGCTTAGGGCGCTACCGCTCCACCTTAGAACCAGGTGTGAATTTTATTGTGCCCCTGCTCGATTCCCTAGTTATCGAAGATACCCTGAGGGAGCAAATCTTAGATATTGAGCCGAGAAGTGCCACGACTCGAGACAACGTTAACGTTGAGGTAGATGCAGTCATTTACTGGCGTATTCTCGACCTAGAGAAGACCTACTATGCCATTGAAGATGTTGAGACCGCCATTCAAGAACTGGTCGTAACTACGCTGAGGTCCGAAATCGGTAAGATGGACCTGCAAGAGACTTTTTCATCACGTGAAGCCATCAATAAGGCGCTGCTCGATGTATTAGATGAAGCGACTGAGCCTTGGGGTGTTAAAGTCAATCGAGTAGAAGTGCAAGAGATTAAAATTCCGTCTGAAGTAGAAGAATCCATGCGCTTAGAGCAGGCGGCTGAAATTGCCAAACGGGCTGCCATCACTAAAGCAGAGGGACAAAAAGAAGCCGCTATTCTTGAGGCTGAGGGCAACGTGCAGTCCATGCGCTTAATTGCCCAGGCGTTTGATGGTCAGCTAAGTCAGGGCGATATTTTGAAATTCTTGATTGCTCAACGCTATGTAGATGCTAATCAGAAGCTAGGCGAGAGCGACAACTCAAAAGTTGTCTTTATGGACCCTCGTGCCCTGACTGAAGGATTAGTCGATCTGATTAATGAATCGCCTGACCCTCACAACTAGATTTTTGATGCAAGTCGCTCAAAGATAACGTTTAAGGGGTAGCCAAATCTTCTAAGATAAAAGTCCCAGAAGCACATATCTGGTCTGACTTTATCCGCGTTTGACTATGCCTTCCTCCGTTGAGCCCAAGACCGATACATTACCTCAGCGTCCTCATTTGGGCATGAGTCAAGCTGAGCTAACCGAGTGGGTACAAGCTCAGGGTCAGGTCGCTTATCGTGGGAAGCAGCTCCGCCAGTGGTTGTATGGCAAAGGTGTCCGTTCCTTAACCGACGTGACTGTTTTTCCTAAGACCTGGCGTCAGGATATGGGGAACGTTGCGGTTGGACGCTCCGAAATTCACCACCGCTCAACGGCGGCCGACCAGACCGTCAAGTTTCTGCTGCGTTTGGATGATGGACAAATTATTGAAACCGTTGGCATGCCATCAGACAAGCGTCTGACGGTGTGTGTGTCATCCCAGGTAGGATGTCCCATGGCCTGCGATTTTTGTGCGACAGGTAAGGGTGGTTTTATCCGTAATTTAGCCACCCATGAAATTGTTGATCAGGTGCTGACAGTACAGGAAGCCTTTGAACAGAGGGTTAGCAACATTGTCTTTATGGGCATGGGAGAACCCCTGATCAATACTCAAAACGTTCTGGCAGCAGTTAAGTGTCTCAATCAAGATATTGGTATCGGTCAGCGCAGCATCACAGTTTCAACAGTAGGAATCCCAGGTCAAATTCGTCGACTTGCCCAGCACCAGCTACAGATTACATTGGCCGTCAGTCTGCATGCATCTAATCAGGCGCTACGCACTCAGCTGATTCCCGGTGCAAATCACTATCCGTTAACTGAATTGCTCGATGAGTGTCGAGAGTACGTTGCCAATACAGGCCGTCGCATCACATTTGAGTACATCTTACTTGCAGGTTTAAATGACTGCGATCGCCATGCAGCTGAGTTAACCCAGCTGCTGCGTGGCTTTCAGAGCCATGTCAATCTAATTCCCTACAACCCTATTAATGAGGTAGATTACCAGCGACCCTCACGTAAACGCGTGAATCAGTTCACTGAGAGCTTAAAATTGTCAGGAATCGCTGTTAGCGTGAGGTATTCACGAGGCTTAGAAAAGGATGCTGCCTGTGGTCAATTGAGAGCATCCAAAATTAAAACTTAGCCCATAGATGGCCAAAAAATATTGCGCTTATGGGCGTTTTAACACGAGCTGTATTAGCTAGCCATTGCTGCGTTAATACCAGGGGCGTAAGCTTCAATTACTTTTCCTGTCCTTTGACAAACAATCATTAAATAATCACAGCTTGAACATTGAGTGCGAGTCAATTGCTGGTCGTTTAAATGATGTCGTTCAGCGGACTTACCGCAGTTTGGACAGTGAACAGTTTGTATCACAGTATTCATAAAAGTTTATAAGAAAGACAGGCAGGTTTTAATTATGACAAGTCCTCCTGTGCTCGACAATGTGTCAAAAGTTACAGCGACGCCGGGGATCGCCTGCCAAGAGGGCGATCCCCGGCGTCGCTAGAGCCCCAGTCTGGCGTCTCTTTAGGCACTTTTGGCGAAACAGAATGTAGCAAAAATGCAGACAGTTTAAAAAATAAAAGTTATTAAATTTGTAAAGAATGTATTTAGAGAACTCTATATGACACAAATTAATCTAAAGGTTTGCTTTAGAAACTTAGTGATAGATGATACTTTTTAGAGTATTTATTTGTGAGTGCAACTTTGCTCCTTACGATTTATTTTCTATAGAAAATAGTAGCTATCTAAGTAAATCTATAGAAGAAACTATCTATTGCTTCAAAAAGAGACTTGAGGCTATCGACCCGGTAAAAAGCTACCGCTAATGCGTTTAATCACTCGATTAGCAAGATCGACATAGCGAATTTCACCCGTCAATAGTTGACCTAATCGTTTGGTCGCTGTGGGGCGTTTGATACCTACTCGGTAGCCGATTTTTTGCATACGGAAAAATACGCTGGCAATGCGCTGACTCCACTGGATGTCGTTACCCCATTCGTTATGAATAGTCCTGCTGTATTCAGCCAGAGCCTCTTCGCTACCGTTAAGGGCGTTGTCAATGGCCACCGCTGCCTGAATACCGCTAAAAATAGCAGGGCGAATGCCTTCTGCCGTCATTGGGTCCACCAAAGCAGCGGCTTCACCAACCAGAAGAGCCTGGTGCGTATGCAACGGACGGTTACCGTTCCACAGCTTGAGACCGTGGGAGTAGAGTTCACCTGCTGCAGGGTCAGCGCTTAAGGAGTTGGCGTAGTCTGCTAGGGATTTTTCTGGGTCTTTGAGAGCATCCCCTAGAAAACGAGCGATGCCAAGAGAATGGCGTTGGCGTTTGGGAAAGTTCCAAAGACAGCCTTGTTTAACCAGCCCAAATTCAAACGCCATAGTGGGTTGATCTAAGGGAGCCCGTGACTCAATTTCTAATACATAGCCCTGGCGCACCTTTTCTGGCTTAAATCCTAGCCATTGCGCCATCGGTCCATCAGCCCCGTCAGCTGCTATCAGGTAGTGAGTTGCAAATGTACCGTGTTGGGTAATAACCATCCAGGTTTTATCCTTGAACTCTATGGCCAGGACGGGGAGACTATCTTTAACGGTGACACCCGATTTAGATGCCTGGTCGATCAGACATTGGTCAAAGATATCTCGACGCACGACCCACATGGGTTCGTCGGTTTCAAGTTCTGCTTCAATAGGGTCGTCTAACTGCCAGGTGTAGCGAATACGGCGCAGCTTGTGGTCAATAGCAGACGTGATATCAAAGTCAAGCCAGTCGGCAATGCTGGGGGCCACGGCCCCAGTGCAGGGCTTGTAGCGGGGCAACGTGCACTTCTCAAGTAACAGTACGGAGCGACCCCGCTTAGCTAGCTGATAAGCCGCTGTACTCCCTGCAGGGCCAGCACCTACAACGATACAGTCAAACATCATGCACTCCTGATATGACCCGTGTTAGTTACGGTTGCTGCTGACCCAAAAACTCATCTAAAACAGCCCCATGAGCTTTTTTAAACAAAATATTTGGAACGCAATAACGCCACCTATTCTAAGTGGCTGAGGTTACTAAAGTTTGCAGAAGCCGCAATTAGACTGTGGACAGCGGTCTCATCGATCAGACCTTCATGATTTCTTTTTCTTTTTCTTCTAATGTCTGATCAATGCCTTTGATGTATTGATCGGTGAGCTTTTGCACCTGATCCTGTAAATCGCGAGTTTCATCTTCGGAGAGGTCGCCACTCTTTTCTTGCTTTTTGGCAAAGTCCATGCCGTCTCGTCTGACATTTCGGATAGCAACGCGCCCTTCCTCTGCATACTTGCTTGCCTGTTTGACGAATTCCTTACGACGCTCAGTAGTCAAAGGAGGAATATTTAAACGGATGACTGAGCCATCGCTGTTGGGGACTAGTCCAACATCAGATAGAGAAATTGCTTTTTCAACCTGGCTAAGAATGCTGGCATCGTAGGGCTGAATCATCAGTGTACTGGGATCGGGAGTACTGATATTTGCCATTGACTTGAGCGGTGTAGGACTGCCGTAATAGTCCACAGAAATACGGTCTAGCAGCGATGCATTAGCGCGTCCGGTGCGGATAGTGTTGAAAGAACGCTTAGTGGCCTCAACAGCCTTTTGCATCGCCTGTTCTACATCATTAATATCAGCTAACTTCACAAGAGCCTCCCACAATCGTGCCAATCGGTTCCCCGCTCATGGCGCGTTGAATGTTGCCAGCAATGGCTAAGTTAAACACCATGATGGGGATGTTGTTATCTTTACACAGTGCAATGGCTGTACCATCCATTACTTTGAGATCTTTGGCTAGAACATGACTATAGGTCAAGCTGGTGTAGCGTTTTGCGTCAGGGTTTGTCTTGGGGTCAGAGTCATAAACACCGTCGACCTTGGTTGCCTTAAGCAGCACTTCTGCATTGATCTCAGCAGCTCTGAGGGCGGCGGTAGTATCAGTTGTGAAAAAGGGATTACCGGAACCCGCACCAAAAATAACGACTCGGTTTTTTTCAAGGTGTCGAATTGCCCGACGTCGAATATACGGTTCTGCCATCTCTTGCATTGAAATCGCTGTTTGAACCCGTGTGGGCACATCGATTCGTTCTAGCCCATCCTGCAAGGTCATCGCATTCATAACAGTTGCCAGCATACCGATATAGTCTGCTGTGGCTCGATCCATACCGGATGCGGCCCCTTTAACTCCTCTAAATATATTGCCACCTCCGACAACAACAGCAATTTGAACTCCTTGTTCGGCAGTGGCTGCAATTTCTTGAGCAATAGCGTCTACGACTGTTGGATCAATACCATAGGTCAAATTGCCCATGAGGGCTTCGCCGCTAAGTTTTAGTAATACTCGCTTGTAGGTATTCCCCATGCGGTGGCTTGTGACTGAATTTCCCCATCAAGATAGCAGTCCAAGGGTGATTGGGGAACCGCATTCATCAACGATCTAATATACGCTTTACAATCGCTTTGGGTTCTCACGCGGATGATACATGGGGCGATTAAATACTGTGTTAGCAATTTATAGCTGGCAGACAGGCGCAGTCTTAGCCTGGTTGTTGCTAGTCGGCAGTGTGTCTGAAGGGGCACG
>JBHJIV010000004.1:0-56101 GCA_050043105.1 Leptolyngbyaceae cyanobacterium | reverse complement strand
AGCCAGACTGATCTCAAGACTAAGATTCTTGACTTTGTTGACTACTTCAACCGAACCATGGCCAAACCGTTCAAGTGGACCTACAAAGGTAAACCGCTGACAGCTTAAATAGTTGGCTTACTTAAGCCATCGAGTACTAGGGTCAATCAGCACACTTTGGAGTTGCCAAACAAAGCTACTACAGCTTGATTTTTGTTGCTTAGATTTAATTTCCGACATTCATCCACTCAAACGCTCATAGCAGAGTGTTGTTGCCATCTAAACAATAGCAACAACCCGCTACTCAAGAAAGATATCGGAGCTACTATTTCAAAAGAAATTAAGCTCTAAATATCCAAATCGGCCATGTTGAGCTTAGGACCGTAGGTTTCAATAAACTCACGACGGGGGGCTACGCGATCCCCCATCAGTATCGTAAAGATGCGTTCTGCCTCAGCGGCGTCCTCAATCTCTACTTTCTTTAGAGTTCGGCTCTCAGGATTCATCGTGGTATCCCATAGCTGAGCAGGCATCATTTCACCCAAACCCTTAAAGCGCTGCACGTTGTATTTAGCGTTCTCGGGTAGCGCACTAATGCCCCGCTGCAGTTCCTGATCGCTATAGCAGTAGGTATGTCGACGTCCCCGCTCTAACTTGTACAGTGGAGGACAGGCAATATACACAAATCCTTGATCAATCAAAGCCCGCTGATAGCGATAGAAGAATGTAAGCAGTAGCGTACGAATATGGGCTCCGTCTACGTCGGCGTCTGTCATTAAGCTAATACGATGGTAGCGTAGCTGCGATGAATCAAATTCTTCGCCTTTAATACCCAGACCTAGTGCTGTAATCAAAGACTGGACTTCGTTGTTTTTGTAGATCTTTGAATCGTCAGTCTTCTCAATGTTGAGAATTTTACCTCGCAGTGGCAAAATTGCCTGGAAGCGACGATCGCGCCCCTGCTTTGCACTACCGCCCGCAGAGTCTCCCTCAACGATAAAGATTTCTGACTCAGCTGGGTCACGAGAGCTACAGTCAGCAAGCTTACCCGGCAGTGTGGAAGATTCTAATACTGATTTACGTCTTACTAGGTCGCGGGCACGACGGGCAGCTTCAGCCGCATTAAAGGATTGGATAGCCTTTTCTAGAATCGAATCCACGACGTTGGGGTTGAAATCTAGATACTCGCTTAGGGTTTCCCCAATCAGAGAATCGACAATACCCCGCACCTCGGTATTACCCAGTTTTGTCTTAGTCTGACCTTCAAATTCGGGTTCAGGTACCTTAACAGAAATTACCGCTGTTAGACCTTCACGAATATTCTCGCCAGCTAGATTAGACTCGTTGTCCTTACGCTTATTGCGCTTGCGGGCAAAGTTGTTCATGGTACGGGTAAGTACCGCTTTAAGACCCTCTAGATGAGTACCGCCATCCACAGTGCGAATATTGTTGGCAAAGCCCATCAAATTATCAGAGTAGGCATCGACAGACCACTGCAGAGCAGCTTCTACCTGTACTCCATTTTTCTCACCAGTAACATAAATAATGTCGGGATGAATCGGCTGCTTCTCTTTGTTAATGTATTCAACGTATTCGCGAATACCACCTTCATAAAAATAGCGATTTACCTTAGGTTCATCAGTCTTAAGCAGTTCCAGACGATGATCGGTAAAGGTAATGTCAACACCGGCATTAAGATAAGCAAGCTCTCGTAAACGACCAGCTAACGTACTGTAATCAAACTCAACGCTCTCGGTAAAAATTAGCTGGTCAGGTTTAAAGCTGACTGAGGTGCCCGTACGACTGCCGGCGCCGCTTTTTACCTCTAATTCACCTTGGTCCTCGCCCCGTGCATAGCGTTGCACATGCTCTTTTTTATTGCGCCAAACGGTGACTTCTACCCACTCGGATAGGGCGTTAACCACCGACACACCGACACCGTGGAGACCACCGGATACTTTATACCCCCCACCGCCAAACTTACCTCCGGCGTGGAGTACCGTCATGACAGTTTCTAGGGCAGACTTACCAGTGCGAGAATGAACATCGATTGGAATACCACGCCCGTCGTCGGTAACGGTAACAGAGCCGTCGGCATTTAAGTCAATAGTAATATTGCCACAGTGGCCTGCCAAAGCTTCGTCTACAGAGTTATCGACAACCTCGTAAACTAGGAGCTGCAAACCCCGCGGCCCGGTGCTGCCAATATACTTACCCGGTCGCTTGCGTACAGGCTCCAGGCCTTCAAGCACCTGAATCTGATCAGCACCATAATCGGTTGTCATGCGTTCCTATCTCCTAAGACGGTCGTAAAGCCGCGGTAGTATTAGAAATGAAATTGTGCCCCCGAATTCTAGCACAACCGTGTTAAAAGCGATTCTGCATGGATTTTAGAAAGCATATTTATCGGGGATGGATCAAAAAAATTTACATGTAAAATAAATAGGCAATTTTCGTTGACTAAAATCAGTTCTAAGTTTGGTTCTTATGTACCATCTCTCATTATAGTCGTTGGACCAACGGCATCGGGTAAGTCTGGGCTTGCGTTACAGCTGGCTCAGCGCTTAAACGGGGTAATTTTGGGAGCTGATTCGCGACAGGTGTATCGCGAGTTTGATATTGGTACAGCGAAACCATCGGTCGCAGACCAGCAGCAGGCACCTCATTACCTAATTGATATATGTGAGCCGACTGACACCTTAACAGTTGCCGATTATCAAGCAAAGGCCCAAGCATTAATTCAGCAGATACACGTAAAGAACAAGCAGATACCTTTATTGGTAGGCGGGACGGGGCTATATGTGAATGCGATCGCTAGAGGCTTAATCATTCCCCGTGTTGGCCCCCTAGAACATCTGCGTCTGCAGCTAACTGGTTTGGGGCAACCCCAATGTTATGCATTTTTACAACAGGTTGACCCAGATGCGGCCCAACGGATTCACCCCAATGATGCAGTTCGCACCCTGCGTGCGCTGGAGGTTTATTATGCAACGGGACGTACAATTTCGGCCCAGCAAGGCGAGAATCCGCCAGACTACCCGCTTATATATGTAGGGTTAGACTGCGGCGAAAACCTACGCCAGCGTATTACTCAGCGAACGCACTCCATGATAGACGCTGGTTTTGTGCAAGAAGTTCAAACGTTGATCAATCGTTACGGTGCGGAGTTGCCGCTATTAGATACGTTGGGATATGCGGAAATTAAGCAGCATTTGGCTGGGGTTAGGACTTTGGCTGAAGCCGCTGTGCTGATTATTCGTCATACACAGCAGTTTGCTAAGCGCCAGAGGACTTGGTTTAGGAAGGAAACAGCGATTAAGTGGTTTGATTCTAATGATTCTGATTTGATTGATAGGGTTTGGGAATATTTGCAATTTTGTGATGTCGGCAAAGAAGCAAAATTGGTTGCTTGGGGTGATCCCAAGAAGGCAAAACCGGCTGCGTGGGGTCCCGCCGAGTTCCCCACACCCCCTGGGCAGGGCGTTCCGCCGCCCTACAACCCGGCGGAAGAGGAGTTGGGCTACTCATAACAATAGTATTGGCAAGGTAGCTGGCGAGGTGGTTTAGAATTTTGCGCGTTGCAACAAAATTCTAAAAGGAGAGGTTCTCGATTTACTCTGCAACTTAGATTAAGTGTGATTGAAGGCACGAGGTTTGTCTTTAATGAGTCCTTAGAATTTCTAGCAACTGTGAAAAAGGTTCCTGGGAGAAAAACCTTAAAGCCACCCCCCAGAAAAAAAATTACCCAGAGAAAACAGTCACAACCCAAAAGAGACAACTGCTCTTTTACGGTGTGGAGCGAACGCGGAGCAGCGTAACCACCCAACCGACCACCAGTGCAACCATCTCAAGCGAACTGCCAGTGCCCCTCTTGTGCGAGGGGCGGGGGGACGTCGGAGGTCCCCACATAAGGAGGGTTTCAGGGAGGAAAGCCCTGAGCAACCCACTCCGCTACCAACCCACCGGTTAAAACGACCATATCTCAGGGCAGGCACAAGACCTACCCCTACTTCCTCAACCCATGACTCTTCCCAATCACCCAATGCCGCCGAAAATACCTCGATAAACTCGACTCCTCCAACGTCAAACAAATCGGCCTCCCATGGGGACACGTTCTTGGATTTTTAGTCCGTTGCCAATCATCCAAAAGCGTTTGCATAGTATCTAGATCCAACGGAGTCCCATTCCGAATCGCAGTACGGCAAGCAGTCGCCACCATCGCAGCATCAGCATCACTCCCTAAACTTAGCTCCAACAGCGCATCCGCACAATCTTCTCGCTTAGCCAGCGGAGCAGGTACGCTGCGCACAGCCCACAGATTTTCACCAAATAGATCCACATCTATACCCAGTCGTCTCAGCTGTTCCACCTGTCGCGAACTTAGCTGACTCAAAATAATGGCAGGCTCCATGGGAACAGTTTGCCAGCGAGCCTTAATCTGTTCATAAATGACACGCTCATGGGCAATGTGCTGCTCTACCAAACAGACGCCACCGCTATGTTCTGCCACAATATAAGTCTCTTGCACCTGAGCAATAGCCTTTAGCTGGCTTGGCAGGTCGTTATCACCAGAACCATAACTGCCAACATCCTCAGCCGTCTTAAAAAGTTGTTTAGTCCGCTGAGTTTGAGCACTGTCTGACAAATTAGACAATCGTAGAGTCTTCTCAACAGCTAGAGCAATGCGATCGCACCATCCTTCGGTATCTTGCAAATAAATCTCTGATTTTGCCGGATTACGATTCCAATCAATCTGCTCAGCAGGGACCTGCAGATGCAAAAAACAGACCGGATAGCGATCGCGCGGTAAGGTACGACGAAAATTATAAATTAACGATTGGACTAACACAGGGGCCGTCACCGTGCGACCATTTATCGCCACCCGCACCCAGTCAGGTCGACGACGGTGACAGCGATCTGGCAGCCCCACCAATAACGCTAGCTGTCCCTGGCCACAGCCAAGATCGCTAGCGCTGAGGCTTACCTGCTCTAAATCATGAACAGTAACATCCCGCAAAATCTGGGGCAGCATCGTTTTAGCCGTAGAACCAGGCCAGAGAGTAAACCAGTCGCGGTCAGTATGAGCTACCTGCCAGGTCACCTGAGGGTGACAGAGCGCTAACTGCTGAACCGTTTGCTGTACGTGGCGTAGCTGTTGAGCCACCGACGGTAACACCTGACGACGATTGGGCAAACGCGCAAAGAGATTTTGAGCAGTCACAACCGTGCCGGGTGCGATCGCAACTTCTTCAATCGTCAATATCGTACCTTCAGGTTCATAGCTCACCCGCCAGCCCGTATCATCCGCCACACGACTACGAATCTCTAACTCCGATAGCTGCGCCAAACTATGGAGCGCCTCACCCCGAAACCCAAGACTCTGAATTTGACTCAGATCATCACAGGTGCGAATCTTACTGGTGCTGTGGGCTGTTGCAGCTTGTTCTACATCAGCACGCGCCATGCCGGCTCCATTATCCGTCACCCGCACCCGCCACATCTCCGGCCAGAGGTGAATAGCAATCCGGTTGGCCCCAGCATCCAGCGCATTTTCCGACAGCTCTCTTACAACTGCAGCTAGAGAATCAATAACTTCTCCCGCTGCAATCAGGCTGATCACATCCTGAGATAAGCGTTGAATCGGTGGGGCAGTAGTAATGGTAGAGACTCCCTGAAGGTTAGTGTTTTCTACGCTAGCGTGAATGATGACTGAGATCCATCTGATGTACTATAGCGACACCTAACCGGTCAGTTGCAATGATGTCAGAGACCTACAAGCCAGCGGCTATTGCTAAAATCCAAGACCAAAAGGCCAAGATGCGCCGCTCTTTACTAAAGGCGCGTCAGGCGATGCCGCCGCAGGTATGGCAGCAGAAATGCGATCGCATTTGTACCCACTTGGCTCAATGGTCAACATTTCAAAAAGCACGGACAGTCCTAGCCTACTGCAGCTTTCGACATGAGCCAGATCTGAGTAGCCTGCTGGCCCAGCAACGCTCCTGGGGGTTACCTCGCTGCCAAGGGAAAGAGCTGATTTGGCACAGATGGTTTCCTAGCTGTACCTGGCCCTTGCGCTCTGGCACTTATGGCATCACAGAGCCGGACCCCACCTCCCCTCAAGTGGACCCTCGCCGAGTAGATTTAATTTTAGAGCCAGCAGTTGCCTGCGATATCAAAGGATATCGCCTGGGTTACGGCGGTGGCTTTTATGACCGCATGCTCAGCAAACCAAACTGGCGGGGTAAACCCACGATTGGTATCGTTTTTGAGTTTGCTCGTTTACCCCAAATTCCTCAAAATAGCTGGGACCGACCGTTAGACGGCATCTGCACCGAAAGTGGCCTATATCTTGCCGGTTAGTCATTCCCTCTGCCAGCAGAGAATTCACCCCACAGACTGAGTGTCAAGCCTCAACCCTCGAAAGCACTACACTAATTTACCAATCATGGCGTGAGCCTCTAAACGGTCGTGAGCCTTAGCCAAATTAACCTCACCAAGGCTCCCAAGGTGCTCAGTCACGAACCTTAAAGCTCCCTTTTCAACTAACTCTGACACTTGGCTGAGTAACTTATGCTGAGAAATCCTGTCATCCGTCTCATACAGAGCCTTGGTGAAAATAAACTCCCAGACAAATGTAACACTCTTATTTTTTAAAGAAATTTAGGTCAGGGGATTCTCTAGTAGAGACAACGGCACGGACTAAAAAGAGATTCCCACGTCGTGACCGTCCTTGATGGTAGCGCAGCGGCCTCTTCAAAAGACAAATTCCTAGGTATCAAGCCAACGAAACGCCCATCGACCAAGCGATACTCGCTGCTGCCTCCAAGCCGCTCAATACTACCAGCGTAGTATACTTCATCATTGAGTCACTCCACAGGCTTTCATTAGCATAGTAACAGCTAGAGACCCTCATCACCCCACATAATACAGACTCTCCGCTTTCAACAACACAGCAACTCACTGATTTAGATAGACATATGTCAAAAGATGCCGAAAAGCATCAATTCATGACAAAGAAAGCAGCTATCAGAATAAAACCACCCGATTATCAGCTATCAGCCATCAACAAAACAGAAAATCAAACAGTATCCGACAGCACATATATTCATAATAATTCAACCCCAAAAAGTCTTCTAGCTCACAGACTCACTACACAACGATGTGGTTATACTCTAAAATTGAAAATGTAGAATATAAGGCACTGAAGGGCAATCTCTTTATTCTACAGACAAATAAAATTCTGTTGTTTTAGCTTTCATAACTCAAAAGTCATCATGTTTGATGTAGTCTAAGTTACTTCTAAGAAGTTCATCAATAAAGTTACCTCTTTAGGTGGGTCCATTAAGATTTCAGTGGTTTTGTCTGATACTGTAAAGTTTGTTATATTGCGGTTGCTATTCTTCTCGGAACAATAATGGCAAATACCACCCCGGCTGTTAAAGCGTTTATCTCGGCATACGACAGTGCTCCAATGGCATACCAAAATTTGGATAATGCTATTGAGACCATTTGCTGTGGCGAGTCCTTTAGAAATTTGATTCTCACATTGGTGAATAGTCCCGCCTTTTCTGAGGAACTGGGTAAAGAATTTGAGGCTGCAGATGCGATCGCAGGGTTATCTGCCTGTCGCAATTTGCGAAGCTGTCTGAATTTGTCTCTTGGTCGATTTTTTGGGCTTTTGGCTGAAGTGATTGCTGCGTTTGACCAATCAGCTGGGAATGAGTGGGCTACATTTGCCAATCGAGTGAATCAGTCAAATCTGGGAGCCAGCAAGCATTTAGAACGTCTCATTCGAAGTGCCGATGGCGATTTCTACAGAGAGCTGGCGGCTAGGCTAGTGGATGAGAACCCACATGCGGTCTACCCAACTTCTAGCTATCGTGAGAGCGAAGCTCATGTGGTCAGTGCTGGTGATGATCAAATCATTGAAGCCGTGATGACCTCACGGACATTCACGTCTATTCGAGTTGTTGAGAATTGCCTAGATCCTGAGCAAACTGTCTTACGAGACATGTATGTTTCTCATGGGCGATGCGTTTGTCTTGTTGATCAGAATGTTGAAACCTATTACGGCGAACAAGTCAACAAATACTTCAAGCACCACGGTATCCATTTAGAAAAGCTTGTTTACCGAGCGATGGAAGTCGATAAGGGCATTCGTACAGTAGAGAAAATGTTAGGAGACTTCAAGAGCCTTGGCGTCTGTCGTCATGAACCCGTTTTGATCATTGGTGGTGGTGTTATTGCCGATACCGGTGGTCTTGCCTGTGCTCTTTATCACCGCAACACTCCCTACGTTATGCTTTCCACGTCCATCGTGGCAGGTATTGTTGCAGGTCCATCTCCTCGTACCTGCTGTGATGGGTTTGGCTACAAGAATCGCTTTGGGGCCTACCATGCTCCAGTTCTGTCTTTGACCGACCGTTTCTTCTTCAAGACACTACGGGAGGGTTGGTTGCGTCACGGCATTATCGAGATCATCAAAATGGCTGCGATCAAGGATCTGGAGCTATTTGAATACATGGAACAAGCAGGCCCAGCACTCATTGAAACTCGTTTTGGTACTCTCAATTGTGAGCCAGGATCAGAGATTAGTGCTCTTTCTCAGAAAATTCTGGGTGCAGCTCTTAGAAGCTATGTTGAGGCAGAATACGACAATCTCTATGAAACTCACCAATGTCGCCCCCACGCCTATGGTCATACCTGGTCTCCCGGTTTCGAGATTGAAGCAGGGTAGCTACAAGGCCACGCCGAAGCTATTGGGATGGGCTTTGGCGCTTACCTCAGTTATCGCAAGAACTGGATTACGGCTGATAAATTCCATCGAATTTTGAAGTTGATCAGTTCCTTTGGCCTTAGCCTCTGGCATGATGTCTTGCTGAACAAGGAAACTCTTTGGGCTTCCCAAGAGAAAATTTTTCTAAAACGCGGCGGCAACTTAGCAGCCCCCTTACCTAAAGGCGAAATTGGTCAATGTGGTTATCTCAATTCTTTAACACAGGAAGAGTTATATGAGGCTATCAATACCTATCATCAAATTTGCGAAGACTATCCAAGGCAAGGACTAGGCATAGATCCCCTATGTAGCGACGTTGGTCTAGAAGATCCATCTACGACTGGCCATAGCCTCATGGAAACTGTCAAGGCACATTCTGCAGGTCCATCAGAGGTTCTATCTCCTGTATAACTTAATAAGTAGGGGCATGGTACGCCCCTACTTACCTCACACACATTAAGACCGCTATGGCACACGAAACCTTCGATATTGGTATTCCTCTCTTTTGTGTCCGGTGGAATACACGGGCAGTCATAGAAGGGCTGACTAGTCACTATCAGCCCCGCGCCATTCATATTATTACGCTGCCCGATCAGGTCACTCCCCTAAAGGAACTCTCTCAAAGCTGGAAAACAGTACCGCTACATATTCACAACGAAGAGCTATTTTTTCAGTCTAGCGATCTCACCAAAACATCAGTTTGTGCAGAACTAAACTTGGGAAAATCTCTCTATAATCCTGGCTGGTTTTATCAGCAACTTCTAAAACTGGGTGCCTTTGAAGGCATCCCTGATCTGAGCGAGTGGTATTTAGTTTGGGATAGTGATTTATTACCAGCAGCTACATGGCCAGCTCTGCGTGGTGAAGGTGATTCTCTTGAGCATGTCTTTGCGCTGCTGCAGCACAATGGCTGGGGCAACCCGACAATTGTTGGCAAATGGGACACTTGGATACAGTCTGTTCTAGAGGTCACACCGCTAACAGATAGCACAGGTACGTTTATTCCTCACCACATGTGGTTTAAGCAGGATTATCTTAAGTCATTTGCCCAACAAATCAATAAATACTATGGCTCTGCAGACCATTGGTTATTGCTGATGATGCGCTCAGCCAATGACTTTGGCACCTTTAGTGAATATTGGGCCTATGTTTCATGGGCCGCAGCTCAAGCACCTGAGTCCGTTTGTTTTTATCCCTATGAACAGTACGGAGAAACAACTGAGCGTTTCTTTGACGATGGCACAGGCATGTTCTCAACAACCCTGAGAAAATCTCTTTCGGTTACATCTAGCGGCTCTGACGATGGCTTTTCTCCCTCATATGAGGAAGTTAATGCATTTATTCAGGCTGAATACGAAGCAGATGCGCTGCCCTCATCCTTGGCATTTGAAAGCAGCCCTCGTCACTTGAAAAAGAACAGCAAGAACATGCATATTGAAGAACAACGCTCACGGTGGAATCCTCGTATGGCTAAGGAAACAACATCGGTTTAGGAAGCTGTTCTCAAGTGTTGAAGAAATATCTCTGCTGTGGATAGAGCTCCACAGCATTTTTTGATGCCCTATCCGTTTAAGCTCACGGCCGCTTGTTTGACACTGTCCAAAAGCTCCAGCGACAGTTCTAGCCCATTGAGATCGATATTGCCCGCTTTAGGCTTAGGTTGAGGACCATGATAATCACTACCGCCCGTCATCAACAGATTGTACTGTTCACATAGTTCTTCTAAAACCCGCTCTTCGCTGACACTGTGCTGTGGGTGGTACACTTCAATCCCCATCAAACCTGCGTTTACGAGTTCAGGCAGCACTTCTTCTACAATCCCACCCCTAAATAGATAGGGATGCGCCCAAACAGGAACTGCACCACAGTTTCTCAGCAACGCTATTCCTTCTTGAGCTGTAAATTTTTCATAGGCCACATAGGCCGGACCATTGTCACCAATAAATCGCTGAAATGCCTCTTGCTGAGAGGTAACATGCCCGGCTGCCAATAGTGCACTAGCAATATGGGGTCGCCCTGGAGCCATGGCCCCTGACATCGGCGGCAGCTCTATCGGAAACCCTAGCTCAGCAAGCTTATGGGCCATTTTTTGAGCACGACGGTGACGTCCTTGAGTGCGCTCATTTAGCGGTGTTTCTAGCTTTTTGGGGTCTGGGTAAAAGCCCAGAATATGCATGGAGCGCCCATTGTAGACCGTACTTAGCTCTATGCCAGGGACAATCTCTAGACCGTGGGGTTGAGCCGCAGTGCAAGCCTCACTCCAACCAGAAATCGTATCGTGATCGGTAATGGCTAACGCTTTGACCCCTTTGACAACCGCTCGCTCAACCAGCTGTCTTGGAGTTAAGGTACCGTCAGAAAATGTAGTGTGGCAGTGGAGTTCTAGCATAAATAGCGACGCTAAGGGTCAGAAATAAACCAGCTATCTCTATTATGCGTTGGTTTTGATGTATTCAAAATCAGCGCAATCCCCATCCCCGATAAGCTAAAGATATTCGCTTGAGGGTAAAAACCGATGTCATTATCTACCACTCCAACCTTAAAGGCTCGTAATCAAATACGGACAATGTTTCTAGTATTGCTCATATTAGATGCAGTACTGATAGCACTTACAGCCGATCTATGGGCAATAGGGCGTATTTTGTTTACCGCTGTCATTATGGTTTTCACACTGCAGGGGCACCAGTGGGCCAAGTGGTTATTGATCGGGATTTTGAGTTTGGTCGTTGTCGCTTTGATCGGTCTATTGGTCGCTCTAGGAGCAGAACTGTCGATGGTGGTTTCTGTAGGCAGCGTTGTGATGGCTATCTTAAGCTGCGTAATTATCGGATATTTGGTCAGCAGTCGTGAGTTAAAGCAGTATTTCACTCAAAAACAACCAAAAAAAACGTAGGTTGGGTTACTACGTTACCGAAACCCTGCCTTAGCACAGCTATCGACAGTATTTTCTTTGTCTAACCTAATCAATTGCTAAAATAGGCAAAATCACAACACCCTTACGCATATGGGTGCTGCTCAATCATCATCAGATACCTCCAAAAAAAAATACTGACTCATAAAGCGGTTGCAGCATCTATCCCAGCAAACCTGCAAAGTATCCAAAATTTTGGTGTGAAATCTCTAGAACTGTTTGGGTCAGTAGCACGTAACAAAGCCACAACATCGAGTGACCTTGATTTTCTTGTTGATTTTAATGGTCCTGCTACATTTGATCGCTATGTGGATCTCAAGTTTTTTCTTGAAGACTTATTTACATGTCCTATTGACCTAGTAATCAAACGCTCTTTGAAACCACAACTGCGCTCAACTGTTCTAAAGGAAGCCATCCGTGTCGCGTGATATATCTCTTTAACTAAACGACATTTCATCCGACTAATGAGCCGGCAATCATACCGCCTAATAAAACAAAACCCAAAATTACATTCTGTCGAAAGATTTGCCCATACACATGGGCAGGCTGTCGAGGGTTTCGCAACTTGCGATAATGGGTAAACCAAATACCGCAGGCAATTGCCCAAGTCATGATGTAGGGGACACTTAGCGACTTATAGATTCCTAACCATAACAACAAAATGCCGGTGCCCATAAAGAGTAATCCAACAACTTCAGGGGTACTTTCACCAAAAAAGCGGGCGCTAGAGTTGACGCCTAATTGAGCATCGTACTTGCGATCGGGAATTGCATAGACAGTATCAAACGCTAGCGTCCAGAGAACAGTTGCGCCCCACAACAGCCACGCCGCCACCCCCAGACTGCCAGACACAGCACTCCAGGGAATTAATACTGCAAACCCCCACGCAATTGCTAAAACTAGCTGTGGTACTGGAAAAACTCGTTTGGCTAGTGGGTAAAGGATAATTACGGGCGAGGCTAAAAAGCAGAGGACAATGCTCAGAGGCTTTAGATATAGTGCAAAGCCAATAGCACAAAGAAAAGCAACAGCTGCGAGCGCAATCCCTGTTTTCACCGTTAACGCCCGTGACGCCAGCGGTCGGCGACGAGTCCGCTCGACTTTTGGGTCAATATTTCGATCCCACAGATCATTGACCACACACCCTCCTGCACTAGTGGCCAAACTACCCAAAACAATGACCGCTAGCAGCAACGGGTCGGGTCTACCGTCAGCTGCTAGAAACAGTGCCCACAATGCCGGCACCATCAAAATCAGACGACCGGTAGGCATATCCCAACGCAGCAGCCGAATAACAGTTATCCACGTGGGTTCAATCAGGGGCGAAGAGGGGGCCATGGGGACAGGGCAATAGGTTAAGTAGTCTTTCTTAAGAATATCTTTCTGATTGTTAACAAGGGAAGGGGTGATGGGAAAGAGTGCGGGAAAGCACCCAAAGCGGGCCAGCAAAGCCCATCAGTTTATGTGGGTACTGAATAGTTAAGTTGAGGGCAGATAGTCAGATTTATAGTAATACGAACCAAAATAAGCCCATAAGCAGATACAGTTTGCTGAGATCACTAGCTAGCCCAGCTGACAAAATCTAACGTTTATCCCACTTCATGAGCCATAGGAGCGTCTCAAGATCTCTGAGCCTGACTCAAAATTGATTTTCATAACCAATCCTCATGTCTGGAGAGCTTGACTATATTTTTTCAAATCACCTAAACCAAGCTTTTAATTTTAGTTAGAATAACCATAATGAAATAAAGCAACTGCAATGATGAACGATGCATCGCTGTTAATACAGCCTGATGAGTATGGACTCCTGACCGACTTGTATCAGCTAACAATGGCAGCGTGCTATGTCGGTGAAGGGTTAGACCAGCGTCGGGCTAGTTTTGAACTATTTGTACGTCGTTTACCAGAGGGGTTTGGCTATCTCATCGCAGCCGGATTAACCGCCGCGATGGACTATTTAGAAAAATTTCAATTTACCCCTGAGCAACTAGACAGATTAAGGGCAACGGATATTTTTGTCGGAGCACCCGCCAAATTTTGGGACATTTTGGCAACCGGTCGATTTTCAGGAGACATCTGGGCCGTCCCTGAAGGCACCGCAGTCTTTGCAAATGAACCAATGCTTAGGGTTGAAGCCCCCCTCTGGCAGGCCCAGATAGTAGAAACCTATCTGCTAAATACAATTAACTACCAAACACTGATTGCCACTCGAGCTGCACGCTTACGAGATGTGGCAGGTCCAGATGCAACCCTATTAGAGTTTGGCAGCAGACGGGCCTTTAGCCCACAAGCAGCTATGTGGGCAGCACGAGCGGCTCTGGCTGGCGGGCTAGATGCCACATCAAATGTATTAGCCGCCCTCAAGCTAGGGTGCCAACCGGTTGGCACCATGGCTCATGCTCTAGTGATGGCCATTTCAGCCTTAGAAGGAAGTGAATCGGAGGCATTTGAGGCGTTTCATCGTTATTTTCCTGGAGCCCCTTTACTGATTGATACCTACGATACGGTGGCCGCCGCTAAGATGTTAGGGCAAAAGCACAATGTTCCCTTAAAAGGCGTGCGTCTAGATTCAGGAGACCTGGCAGTGCTATCGCAACAGGTACGGCAGGAGCTGCCTGGTGTGCCTATATTTGCTAGCGGTGATTTAGATGAACGAGAAATTTTACGATTACAAAAAGCAGGAGCCTGTATTGATGGCTATGGCTTGGGGACCAAGCTAGTGACGGGTGCCCCTGTTAATGGCGTGTACAAGCTCGTGGAAATCGATGGTACCCCTGTGATGAAGGAATCCAGTGGTAAGGTGACGTATCCTGGATGCAAGCAGATATTTCGTTCTGCTACCGGGGATCGCTTGGGACTAGCCACAGAAGCCACCCCACCAGACGCTGAAGAATTACTAATCCCAGTCATGCGTCATGGAAAACGGCTCATTGGTGCAGAAACACTGGAGACTATTCGAGCACGGGCGACCCAGTCGGTGGCTCAGCTACCGCTAACGGTACGAGATGTGCATAGTCCTGTAGCGCTGCAGGCAGATATTTCGACGGCTCTGCAGGAACTAACGAATTGCACCCGTCATAGTCGACTCGCTACTGTTAGTTAAAACTCCTATGCGATGAGTTTTGCATACTGCTTTTTTGGACAATTTGCTCGATATTCAAAACTTATCTGTTTTTTTTAGTCGCTATGCAAAATCCACCCAACGATATGCGAAATAATTCCATAGGAGATTTTGTTGCCCTGCCACAACTGCCAGTGACTATTTCATCTGCTCAGCGCTCCCATATAGCCCTTTTTGGCACCAGTGCCGATCCACCCCATAACGGTCATCGTAGTATTGTAGCTACATTGGGCCATCAGTTTGACCATGTGGCTGTGTGGGCGTCTGACAATCCATGGAAAGAAAATCAGTCCCCCATTGAAATGAGAATGGATATGCTGGAACTTGCGATCGCAGAACTCAACACACCCGGCACCATTAAACTACACCGTGAGCTGAGCCATCCGTACACCGCCGTCACCCTAGAACGCGCCAGACGGATCTGGCCAGATGCCGAATTTACATTTGTCATTGGCGCAGATCTGGTAAAACAACTACCCAGCTGGTATCGCTCAGCAGATGTAATCCGATGGGCCCAGATTTTAGTCTTTCCACGTCCAGGCTATGGATTAGTTGAGGCCGAACTAGCAGAGTTGAGAGCATTAGGCGCAGATGTTGCGATCGCCACCCCCCTTAGCCAACACCACATATCTTCTAGTACCCTCCGCCAGGGGTGTCCCGAAAAACCAGACGAAATTCCAGCTGTAGTGCAAGCCTACATTGATCAACACAACCTATATCCATGCCCGGAAAACGTCCCGACCATCCCTTAGCTGACTTCAAAGTTGGCATTGACAATGTCATTTTCTCAGTCGATATCGAACAACATCGGCTGCTAGTGCTGCTAGTGATGCGGCACGAAGAACCCTTTTTAGGTCAGTGGTCACTACCGGGCACTCTAGTGCGTCAAGGTGAATCACTGGAAAAAGCCTCCTATCGAGTACTCTCAGAAAAAATTCGCGTTAAAAATCTCTATGTTGAACAGCTCTACTCCTTTGGTGGGCCCAAACGCGACCCGCGCGAGGCCGAAAATTCTTACAATGTGCGCTATCTCTCTGTGAGTTACTTTGCCCTAGTGCGCTATGTCGAAGCAGAGCTAATCGCCGACGGCGTCAGCGGCATTGCCTGGTATCCCTTAGGTCAGCTACCTGAGCTGGCCTTTGACCATCACGAGATTCTCACCTATGGCACCATGCGTCTACGCAACAAAGTCAAATATAGCCCCGTTGCTTTTGATGTGCTGCCCGAGATGTTTACCCTCAGTGATCTATACCAGCTCTACACCACAATTTTAGGTGACGATTTTTCAGACTATTCCAATTTTCGTACCCGTCTGCTCAAATTAGGATTCTTAAAAGACACAGGTATTAAAACATCTCGCGGTGCAGGTCGGCCCGCCAGCCTATATAGGTTTGATGCAGAAGCATTTGAACCCCTAAAAGATAAACCCATGGTGTTTGTGTAATATGAAATTCGCTATCGCTCAACTCGACCTCACTGTTGGTGACCTCACCGGGAATGCCCAACAGATTTTAGCAGCGGCCAATAATGCGGCGACTCAAGGCGCACACCTGCTACTAACACCAGAACTCTCCCTGTGTGGCTACCCACCTAGAGATCTTTTACTCCGGCCTGGATTTATCCAACAGATGCAGACCATAGTGGAACAACTTGCAAAAGATTTACCTGATGGGCTAACGGCCCTGGTGGGGCTAGCACAAACTAACATTGACGCTGGCAAAAAAGGGCAAAAGCCTCTTTATAACAGCATGGCGCTATTGGCAGACAGTACCATCAAAACTGTTTTCCATAAGCGTTTGCTGCCCACGTACGATGTCTTTGACGAAGATCGATATTTTGAATCGGGCACTGAGCCCAATCACTTTTATCTTGAGGCTGGTGGCCGCTCGCTACACATTGGCGTGACTATCTGTGAAGACCTGTGGAATGAGGATGATTTTTGGGGACAGCGAGCCTACGAGATAAACCCCACCGCTGAAGTTGTAGCAGCAGGCGTAGATCTGGTGGTCAATCTTTCAGCCTCTCCATTTACAGTGGGTAAACAGTCATTGAGAGAAAAAATGATTGCCCATGCAGCCCGCCAACACAGCTGCCCAATTGTGTATGTTAACCAGGTGGGTAGCAACGACGATCTGATTTTTGATGGATGCAGCGTGGCCATAGACCGCCAGGGGACCGTAGTCAGCCGCAGCCGTAGTTTTGAAACAGCTGTTCAAGTGGTGGACTATAGTTTAGAACACCATAATCTTTTACCCGGAAAAGTCTTTCCTTTGATAAATACACCAGAGGCAGAAATATGGTCTGCCTTGGTTTTGGGTGTGAAGGATTACGGCCGTAAATGTGGGTTTAGCAAGGCTGTTATCGGCCTAAGTGGTGGAATTGACTCAGCGTTAGTGGCTGCGATCGCAACCGCAGCGCTCGGTCCTGACCACGTTCTGGGGGTACTCATGCCGTCCCCCTACAGCTCAGAACACTCCATCAGTGACGCCGAAAAACTCGCCCATAATCTGGGTATTACCACCCAAACCTTGCCCATTGGTGAACTAATGGCCGGATTTAACACTACCTTCGTCGATCTCTTTTCTGCCACAGAGCCTGGAGTTACAGAAGAGAATCTACAGTCTCGCATCCGGGGTAACCTACTCAAGGCCATTGCCAATAAATTTGGTCACCTCTTACTCTCTACTGGTAACAAATCAGAAATGGCCGTGGGCTATTGAACCCTGTACGGCGATATGAATGGTGGCCTAGCCGTTATTGCCGATGTGCCCAAAACCAGGGTTTACAGTCTGTGTCACTGGTTAAACAACAGTCTTCAAACACAGCCTGCCTTGGGTCTGATTGAAACAGCCAACAAACCTGAAATTATCCCCACCAATATTCTCACCAAACCACCCAGTGCTGAGTTACGACCTGACCAAGTCGACCAAGACTCGCTCCCCCCCTACGAAGTGCTGGATGATATTCTTGAGCGTCTGATTCAATATCATCAATCTGCCGCTGATATTGTAGGCGCAGGTCACGAGCCCAATATTGTCAAAAAGGTTGTGCGCCTGCTTACCCGCGCTGAGTTTAAGCGCAGACAGGCACCCCCAGTGCTTAAAGTCACTGACCGCGCGTTTGGCCTCGGCTGGCGTATGCCCATTGCCAGCCGTTGGCCTCTTGATAATGGATGCTGACAATGGTCTTTGGATGCGACTATTGTCTAGGTAGAGTCGTCCAAGGGCGGTAGCCAGCACGAATACAGCGATCAAGGGCATCATCCACAGCTAAATCAGCCTCATCGCTCAGACCCACAACACAGACACCATAGCGTTCGGGTAGATAGCTGCGACTGCAATGTTCCAAAGCGCTGACCAACGGCTGATCTAGCAACGCCCGATGAATGTCGATAGTACAATCAGCCACTTCATCCGGACGACGGGAACGCTCACAGCCTTCTAAAGCATCAGCTATCTCAATCCCAGCATCTTGGCTCACATCCACCACACAGTTACCCAAACCACCTGGGAACCGAGCACCAGCGCAGCTGGCCGTAGCTTGCTGTGTTTCAACCCCAGAAGCTGTTAAATCGGCCACACATTCAGCATAGTTGTCATCGTCCTCTGCATAGCCAGGTAAAACCACCATAGAAGCCGTTGTCAAACCAAGAGCCACTGGCACCAATAATGAACGCACTAAGCCACGATTTAATGAACGAATATCAGTCACATTAATCATTTTCAATAAGTCCAATAGAACAGATATAGCCAACCAGCATTCGACACTTCAAAGTTGCTGCAAACACTACAGTGCTGTAGCGAGCAAACAGATTACTCTTGCATAGTAATCCTTAAATAAGGCATCAGTAATTTTGTAATGATTGTCCTCTGAAACCCTGATCTAATCTACAGTGAATTAGTGACAAACCATGAGCTGTTGCTGAATTGGCAGATGACCTTGTCTATTGTATCCATATTGAAAATCAGCAGCGCTACAAAAAAGCCACATATAAATTACAGCAAACGATCTAGAGGGTCTTTAACATGCATCTGAGTGAAATATCCCATCCTAACCAGTTGCATGGCTTGTCTGTGAAACAGTTAGAAGCCATTGCCCAGCAAATTCGAGAAAAGCATCTTCAAACAGTATCCAACAGCGGCGGGCATCTGGGGCCTGGGCTGGGTGTAGTAGAACTAACCCTGAGCCTGTACCAAACGTTGGACTTAGATCGTGACAAAGTGGTTTGGGATGTTGGGCACCAAGCCTATCCCCATAAGCTGCTTACAGGTCGGTACGACGATTTTTCTTCTTTGCGTCAAAAAAACGGGGTAGCCGGCTACCTCAAACGCTGTGAGAGCAAATTTGACCATTTTGGCGCTGGACACGCATCTACTAGCATCTCCGCAGCCTTGGGCATGGCCCTAGCTCGTGATTCTCAAGGTGATGACTATAAATGTGCGGCAATTATTGGAGACGTCGCTCTCACCTGAGGTATGTCACTAGAAGCGATTATTCTAGCGGGCCATCTACCCAACACCAATCTACTGGTTGTTCTAAACGACAATGAGATGTCCATCTCACCGAATGTTGGAGCAATTCCTCGCTACCTAAACAAATTGCGATTGAGCCCACCGATGCAGTTTCTCAGCGACAACCTTGAGGAACAGTTAAAACAGCTGCCGTTTGTCGGTGAATCCTTCTCACCAGAGTTAGACCGAGTCAAAGAAGGCATGAAGCGGTTGGCCATGTCTAAGGTTGGCGCTGTTTTTGAAGAACTCGGGTTCACCTATATGGGACCGGTCGATGGCCATAACTTAAGTGAGCTAATTGACACTTTTAAGGAAGCCCATGCTAAAGGCGGACCTGTACTTGTCCATGTAGCGACCGTAAAAGGTAAAGGATACGAAATTGCCGAACAAGACCAGGTGGGCTATCACGCTCAGTCGCCTTTTAACCTGACCACTGGCAAAGGATATCCATCGACAAAACCGACACCGCCCAAGTACTCAAAGGTCTTTGCAGAAACCCTGGTCAAACTGGCAGAAGACAACCCAAGAATTGTTGGAATTACAGCGGCCATGGCGACAGGGACGGGTCTAGATAAGCTGCAGGCCAAACTGCCCAAGCAATATATCGACGTCGGTATTGCTGAACAGCATGCGGTGACTCTAGCAGCGGGGCTAGCCTGTGAGAATATGCGCCCTGTCGCGGCCATTTACTCCACCTTTCTACAGCGAGCCTATGATCAGATTGTTCATGACGTCTGTATTCAAAACTTACCGGTCTTTTTCTGCTTAGACCGCGCTGGTATCGTTGGCGCAGACGGTCCTACCCATCAGGGGATGTACGATATTTCCTATCTTCGCGCTATCCCCAATATGGTGGTGATGGCACCTAAAGATGAAGCTGAACTACAGCAACTGGTCGTCACGGGTATTGAGTATACCGATGGACCGATTGCAGTACGCTATCCCCGCGGTAGCGGCTATGGTGCCCCTCTGATGGAAGAAGGATGGGAAGCACTTCCCATTGGCAAAGGGGAAGTGCTGCGTCAAGGGGATGATTTGTTGCTAATCGGCTACGGCTCCATGGTTTATCCAGCCATGCAAACTGCAGAAATCTTGAGCGAGCACGGCATCGAGGCCACTGTTGTTAATGCCCGATTTGTAAAACCTTTAGATGAGGAACTGCTGGCGCCGTTGGCCCAGAAAATTCAACGGGTCGTGACCTTTGAAGAAGGATGCTTAATGGGTGGCTTTGGCTCTGCCGTGGCCGAGGCACTGCTAGATCGCAATATCAACGTACCGACATTCCGTCTAGGGATACCCGACATCCTGGTTGACCACGCCACTCAAAACGAGGCCAGAACAGCTTTGGGGCTAATGCCTGCTCAAATGGCAGATAAAATCCTCAAGCGATTCTCTCTAACTCAGCTTGAATTGGCCAGCATGGGCTAACAAAGGGTCAAAATTCTAAGACCGTTTGCTCCTGGTTACGACATCGTAGCCAGGAGCATTTTTTGCGATCGCTAAAACATTTCCTGCTTAGTTAGGCCAGACGGGCAGTCCATTTAATAATGTCGCTGTCGTCGCTGGGCTCGTCTACGCCGTGTGCCAGCCGCCATTGACACCGGCAATAGTGCAATCGGACGAGCACGCAACAAATCACGATTGCTTACATGCTTGGCAGTGGGCAACACAGACAGGTCAAAACATAGGTCAACAAACCAAAGCCCTAGAGCGATCAAGAGCGTCACCACACTGATTAAAAAGATGCCCATCGCTCCGATTACCAACGCATTAATAGCAATCATGGCCCGCAGGGTCAGCGCCCCCAGACTCAGCAACATGCCCAACAAAGTCGCCACCGTCAGCACAAAACTGATGTGCGCCCAGCGACATCGACGACGTAAAGCATAGGTAGCATCACTGCCTGTTCGCAACCAATGCCATCGCAACCAAGTGGAAAGAGTGACCACCATAACGATGACAACCATCAAGACATTATTAGTTAACAAAGAAATGAGCTGACCTGTTTGAACCGAAGACATCACAACCAGACTCCATAGGATTAAATGCAGTGTTTTAGATGCAATAATAGTTCAATTGTACTATTATGATCGACTTATGACTCCGTCATGGGCGAAAAGTCAGTCGAGTGATATGGTTGTTGGCGTGTTTGTCGACCCTTGGGCAACATCATCAGTTAATTGCATTGTGGTTCTGGTTTGAAGGCGTCACTTAATCACCTGTTTTCATCGCCCATGAAAGCGAATTTACAGCAAAGGCATCTTGGCATCTACTGTATGTTGGGCACGTTAGCCTGTGGCCTCGCCATCGGCTTAAAGATTGCCGCTGTGTGGGGCGTTGACGCCTACGTATATTCACTACCTATGGTGGGGGGAGTACTTGCCTCTTTGGAAGTTGCTGAAATTGCCACCCCTATTTTGCTAGCACTGCTGGGATTAGCATTGGGAGCACTCACTTACTATTTACCCACTGGCAGTAGCCCCAGTGTGCGTTTGCTTCTTTTAGGTCTGGCCTTGCCTCTGGTGTTAATCATGGGCCACCGCGTACGATACAACATTTGGTTGCAGCAAGTAGCCGAGCAAGAAAGCCTATCTATAACTCAGGCTCGCCAGGCAACTAATGAGTTTTTGCGACGCGAAACCTCTAAATCTGGCATCTTGGGGTTCTATTGGTACACCGCAACTCGCGCCACTCCACCTATCCGCCTCAATAATTTAGAGCGCTCTAACGATACAAGTTCGCTGCAGGCACAGCTGACTGCTCTGGGCAAACGTCAAACTGGGTTACTAGGGCTAGCATTTGGCATTTACAACTGGCTCTTTGTCCATGCTGGCTGGGGCATCAGAGTTATTTATGCACTGCTGTCTGGGTTTATGGGGCTGGCAATATTTTATACAGGACAACAGTGGGCAGAGCGTAAACGTCGCCGATGAACTCTGAGATCGCACCATACCCTACCACTGCAGCATTGGTCTTAGCCGGTGGTCAAAGCCGTCGAATGGGGCAAGATAAAGCGCTGTTAACCGTATCGGACGGCGGTCAATCCCATCCCTTGCTACAGCACGTCTGCACGGTTGCCCAGAGCTGCGCATCTAATGTCTATGTATTGACCCCGTGGCCACAGCGCTATGGTGACCTACTACCGGCAGAGATTGTGCTGCTCCAAGAAAAACATGGAGGAGCCGGCCCAATGGTTGCCTTGGCCCAGGGTTGGTCAATGATTTTAGAAAATACGCAACATCGACACAACGACCCGCCAACCTGGCTATTAGTATTAGCCTGTGACATGCCAGCTCTTAGCAGCACAGCTTTACAGACCTGGCATCAGCTACTAAATACGCTAGATAAAGGTGAGATCGCAGCACTTCCCAGATATAACAACCGTTGGGAGCCCCTCTGCGGGTTTTATCATTCCTGCTGTATTCCTAGTCTGCAGCGAGCGATTAAAAATAATGTGCGCTCATTCCAGCAATGGTTAGCCAATGAAAGAGTTGTGGCGCTCTCTGTAACAAATTCTAATGTATTAAGAAACTGCAACACTCCAACGCAATGGCGGCAGTTTTTAGATTCTGCGTCTTCATAGTTGGGGTAGAAACCCATAGACAGCTTGACAAACGACCGTTTTCTTCAATGTTAAGCTCTGTGATATTTTGTCAGCCATGGCAGGTCCTGCACCCATAACCCCTTATAGTTATGGTTAACGTTTGTTAAATTTCCTCATATTCTGGAGATTCTCAAGTGGCGATTCCTCTGCTGAACTACTCACCGGTTAGCCAAAATTCTCGGGTTGAGGGCTATGAAATTCCTGGGGATGATCAGCCTAAGATTTATTCGACTCAGAATATTCTGTCTTCGACTGATATCGACGATCTGATTGAAGCAGCCTATCGTCAGATCTTTTTCCATGCTTTTAAGTCTGACCGGGAAAAATTCCTAGAGTCTCAGCTTCGCAGCAATCAAATCACTGTGCGTGATTTTATTCGCGGTCTGCTGTTGTCAAATACCTATCGCAACAGCTTCTACAAAATGAATAGCAACTATCGTTTTGTAGAGCAGACTGTGCAGCGAGTTCTAGGGCGCGATGTCTATGGTAAAGACGAGACCATTGCCTGGTCCATTGTTGTCGGAACTAAAGGTATTGAAGGGTTTGTGGATGCGCTTCTAGGTAGTGATGAGTATCTAGACAATTTTGGCGATGATATTTTGCCATACCAGCGCCGTCGTGTTTTACCCAGTCGTTCTACTGGCGAACTTCCCTTTAACCTAAAGTCCCCCCGTTACGACGAGTACTATCGGTCTATTCTTGGCTTCCCCAAGCCTGTCCTGCAAACTACTCTTCGTCGGTTTACCCCTCAAGAGCAGCAGCCTAAGGCTGGTAACCCAGCGCTATTTATGTCTATGGCTCGTGGTCTAAACAATAGCAAGCCTTCACTTGCTGGCCAGGTCTCTACGGCAACTGTGAACTTTAGAGCGGCAGTTCCCTATCGCAAAGTTAGTTTCCCTATTAACGACCCAGTTGCGGCCGCTACAGTGGCTAAGCTGAAGCAAGGAAATTAATCGATTTGAGTTGAGGGTGTTATACAGCACTCTAATAATTAAATTAAAGGAGGGAGCTGTAACAGTCCCCTCCTTTAATTTTGCAAGTTGTTTTCAATATAGACGTCGACTTATCGCTGGCGCAGACGTTGCAACAGTGTGTCCATCACTGTCGGAATCGGTGCGATCGCAATAATAGATTTGCCCGTGACGGGATGAGTTAACGTCAGCTTTCTTGCATGCAATGCCTGCCCCTGCAGTTTGACACCAACCGACCGACCTGCCCCATAAGTTGCATCACCAACAATGGGATGTCCCATCATGGCGCTATGAACTCGAATTTGGTGGGTTCGACCCGTTTCTAATCGATAGTGAACTAGCGTGTAGTTGCCCAAACGTTCCTGAATTTGCCAGTGAGTAACGGCGCGTCGTCCTCCCTTCTCAATGGGCACCACCGCCATTTTTTTACGATCTTTTGGATGCCGACCAATGGGTGCATCAACCATTCCCCACCCCCCTGTGGCAGGGTCTTCTAAAGACGGTTTAGGAACACCAAAAACAATACCCAAATATTCTCGCTGAGCCGTCTTCGCCTGAATTTGTGCCTGCAAAGCATGGAGAATAGGCTCTGTTTTAGCAACCACCATTGCCCCGGTTGTATCTTTATCTAAGCGATGCACAATACCAGGGCGCTGTACACCACCCACCCCCGTAAGCTGGTCACCGCAGTGGGCCAAAACAGCGTTGACCAGAGTGCCTTGGGGATGGCCTGGCGCTGGATGCACCACCATCCCAGCAGGCTTATTCACCACTAGCAAACACTCATCTTCATACAAAATATCGAGGGGAATTGGTTCTGGAAGTAGCGCAAATGGTTCAACAGCCGGAATTTTAAGCTGCAGCTGATCGCCAACATTGACCGTTACTTTCTTATTAGAGCAGGGCACATCGTTGATACGTAAAGCCCCCTGCTCAATCAGCTTTTGAATGCGATTTCGGGATAGTTCACAGTGCTGGGACAGCCATCGGTCAATGCGCTCACCTAAGGTGTCAGCTACTAACAGCTCAATCACATAGCCTTCTTCATCCACCGTCTGCATTACCTATGTGTACTGTTTGCCGTAGTCAGACAACAAACTATCTTACAGACAATCATGCCTGAGTCGATGACCAGTGGGGGGAGTGCATAGGGGAAACAGAGGCTAGCGTCTCATATAAATTGACAACGCGGCCAATGATTGCGATCGCAGGAGCCTGAAACTGCTGGTCCTCAACCTGTTGCACAATTGTAGCCAATGTCCCGACCAACTCCTCCTGTTCAGGCCGTGTGCCCCATCGCACGAGTGCAACCGGTGTTTCTTCCGACATCCCAGCTGACGACAGCTCCGACACAATATTAGGCAAATTGTGTATCCCCATGTAGATCACAATTGTTTCTGAACCATGGGCCAGCGCCGACCAATTCACTTTAGGACGATACTTGCCCACTGCCTCATGCCCCGTCACAAACGTAACCGACGAGCTATAGTCACGATGAGTCACTGGAATCCCAGCATAGGCAGAAGCCGCAATCCCAGCCGTAATACCGGGAACCACTTCCACATCAATACCAGCCTCAATGAGGCCGATCATTTCCTCACCCCCCCGACCAAATACGAATGGGTCTCCCCCTTTGCGCCTACCCCCCACCGCGTGGGTCCGAGCCTGTTCAATCAAAAGCTGGGTAATCTCAACCTGCAGCATAGAATGGCGACCTCGACGCTTACCGGCATCAATCACCTGGGTATGAGCACCAATCATAGCCAGAATCGGCGGGCTGACCAAAGCATCGTGAATCACTACATCCGCATGCTCCAATAATCCCTTAGCTTTAAGGGTCAATAGACCTGGATCACCTGGACCAGCACCTACTAAATAAACCTTACCGAACGTAATCTGGTCAGACGGATGGGACATTAAAACTGTATGGGATGGATACAAACCGATTGTGTCAAAACACCCCTGGGGAGTGTTGCCACAATCGATACAGCGCCTGCTTAGTATTTCTTAAGACATCCTTAACCTTAAGGCATATCTATCTCATTGAAAGCAAAAACCCTAAAAAATGTATCGCTCAGTTCTAGTAACACCACCAGACCTTGAATTGTGGCCTAACGTTCGAACAATCAAGTCAGCCATATCCGCCGTCGCCCCCAACGGTGGCAGCAAACGGAAGCTCGTTCTTGGGAAACGCTCAGCCAGTTCCTCAGTCAGATGCGCAACCGCATCAGTAATTCCGCCTGTAAATAAGAAATAGGGAAAAATTGTCAGCGTTGGGCATCCCTGCTGCATTAGCTGAATTGTCTGCTTTTCAATATCAGACTCTTTGGTCCAATAAGCAACAGATGTGCCCAAAGATTTGGCCAGATTATTGACCATCTGATTTCCCTTCACACGACGGCTGCCGTGGGCAATAATCAAGCGCCCATCCTTTGGAGAATGAGAAAATCGATGGGTAAGCAAATCAAACATCCCCTGGGAACCACCGATATGTTCTCCTATTTCCAGGTCGATCATCCCATCCAGCTGTTTGCGAGCCAGCTCCACTTCCTCAGGGATATCTTCCATCACATGCTTACCCCGCAGCAAGAACAGCGGCACCAACTGCAGCCGAGCAATTCCAGCCGAAGTCAACCGGCGTCCAAATTCACAGATTTGCTGATGGAGCGGCAATAGCCCAAAATCTAGCACAGCCGTTCCTACAATAAAGCGATCTTGGGGCAGTCTAGCTGGAGATGTCACCACTCTAGGCAGGGTGGTTAGTGCGGAGCCTCTACCCTCGGGCTTTAGCGAGCCTGTCGCACCTAGAACCGTCACCGCAGAACGCTCTTCCACCCTTAAAGGACTAGAAGATTGGCTCCATGGCCCCAGCAAAGAAGGATTGAGCCGCTCCCTGACTAACTGAGCTAGTCGGTTGATGGCTACCTGATGTCGCGGGTCACGACTACCGTGGGAAATCAAGAGATAGGCTGTAGATGTCACGAGAAGTTTTAAATGAGATTGTCAGGGTAAATAAACTTTTCTAGGCCAATGTCCAGACGCTGACCTGGCAAACAAAAAGGCTTACTAATCTGCAGACCGAATGAATGTACCAATTTAACAGTAAATTAATAATCTGGCCGCTGGCTTGTACGCAGCTCTTGCACAAAACCGCCTACAGATAGACTTTTCAGGGATTGAGAAAACTCCACACACATAGCTCACTTGACAACGCTGGCCATCCCTCTCAAAAAAGCTAAGAAATCACGCTCACCTCAAAACTTAGACAGTTGGACTGTACTAAATCGTCGTATGCATTGTTTGACTTCTAGTATCCAAGAAATCCAGCCACAATTCTGTTGTGGTTGATGCTATTTTCGGCCTGACTCGACTAGTTAAATCAATGAGCTGATGCTGGATGTAACTAGTGGTTGAGACTATATTCAGTAAGCCCAGCCCGGTCAACAGTTAACCTTTTGACAGCAAAATAATCATGAAACCATGTAATCGCCGGATAGGAATGATATGATATGAGTCAGAAACACGGCGAGCGTAGCCAAGTGGTTAAGGCAGTGGTTTGTGGTACCACCATTCGGGGGTTCGAGTCCCCTCGTTCGCCCTTCTATTGATTGATACTGAAAGTTTTGACTCAGTTAATAGCCTCAATTTATGGGCTGTTAACTGATACTGAGGTAGGGGTAGCACCCCCTGTTTAGCAGATACCCATTCCGTGAATTCTCACCTTATAGGTTGAGAGCGGCTAATTCACGTAAGGTACATGCCTCAAGCTTGAGAGAATCAGTTGTTGCTTCCGTGCAAGACAGTTAGGAAATTCTTAGAAGAGAATTTGGCTCAAGTTCTTTTATTGTTTTACCAATCATTAACGCTTCCGATTTCCTTTCAGGCAGTGCGATACAAATTCTCGACAACAATTTGTTTTAGTGTCTTATGGCTATCAACGATGGCTGCAGCAAAGAGGGTTTGATGTTGAGACGCAGCCAACACTGACTGTTGTGACAACCAGGCAGAGGGACACATCAAACGATTACTTCTAATTTAGCGAAGTACTCAAACTGCCATCATCTGCACAAACTACAGAGATGATTTGCGACGATTCAGAGGATTTTGTCTTGGCGCAAACATAAACAACAGCAAAACATACACCAAAACACTGATGCCTACATAGGCAGCAATGCCATCATGGTGAGTCTCAGGCGTAATAACAGATGATTTAGGTTGAGCTACAGCATAGGTTTTCATAGCTGATACAAAGCCTCCAGCAGTGTCTAAGGAATCTGAAAGATCTGAAAGATATAACCGTTCACTCATGCAAGGAAGTCCACAATATTCAAAGCCAATCTCAATTTGGTTAGTTACACTCGCATCACTTCAAAAATCTGAACATCTATGATTTCCAACGTTCAGATACAAACATCTATACAAAGATCTTTATTAACACCATAAATTATTGATGTAGGTGCTTTTTTTATTTGCCACATTGCTTAATCTTTTGAATACATACTTCAAGTAGTAGCCCCACTACTTATCCGCAAAATGTCTTATAAAAAGGACAAAACACATATCGCCCGTGCACAAATTTATGGGTTTTATGACTTAAGTCGAAATCTAGAATTCTTAAGAGGAAATAAAAGAATAATCGCTGCAGAGTGCTGAAAACGACTAACCTATTGCTTGGATCAAAGCTAGGGTATGGTATATGAATAGTTTTCCCAAAATGGGGCCACTATTCAATATTTTTCCATATATTATTTTTTAGACCTTTGCTGAGTGTTTACGACTTTTTGAATCAATATCAATAATCTGCTCTAGCGAGCATCTTTCTAGAGGTAGATATCTTTTTACAGACTGTTTGTCATCAGAAAAATTAGGTAAAAGATCTCGTATTTTTTGCCAGAGGGACACTTCTTTGAGGCGTCATTTTTTGAAGCCGAGCGACAGCACAGTCCATCACGCTATCGTACTATTGGCCTAACAGATAGCAGCTATTTCAATGGTCCTAACGCGCGCTAGATCATTAGTCACCAATAAAGCTTGAGCAGTACATGCATCAGCATATTGTGCAACTAGCCTGATACAGGCAATCCTTCCCCTAGGACGTATTACGTCAGACCACATTCCCCAATATTGGAAAATTGATGTATCCTTGCGGGGATAATTGGCGACACGCACGGATTAGCAAGGTTTACAGGGTCACATGGCACAAATTTTTATCTCAGCAGGCCACGGTGGATTTGAAAATGGGGTCCTTGATTCTGGGTCTAAGGTTGATGGCGTCACTGAAGCCCAGGAAATGATTCGTATTCGGGATCTGATTGTACCGGAGTTGCGATCGCGTGGATTCCAAGTCCTCTCGGTCCCCGATGACCTTAGCCTGCAACAGAGTATCAGTTGGATCAATGCCCGTAACCGCAGTGGTGACATTGCCTTAGAAATCCATGTGGGAGCCTTTCAAAATACTAATGTACGGGGTGCAACTGCTTACTACATTGCCAGTAATGAAGCCCGTAAATCCCACGCTGAACTGCTGCTGCTGGCGCTGCTACGACGTGTCCCGCAGTTGCCTAGTCGAGGGGCCAAACCTGATACTGCCGCTGGCATGGGACGCTTAGCATTTTGTCGTCAGGCCGCTCCGCCATCAATTTTGATGGAGCTGGGATATTTAACGAATGAACGAGATCGCAATCTGCTCCTTAGTCGTCGTCGCGACTTTGCTCTAGGATTAGCCGACGGTCTGGCCTCCTGGAGCCGCGCTATTACCGGTAGTGCTCCCCCGACTACACCTCCAACTGCAGTCCAACAGTTCCCCACCGTCAACATCACCGTTAACGGTGGTCAATATGACGAAAAAGGCATCATCGTTAACAGCAATTCCTACCTTCCCATTGACCTAGCGGAACGCCTCGGCGTTGACATCGCTAATAACGAAGACATTCGTAGGGTCCGCTACGGCAACGTAGTGTACATCAAAACTGTCGATCTGCGTGAGTTTAATATCTCGATTGGCTGGGATGCCGCTAGTCGAACAGTTCAGCTCAAAACTCAGTCTGCCCTGGGAATTTGTCCAGGTCTAATTGACCAAATCATGGGGCACGGTAACGCTTCTGAGCTGAGTCTCATGGTGTTTCTCAAAAACAACAATGAACAGGCATTGAGAGACTTTCCCGACCTGCACAAAATCTATAGACAAGAAGGGGTAATTGAGGGAGTCAACTATGACATTGCCTTTTGTCAGATGTGTGTGGAAACTACATTTTTACGGTTTGGGGGTGATGTGAAAGCATCACAAAATAATTTCGCAGGGATTGGCGCCCTTGGCGGCGCCGCGGCAGGGGCCGCCTTCCCCAGTGCCCGCATCGGAGTCAGAGCCCAAATTCAGCATCTTAAAGCCTATGCCAGCAAAGAACCTCTAGTACAAGAATTAGTCGATCCAAGGTTTCGGTTTGTCAGCCGCGGTAGCGCAGTGTTGGTAGATCAGCTGAGCGGTCGTTGGGCAGCAGACCCCAATTATGGCAAGAAAATTATGGCCATGGTCCGACGGCTTTATGAGTCTGCAAAGCTCCTGTAACCTGACAAATATCGATATCTACGGACGTCCCCCAAGCTGGTATTATCTGTGGCTAATGCCCATGGGCAAACTGTCACAAGCTGACTGGCACATACCCCTGTAGACAATATGCTAAGGAAACTGAACTGCCGCTGCTTTTACAGCACTGGATTCAGGTTCATCAATTTTTTTAGATATTAGGGTTGGCGCTGTTGAACTACGCCTTAAAAAGGTGTGTTCTATTAATGACCATCTCGCATCTGCTGATTACGTTCTAACGCTGTTCATTAATATTGGGCAATCTTAGAATTGGTTGCTCATGTCTACTGCAATTCCTGACTATCTGCCATGACTCGTACTTCCTCTTGGCCTTTGAGACTTCTAACCCTCGGTCGTCATAGTTGGTGGGGTGCCCTACTGTGGCTGCTTTGGATACTGCCCGCTAATGCTGTTGAACTGAGGGTTGCCATACGTGATAGCGCCAATCAGGTGCAAATCGGCTCTTCGACAACGGGTATCATTCGAGACGCTCGAGGCGAAGCAGTGATGCAGCTACCCGAACTGCAGCCCGTTAGTGTCGATAGTAACGGTGGACGTTTAGAGCTGACGGATGGCCATAGCGCGTTTGACGAATCTAACGTTTTTTGGCTTGAACCCTCGGGAGATGGTGTGGTTTGGATTGGCGAACGGTGGTATCGGGGTAAAGTCAAGCTGGTTCCTAGTAATAGCGGTGTAACAGCTGTTAACTATGTCAATATCGACGACTATCTCTACAGTGTTGTCGGTAGTGAGATGCCCGCTAGCTGGCCCCAGGAAGCACTGCGATCGCAAGCCATTGCCGCCCGTTCCTATGCTCTGTATCAAAAGAACAGAGCCAATGCTGGTCACGCCTACGATCTCAAAAGCACTCAGGCTTCTCAAGTTTACAAAGGGTTAGAGGGCGAAGCGACCTCCACTCAGTCTGCTGTAGACGCAACCCGAGGTAAAGTCTTAACCCATGGCGGCAGGGTTATTGAAGCTGTGTTTCATTCCTCATCCGGGGGGCATACCGAAAATTCAGAGCATGTGTGGTCCAAGGCCGTACCCTATCTCAAAGGCGTTCCCGACTTTGACCAAAACGCTCCGGTTTATAGCTGGAGAGCCCAGTTTTCACTGGATGAAGTTGGAGCTCGCCTTGGCTACCCTGGCACAATCCAGGCTGTAGAAGTGCTTAACCGCAGCCCCCAGGGCCGCGCAAATCGCATGACAATTATTGGTGATGCTGGCACCTTAACAGTGACGGGTGGCACCTTTCGCCAAAAGCTAGGACTACGCAGCACTAAATTTGACTTGGCCGTTAGCCCCACCAGCATTTCAGTAGCTGGCAATGGCTTTGGTCATGGCATTGGCATGAGCCAGTGGGGAGCCCGAGGGATGGCTGAACGGGGCAAACAATACAACGATATTTTGACCCATTTTTACAACGGCGCTAAGCTGGGGCCGTTGTAGGCAGCAGACCAATACCTTGCTTTATCAACCACCTCACACCGTTGACATTTTATAAAATCCAAGCTAATTAATAAGTAGATACTTACTTAAATGGCACGCCCCCCCAAAATCTCAAATGAAGACATTTTGGCCGCAGCGCGGCAAGTCTTCTTAGTGGAAGGTATGGGAGCGTCCACCATTACCATTGCGGAAAAAGCAGGGATATCGGAAGCCTCTATTTTTAAGCGGTTTTCCACCAAACAGGCCCTGTTTTTAGCCGCCATGGGAGTAACGGTAGAACCTGATTGGGCTAAGGCTCTGGCCAAAAAAACCCCAACGGTCGCCATTAAGTCAGAACTGATTGAACTTTGCGGGCAGATGCTCGGCTTTTATCAAGAGGTCTTTCCACGCATATTGATGGTTATGTCCCAGGGAAAAATGCGCCAGGCTCCCCCAAATATCGTGCCGCCTCCAGTCCATCACAAACGCTTGCTGGCAGATTTTATAGCCCGAGCCATGGGCAAGGGGTATTTGCGACGTGGCAATCCCGAAACAATTGCAATCATGATAGTCGGCACCTTGATCAACAGCGTAACTACTCAAGTAATGCTAAATCGCCTAGCGGGTGAAATACCCGGCGCTCCCCAAAGCGCCGCCGACTCTAAGCAGCTAGTGCAAGAGCTGATCGACACGCTATGGGTGGGTATTCGTCCAGAGGGCTAGCATTGCCCGTAAACCCCTTTTTTTGCTCAATTAATAAGTAAATACTTACTTCTTAAATTATTGTTCTTTGAAAAACCACCATGTTGTCAAAGTTTGTATCGGCTCAACCAATGAATTTCAAACTTAAGGGTTTGAAAGGGCCTTGGATCAAATTTGGGCTCTTATTTTTATTGGTGTTGATAGGTATTCGGATTGGTGGTGGTCTACTGAGAGGCCGATCTTCTCAAACAGAGTTTTTGACTGAATCGGTTGAACAAAAAACAGTGCCTATCTATATCACTGCAAACGGCACTGTTAATCCAGTGCGCTCCATTAACCTCAGCCCCAAATCATCGGGACTTGTTGAAACACTGTTGGTCGAAGAGGGAAATCGCGTCGCTAAAGGTCAGGTGATTGCCATTATGGATGACGCCAACCTGCAGGGAGAATTGGTGCAGATGCAGGGACAGCTAGCGCAGCAAGAGGCTAATCTAGACCGGTTAGTTGCAGGTGAACGATCAGAGGACATTGCCAGCGCAGAAGCCGCTTTAGCCGAAGCGATCGCAAATCTCCAGGAACTCCAAAATGGAAATCGTACCGAAGATATTGCCCAGGCCTCGGCGCGACTAGAACAGGCACAGGCTACCCTGCAGCAGAGAGAGGCCACCTGGTCTCGCTATCAAGAGCTTTACACTGCCGGGGCAATTTCCCAAGAAGAACTAGAGCAAAAGCGTACGGACCGCGATGTCGCCAGAGCCCAGGTAAACGAAACCCAAGAAGCCCTCACACTGCAAACCACAGGCACCCGCCCAGAGCAAATACGCCAGGCTGAAGCCAGAGTCGAACAACAGCGTCAAACCTTAACTGCACTTAGAACCGGCAGTCGTGTTGAAGATATTGACCAAGCCCAGGGACAAATTCAAGCCGCTCAAGGGACGTTGCAGACAGTCCAAACCAGAATTCAAGACACTCAAGTTACGGCTCCTTTTGACGGGGTAATCTCACAGATCTATGCCGAGATTGGTTCTTTTGTGAGCCCGTCAACCTCTGGAGGTGGTGGGATAGACGCCTCTTCATCTTCAATTTTGATGCTCTCTAGCAGTCGTAACCAGGTTTGGGTAAATCTTCCCGAGTCCAAGATTGCCAATATTCAGCTAGGGCAGCCGGTCACCTTTAAGGCCGATGCCTTTCCTGGAGAGACATTCAGAGGCGAGGTCGAACATATCGCCTCCCAAGCGGCTGTATCTCAAAATGTCACTAGTTTTGAGGTTAAAGTTGCCATTGATGAACAGTCTGCCGAGCAGTTAAAAATTGGCATGAATGTGGAAGCCCAGTTCGAAGTTGGCAACTTGGAGAAGGCCTTGTTAGTGCCAGATGCAGCAGTCGTAAAGCGTTCTGACGGAGAAGGAGTATACGTATTGAACAGCGATGGTGAGCCTGAATTTCAGCCAATTCAAACCGGTGTCACCTCGGGTAGTCAGACTGAAATAGTCGAAGGTCTCGACGGCGACGAGCAGGTATTGATTAGCCCACCGCCTGAGCAACGGCGCTCGGGTGGGTTTGCCTTTCCCCCTCGCCCTACCGAATAATCTCTTGAACATGACGGGTCTGCCCTAAACAAATAACAACATCAGCCCTTATACATTGAACTTTTTATAACAAACGTTGTCATGACTCTCACATTTAAACGTTCATCTCCCGACACACTTCCACAGCAAGGGATCTCTCGGTTAGAGATTGCATCGATGGCACTGGACGCTCTGTGGAGCAACAAACTTCGCAGTAGTCTCACCATGCTTGGTGTAATTATTGGCATTGGTTCGGTTATTTCCCTGACATCCATTGGGCAGGGAATTCAAAAATCCACTGAAGACAGCATTCGTAGCCTGGGAACTGATGTGTTACAAGTCATGGCAGGAGCAGCTGAAAGCGGCGGCATTAGCCAGGGCCAGGGATCGGTCACTACACTCACCTGGGAAGATGCTCAGGCCATAGCGGCTCAGGCTCCATCAGCAACTATTGTCTCTGCTTATTTGCAACAGCGCGCCCAGGTGGTTTATGGGGAGAATAATACGTCTACAACAGTTTATGGTACAGACTTGGCCTATCCTGAAGCCCGCAATACATTCCCCGAAAGCGGTCGGTTTTTTACTGAAGAGGAACTGACGGTTGCTGAGTCGGTTGTGGTAATTGCCCCTACTGTGCAAAAGAATCTGTTTCCAAACAATTTAGATCCTATCGGTGAAACAATCCGTATCCAAGGAGAGATTTACAATATTATTGGTGTGATGGAAGAAAAGGGTTCCCAGGGGCCACAGGATAGGGATGATGCAGTTTACATCCCTCTTACCAGCATGTCTGCGCGCATCATTGGCAACAACTCACTGATGGGTGTAGCCGTCAACGGTATTTATGTTAAGGGAGCCAATGAGAACCAGTTAGAGACTGTTCAGTTTCAGGTAGAAAACATTTTACGGCTGCGTCACGGTATTACATCCCCGGATGAAGATGATTTTAGAGTCACTAATCAGGCAGACATTTTAGAAACGCTGTCTACAATTCTGGGACTGCTGACTACGCTAATTGTTGCGATCGCAGCCATCTCGTTAGTTGTTGGCGGCATTGGTATAGCCAATATCATGCTGGTTTCTGTGGTGGAACGCACACGAGAAATTGGGATTCGCAAAGCGCTCGGAGCAACAGAAGAGGATATTCTCAGTCAGTTTTTAACCGAATCAATCGTTATTTCAGTGCTCGGTGGCACTGTTGGAATTGTTGTTGGAATAGGTATTACGTTTGTTTCGGCGACAGCCTTTGGTTTTCCATTTATTGTCTCTACCACAGCTATTGCCATCGGGGTGGGGTTATCTACATCGGTTGGACTGGTTGCAGGGGTAATTCCTGCTCGTAATGCGGCGCAGCTCGACCCAATTATTGCGTTACGTAGTGATTAATTGTTCTGATTATGATTACCCTAAAAGACATTACCAAAACCTATTTTCTTGGTGAAACGAAGGTGCCGATTTTACAGGGCATTGATCTACAGATCGAAGCCAGCGAATATGTTTCCATTATGGGAGCATCGGGCTCTGGTAAATCTACGCTGATGAATATCATGGGCTGTCTTGATCGGCCCACCACAGGTCATTACTACCTGGAAGGTCGTGAGCTGTCAACACTTCATAAAAATGAACTAGCTTATATCCGCAATCAACAGATTGGGTTTGTATTTCAGCAGTTCAATCTATTACCCAGAGCCACGGCCTTAGAAAATGTCATGCTGCCTATGGTCTATGCTGGGGTTCCCAAAGCCGAGCGTCTCCAACGGGCCGAGGCAGCCCTGGCCCATGTGGGTCTTGGTGATCGACTGACCAATCGTCCTAATCAGCTGTCGGGGGGGCAGCAGCAGCGGGTTGCGATCGCAAGAGCCCTTGTCAATCAACCCGCCATCCTGTTGGCAGATGAACCCACTGGAGCCTTAGACACCCATACGTCCCAAGAAGTTATGAACATGTTTCATGAACTCAATGAGCAACAGATTACGGTTATTATCATCACCCACGAAACCGAAGTTGCAGAACAAACCAAGCGACGCATCCATATCCAGGATGGTCAAATTGTTGATTAACAATTTACAGCTTAGTGCCACATGCAGAACAGAATCGATGGCTGACTTTGTTATCACTGCCACAGCTATGACAGTGAACAAATTCCACAGGGCGCTTAGTAGCAGGCTCGGCTAGACCAATCATCTGAGAGTTGTTCTTGCCAGGGGGCACCATTGGGTAACAATTCTCATCACGACGGACCCACACATCTAACAATACAGGGCCATCGTGGGCAAGCATTTCACTAATCGCCTCGTCCAGCTGCTCAGGGGAGTTTACGACAATTCCCTTCACCCCAAAGGCATCGGCTAGCTTTTCAAAATTAGGCATCCCCACTTCCATATTGGAAGAGGCATAGCGCTCACCATAGAAACCTTGCTGCCACTGGCGTACCATACCTTGCCAGCCATTGTTGATGATGACGGTCTTTACCTTGATGTTGTACTGAGCAAGCGTAGCCAGCTCCTGCAAATTCATCTGGAAGCTGGCATCACCGCTGATACAAATGACCTGATTATCACCCACACCCATCTGTACACCCAGGGCCGCTGGCATTCCAAAGCCCATCGTGCCAAGACCGGCGCTTGAGATCCATTTACGGGGACCATTTTTAAGAAATTGAGCCGACCACATTTGATGCTGACCTACATCAGTCGTGTAGTAGGCATTAGGAGCCTGTCGACCCACCTCTTCAATGACCTGCTGGGGTGATAGCTGCTCGGTATATATGGGAGCTTTCAGTGGATAGTCAGTCTTCCACTGATCGATACGCACTCGCCAGGCCCCGGTCTGAGCAGAATCGGCTGGCTGATCGAGGCGAGCTAACAGCTCGGTTAAAACAGTCTTGACATCTCCAACAATCGGCACGTCTGGCACTTTGCATTTGCCGACTTCCGCTGGGTCAATATCAATGTGGATAATCTTGGCATGCTGTGCAAACTGCTCTAGATTACTGGCGACCCGATCATCAAATCGTGCCCCTATAGCCACTAACAAATCGCACTCACTCACGGCAAAGTTGGCATAGGCAGTGCCGTGCATGCCCAACATACCTTCAGATAGGGGGTGGTGTTCGTCAAATGCCCCCTTACCCATCAGCGTTGTGGTGACAGGAATATGAAAATGCTCCGCTAATTGAGCAATTTCTGCATGGGCATCTGAAATGACGGCACCACCGCCAACGTAGAGTAGGGGGTTTTTAGCCGTATGAAGAAGTGCGATCGCATTGCTAATCTGACGAGGATTACCCCGTGTTGTGGGCTTGTAGCCCGGAATTGCAATCGAGCGCGGCTCTACTGGCGCATAGTCAAATTCTTCTAGACCCACATCCTTAGGAACATCAATCAGAACCGGTCCAGGACGCCCAGATTGCGCAATGTAGAACGCCTCAGCCACAATACTCGCCATCTGGCGAGGGTCGCGCACTACATAGGAGTGCTTAACAATCGGTAGCGTAATCCCAAATATGTCAGTTTCCTGGAAGGCATCACTACCAATGGCTTTACGGGTTACCTGCCCAGTAATAGCCACCATCGGTACCGAATCCATCTGAGCGGTTGCAATACCGGTGACCAGATTGGTTGCGCCCGGACCAGAAGTGGCAATACACACACCCACCTTGCCCGTCGCCCGCGCATAGCCGTCTGCGGCGTGGGATGCAGCCTGTTCATGACGCACCAGGATGTGTTGAATATCGCCTCTTTGCTCAAACTTATAAAGTTCGTCATACACTGGCAAAATCGCCCCGCCTGGATAGCCAAACACATGACGCACACCGTGGCGCACCAGACTATCAATTAGAGCAAAGGCACCAGTCGCTCGCTGGATAACGGAACTTGCTTTAACAGAGGGCTTTACAGACGTCGAAGTCATAATTTTATAGAGCGAGATCAAAAAAGTGCGTCAGCAGAACCTGCGTCGTTACAAAAATGCTAGCTAAGAGTAATTGCTGATGGTTGTCTATTTTACAATCACGATTCAAAGGATTCGACAATTTTCATAGGAAAAACGAGTTTTCGCCATGACCTAAACAGTCGACAACGGTAAATCAGCCATTTCTCAAAGCCTGCCAACACCTCGCAATTGTTTGGTGCACTCTGCATCTGCGAGTTCAAAGTTCCCAAAAGTTTGGTTTAAGGTTGATGTCACAGCTGCTTTACGTCAGCACACGATGACAAAAATTTAGACAACTTATACCAATTCCCAAAAGTGTGTCTACAGTTCAAAAATCTCTATCCTCAGCTGTGCCAAAGTTCTATAACTCAAAATTAAGAACGGTTATCACTCCTGTGATAAAACAGCGCAAATAAACTCTAGCGCCATCATTGAACGTGGCGCTGATGCCGCTAACGAGCCTCGTCCTTTAGCCAGATGAGGTGACTGCCATAGATGTAAGTGGTCAACAGCGGGCTCCGCATAAAAATAGCCCGCACCTTCCGCAGGTGTGGGGAAGTAGGTAGTGCTGTGGGTCCAGCGATCGTGGCTGACACGATAAATATCTGAGGCACACAGCAGGGGCATACCCCAACCATCCACAGCAATCAGGCGGCTAGTACCTCCCATTTTTTGCCAAGCCAAGACGAGCGGATAAACCGCCACTACACCAGCGCTAAAGGCAACTATTTGCAACAAACACTCTTGCTGGGGGCGCTGCTCAGCATTAAGCAACCAAAACATGGCCCGCGGCATAGCATCAATTGGTAAAACCCATAATTGCTCTGGCGTGAGTACCCCTAACAAAGATTGTAAAAACGCATTGGTTAGGGCAGGAGAATGATAACCGGGACAAATAAGCAACTGCATAGGTTTATGCTATCGGCCAAGGTTGCAACAAAACGATTATCAGGTAAAAAAATATTGCAGAAGCTGTTAACGATAGTTTATTTATAAGCAGCTTCAGGTTTACTTCTCTAGGAAATATTTAGTCTTTATTAAAGATGATGGCTCACTGATTGGACGTAGGGAAGAATAGCGGTAGCTTGAGGCGGGGATCATCTCCTAGGGAACGATCCCCGCCATTAGTTTGTTCAAGATGATAGCTATACTGCATCTTTATTCAGGCTAATTTCGGTCATTGAATTTTCAACTAGAAATACATGGTTGAAATCACGTATTTTTAGTTGTTCACCCATCTAAAACGTGACTGTCTATGACCCTAGCTATCTACTTGCAATCAAGAATCGGAGATCCTCACAATGGCCAATACTCTCATCAACATTGCGCTACCTGTTGTTAACGAAATTATCGATGATGTTTTGGCTACCGGGCCCTCAGCATCCCATCGAGAAGTGTTTGCTGGCTCAGAAGCCCGTGATCGGTTGGCCACGTTTGTGTTGAGTCGTTTGCCAGCTCGTTACATAACGATTGCCGAGAGTGAATGTTCGCTTGAGTTCCCAAGAAACTGCTACTCCGCAGAACAACATCGCCAAATTCGTCAGTTAGTGCACCAAGGCATTCAAAAGGTCCTGGCACGTCCTCTGACCGCTACTCCAGAAGCACTTATTCCTTCGACATGGTTCGGCTAACTGAATTGGTACATGTGCATAAATCTCCCCGATAGATAGCCAACCACATATGGGTTCTAGCCTATCAGGGAGTTTACTATGATGACATCAATACTCAGTTTCACCGCTAAATCCACTATCGACGTTCGGTTCTACCCCATAGTCAGAGGGGAATCTTACCAGTAGTCTCTAATTAGATGTGTTGTCCGTATCAGCTATTACTCGCTGATACGTGATAGCACAGACTATATGCATCTAGGGGCCAATGGTGGAGAAGTTCTTACCCACAATTAGTAGTTTGGTGGCCTTGGGAGAGCTGGGGGCTGAGGTTACGGATTGGGATGGGTTAACCTCAGCCGATACAGAGGAGGCTCACCATCACGATCAAGCGGAACGTGCCGAAATGGAATGGCAGGGAGCGGTATCGTCTCTGGGTCATTTGTTGCAGCAAACGCTGTCATTCCGCAGCAACAATCACGAGGCAACCGCCAAAAAATCCGCTAAGTCTGACAAAGCTCAAAAAAAGAGACCTGCGGGGGTACTGCTAAGTGGGCCGTTCCCTATCCTTGATGCACCAGAGCTAACTGTGCAGCTGTCTAATTGGGTGTTTATACCACCACCGCTAGACCAGCTCTCTAAGGCTTTCTCACAGCTAATGCCAGCTGATGAGATACCTCCAGTTGATACAGCAGCGGCCCGAGTGTTGCCTCTTATTGATGGTGACCCGTTAGCTGGTGAGCGATTTTGTCTGTTGCTAACTGAGCGCTTTAGTGTGGTGCTTGTGCTTGGGCGCGATGCTGATAATGATTTACGCTTTCAGTTTTCGTTTACACCCGCAGTTATTAATCAGGTATGGCGACTGTTGCGATCGCGAGTTTTTCTAACTACGCCTAAACAGCTAGACTTCCTAGACCCACTGGTTGAGACATTTACACCAACAGAACCGGACTATCGCATTGTCAGTCAGTTTAGCCGCTGGATGCTGTCCTCTTTACCTGTACCTAGGCCCCATCCAGTGGTAGAACGCATTGTCTCTCCACGTGGAGAAGCGACCTCTAACACTGAAACCAGCGGCTTGGATACGGAATTACTAAAGGCCATGGCCCATGAAATCCGGACTCCTTTGACCACAATTCGAACCTTAACCCGTTCGCTGATACGGCGTAAAGATTTAGTTGATAAAGCAAAGCAGCGTCTGCATCAAATTGATAGTGCCTGCACCCAGCAAATTGATCGATTCAACCTTATCTTTAAGGCCGTTGAATTAGAAGCGGCTACGCAGAAGGGAACGAGATCGCCCCTCACGGCAACGGCATTGAGCGAAATCATTCAGTCCGCTATTCCTAAATGGGAACAAGCTGCCACACGTCGTAGCCTATCCCTTGAAGTCAAACTTCCCAGAGATCTCCCCATGGTCGCCAGTGACCCTGCCCTGCTACAGCAGGTACTCACTGGGCTGGTCGAACTGTTTACCCACAGTGTTGCCCCCAATGGTCAAATCCAACTGCAGGTGATGGCTGCAGGCGATCAGCTCAAACTTGAGTTCCAGGCTGATGTGGATTCAATTTGTAACCAACGCCGCCCCAATCTCAAGTCATTGGGTAAATTGCTCATGTTTCAGCCGGATACCGGTGGGCTGAGCCTTAACTTGCAAACTACAAAAGCCCTTTTTACAGCCCTAGGCGCTAAGCTAACCGTTCGAGAGCGGCCTAACCATGGAGTTACGTGGATGGTATTTTTACCTATCGAAACTGCCAACTATCCAATCGTTTAGGGCAGCTATCCACGAACCTAAACAATGAATCTAGAAAGGCAGCTTCCTCTTACTTTCGCGATCGCTCTCAAAGTCAAGCTCCTTAAGCTTTTTAAGAATTCGGTTAAAGTACTCACTCAGATACTCTTCAACCGTAGTAGTCTCTGATTTATCCAAATCAAAAACCCTATAAACTTCCTCCATCTCTTCGTCTAGAGGGTCGCTACCGGCACTGACCTCAGCAAACGCTAACCGATCAGCAAACTGCCATCCCCATTGAAAGAAATTTGCAAACCCACGAACACCCCGCAACAGCCCCAGAGACATGGTTGAGACCTTAGCATCTTCTCCTGACAGACGCTCACAGAGTCGTACCAGCTCATAAGCACCCCAGGCACGGGTGCCCGCGAGTGGGAAGGAGTGATTCTTAGTTTCAGGCGTCCGTAGAGAACGAACAGCAAACCGGGCAATGTCCTGGGTGTTCATATAAGCAATCGGTGCAGCCTCACCCATTACCCAAATAGCCTGCTTTTCTAAAAGGGGAATAGCATACTGGCCGATTAAGCCTTGCAAAAACCCACAGGGTCTCAAAATGGTGTAGTCAAGTCCCGACTCTTCTAGAAATTTCTCGGCACAGTGCTTAATGTCCATGAGCGGCACATGGGGGTACTTCTCACAATTGAGAATCGAGATAAATACGTACCGCTCCACTTTTGCATCCATGGAGGCTTTAATTAGGTTGACCTTGCCCTGCCAGTCGACATCATAAGCCGAGTCTTGTGGGCGAGATGTGGCTGCATCAATAACAGCGGTTACTCCCTCAAAACATGGTGGCAGCGACTTTGGGCCACATATATTGGCCTGAACTAACTGTGCACCCCACTCTCGTAAGAATGCGGCCTATTGGAAGTTACGCACCAGGCACTTAACGTCAAACCCTTCATCTAAGGCATTGCGAACAATCTGACGACCCAGCGTGCCCGTTGCACCAACCACCAATATGCTCATGGAGGACTCTAAACAAAACTTAATGCTTTCCTCATCTTAACAGACGTCGTATCGTTCGAAAACCGCTAAGTAACCATAAAAAGTTAGTGGAGCTATCTGAATCAGGTAGCTCCACTAACTTTTTAAATATTTTAGGTAGCCTAAAAATCCACTGTTTTGCCTAAACGGTCCTGTGCTCTAAACCAGCACTTAGACCAACACCAAACTATAGAAAAAAGAGCGACTACTCTTCAGCGCCCTGAAGTTTGAGCATCAGAAACCCAACGCCAAGCCCCACCATTACAATGACGAACATTGTGACTGCAATCGAAAAGATTTCTCCACCCATGGCGCTTAACTATCCTCCTACCTAGGTCTCTGTTTCCAGGGACGCGATTAAATTCTTTAGCTATATTCTAAAGCAGTTTGGGCATCAAACAGTATTAAGCACAGCTGCGCAAAGCCGTATCTTATGGAGCTGGACTAAACCCACCCCAGCTGTCATCTTCAATCTCAACTGGTTCGCTCATCTCTTCAAATCCCGAGATTATTGCCAGACGCCAGACAGGTTGGGCTCCTAGATAGAATTCCCCATCAATTTGCCAAGTAGGATACGCACGGACTCCGACGGTGTTACACAGCTCTACCTGGGGATTAACTCCACGGGCGTCACATTCTACGTAGGGCAATAGAGTAGCTGCATTCCCAAAAACCTTCTTTTGCCTGGCACAGTGAGGGCACCAGTAAGCGCCGTACATTTTTGCGCCAATATTTGATAAGTATTCCGCCAGTTGGGTTTCATAGCTTGGTGCAACCAGCTGATTTATTGAGATGTCTTGACAGCCTGCAAATTGACCAGTCAACGCGATCGCAACTATCCAACCTATTTGAAACACAATCACTAAAGCGCTTTTACCAATCATTGCCATGCCCCAAACAATGATAATTACGTTACACTGCCATATCCTTTTTCAAATAGCCTTAAACAGCAAAAGCTTATTTAGAGCGTGAGTGATGATTTCCAGGGCGGTTTCCCGCCCACGATTTTTAGGGAAACTGCCACAATAGAACCAACTTTTGGCCATTGGTCCGTACCCTATACAAGGTCGCCAGCAGGCCTTCTCAGAGTCTTTTGAGGACCGTATTGTCTCAGAGAATGACCTTATGAAGCCTTTCAATCTACCCAAACCTTTTAACCATCGTCTTGGGCGTTGGTTAATTACTTGTTTGTCAGCCATCTTGCTATTTCTATCTGGAATACAGCCAGCCGCCGCTCTGACACAAACAGCTAACGAAGCTGTTTCAGAGCTCTCCAGCGAAAGCTTCGTTGCGGCCGCTGTAAAGCGAGTTGGCCAAGCAGTTGTACGTATCGATACCGAGCGGACTATTACCCGTAACGTACCTGATCTGCTCTATGACGACCCTTTATTTAGAGGGTTCTTTGGTCCCGATACATTTCAACGTATCCCTCAGCAAGAACGGCTGAGTGGTCAGGGGTCCGGGTTTATTGTGAATAGTAATGGCTACATTCTTACAAACGCCCATGTGGTTAACCAAGCTGATCGAGTAACCGTTACCCTCAAAGACGGTCGCCACTTCAACGGAACCGTTGAAGGAGCTGATGAACTGACCGACTTAGCCGTCGTTAAAATCGATTCAGACAGTGAGAATCTGCCAGTGGCAGCTCTAGGAGATTCCGACACTATAGATGTAGGAGACTGGGCTATTGCCGTAGGTAATCCTCTAGGTCTAGATAATACGGTAACGCTAGGTATTGTAAGCACGCTAAAGCGATCTAGCGCCACCGTTGGTATTCCTGACAAACGGCTGGATTTTATTCAAACAGACGCAGCCATTAATCCCGGCAACTCCGGCGGTCCGCTGCTAAACAGTCAGGGCGAAGTTATCGGCATCAACACAGCAACTCGTGCAGATGCCATGGGTATAGGATTTGCGATTCCAATCAACAAAGCGAAGTCTATCCAAACTCAGCTAGCTCGTGGTGAGCACATCGCCCATCCTTATCTAGGCATTCAAATCGCCGACCTAACGCCAGAGATGGCTAAGCGTAACAACGATGATCCAAACGCTAGCATGCTTATCCCTGAAGTCAGCGGCGTCTTAGTGGTTCGCGTCCTTCCTGATACACCTGCAGCCGATGCAGGCTTGCGTAGAGGGGATGTCATTACCAATATCGACGACCAAAGCTTTGAAACAGCCAATCAGCTTCAGTCCTATGTCGATCAAGCCAATATCGGACAGCGTCTACGTGTTAGCCTACGCCGTGGAGAGCAGATTCAAACCATAACGGTTAAAGCTGCAGAATTAAACTTAGACGCCTAACCTCAACAATCGCTCAACAGACAAAAAGAAAAAGAAGGGATGAGGAAAATTCCTCATCCCTTCTTTGATAATTAAGCCATCTAAACGACGATACTAACCTTTGGTTATTAACCAGCCCTAGGGAGCAGCAGTTTGATCGTCAATTAACGCATTGTCATCTAGAAAAGGAGAGGGGGGAGCCGTTTTCGCATCACCTGTTCCCGGCGGCGTATCCCCCCCGGAAGCACCACCCAGCATGTCATCGGTAAACATGTTGAGACCACCCTCACGATCATAGGCACGAGCTGTACGATCATCTAAGACCATATCCTGCAGAGCCATATCATCTGACAAAAAGGCCTTATCAAAAGAAGAATCTATTTCGGGTGTCGCACGTTCTTCATAGGCATTAAAGCCAGTACCAGCCGGAATCAAACGACCAATAATAACGTTTTCTTTGAGACCCCGTAACCAGTCAGACTTACCTTCAATGGCAGCTTCTGTGAGTACTCTAGTTGTCTCTTGGAAACTCGCTGCAGAAATAAAGCTATCGGTATTGAGCGATGCCTTGGTAATACCCAACAATACTGGCGTATATTCCGCCGGGGCACCACCCGTAATCGACATCGCTTCATTTACCTGCTCTAACTGTCGAATCTCAACTAGCTCACCGGGCAACATGGTCGTATCACCACCATCCTCTACACGAGCCTTAGAGGTCATCTGCCGCACAATTACCTCAATGTGCTTGTCAGCAATATCAATACCCTGAGACTGGTATACAGACTGTACTTCATTCACTAAGAAAGTTTGAACCTTCTCCAGACTGATCATCGCCGACTCATGAACCCCTTTGGTCTCGCGATGATACTTAAAGAAGAACTCCAAAATCTGATGAGGATTAAGTGGCCCATCAGTCAACGGTTCAGCCAAGCTAACCTGCTGACCATCAGATACAATCATCGGCTGGCCTGGAGCAATTGGGTATTCAGTGACTACACCGTCATCCTCAACAATCTTCACCTCTACCGTCTCATCATCCCCATAAACCACCTGAGCGGTTCCAGGTCGCTCTGCCAGAACACAGGCTTCTTTGGGCTTACGCGCCTCAAGCAGCTCCTCAATACGAGGCAGACCTTGAATAATGTCACCAGTCTTAGCTCGCTCAAAGATTAACAGCACCAGATTGTCACCCCGCTGAACCAGGTCACCATCTTCAATATGAAGTACGGCACCAGTAGATACTCGATAGGGACGAGCAATACGTAGAACAAGACTTCCGTCGTTTACCGCAACAACCTGACCAGATTCCTTCGAGATAACTCCATCAGCTAAAGTGTCCCCGTCAACCAGTAGGTCACCGTCCTTAACAGTCGGTGACTTACCCTCTAGATCAACAGTTACAAGATCACTGTCGCGGACTATCAGAATACGACGAACCGAATCTACGTCTTTACGTATACCACGAACTTCTCCAGCCTCTTTAGCCTGAATCTCAGTCCGAGCAACCACAGCACCAGGCTGTATCTCCTGACCTGCTTCTACCAGTAAGCGGGTTTGAGTACTTCCCTGAGTTTGGTCTGCTGCAATATCACGACGAATAACTAGTGTTTCTAATATTACTAGCTGCAGTCGCTGAATTTCAGGATTATCTTGATCGGGTATAAGTTCAATGTCTGCTGTTAGCTGAGAGGGTTCATCAACATTCAGAACCAGCTGAGTACGTAGGATTTCTACACTATCAACTGACTTCACACGCTCACCGTCCTTGAAGAAGATCCGTTGAATAGCGCTGATGCCAATAGATTTGTCATCGCTATCACTTACAGAGTGCTGACTAGGAACAGCAGGGACATCCGGAACCTCAAACTCTTGAACGGGGCGCAGTAATAATGCAGCTCCTTCAGGAGTTTCAACATACTCAACATAGCGAAGAGCCTCAGCTGTAACGCCAGGAATCACCTCTTCACCAGCGCTAACCAAAACGCCATCCTTACCGCTAGCTGCGTCTGGACTATCCACCATGTGAATATCCCCAGGTTTAATAACAATCTCGCGAAGAATATCGTTCTTTTGAGTTACCTCAACGACACCACTGATCTGACAGAAGATATCCTTAACAACTTCTGTCCCAGCCTCAATAAATTGACCATCTTCCACCATTAGAAGAGAGATATCTTTATTTACCTCGTGGGCTTCCTCCGGAATCCAAAGAACAGTTCCACCCTTGGTAACTTCGTAACCTTGCTTACCTTTACTCTTCTTAGCAACTTCTACACCCGAGAACTTGATGATTCCGCCGCTTTGAGTATGGTAAGTATCATCAACTAGCTCTGCAATTACCTGACCGCCAGTGACTTTAGCACCTGGCGTGGCAATCAAGGAATAACGAACGCCTTTATCAGTCTGTAGAAAATAGTGCTCGCGTCCTTGACCGCTCTCAACTTCAACTTCAGTCGTATCTAACATGACTGAAGCCGTGATAATTTCAACCTCGCGACTACCTTTGCTGTCAGAACGGTCAGGCAAGCGTACAATGCCTCCTCGCTCTGTCACGATTTTGGTTTCAGCCAAAATGCCATTGGAGTCAATCGTGTTACCATTTCTGACCGTTGGCTCTGCACCGGGTGGCAAGTTATACACTTCGCCAGAAAGTACCCACAACAAACCACCACGCTGGGCTAGCTTTGTAATATTTCCTTGGCGATCCTTTTTCTCTTCTTGTACTAAGCCAGCAAACAGAACTTCACCTGACATGTCAGATGTTACGTCCTTACTGGCTTTCTCAGTCACCTTGCGAACCCGACCACTAGTCGGTAGCTCCGCAATTAAATCTCCCTTAGAGAGGATTGCCCCATCGACAACAAATACAATTGAACCTTGGGGTAAAGAAACAGAACGCGTCTTTCCACTCTCCATCTGGATTGTGGCTTCAGTGTTAGCTTCCATAACCAGAGCGTCTTCACCATGACGGGTTCGGTAAGGACGACTCCGGAGGGCTTTAGGCATTTGGAACTGACCAGCCACTGCTGCTCTCACTTGAGGAGCCAGTTCACCTGTAAATGTTCCACCTGTATGGAATGTACGCATCGTGAGCTGAGTACCTGGCTCACCAATGGACTGGGCAGCGATAATACCGACGGCTTCACCCAGATCCACCATGTGAGAGTGAGCCAAACTCCAACCGTAACAATGCTGACAGACAGAACGAGCAGCTTCACAGGTCAATGCAGAACGAGCTTTAACCTCTTTGATACCAACGACATCAACAGATGCAGCCATCTCAGCATCTATTGGCTGATTACGAGGAATTACAACCTCGCCCGTCTTGGGATGAACAGCGTCTTCCACCAAGACTCGACCCAACAGCTTATCTTCCAGCGATATCAGCACCCGTTCACCATCAGTCATGGCAGATAACGGAATGCCTCGATCTGTACCACAGTCAATCTCACGGATGATGACGTCTTGAGAAACGTCTACCAACCGACGCGTCAGATATCCAGAGTCTGCGGTACGTAAAGCAGTGTCCACCAGACCTTTACGCGCACCATAGGATGAAATGATGTACTCAGTAACTGTTAGCCCTTCTCGAAAATTAGTCTTAATAGGGAGGTCAATGATCTCACCTTGGGGATTGGCCATTAGCCCTCGCATCCCCACAAGCTGACGCACCTGAGAGATATTACCGCGAGCACCAGAGAACGCCATCATGTAGACCGAGTTAAGCGGATTGTTCTCCTTAAAGTTACGGACAACTTCATCCTTCAACTCTTCACTGGTTTCATTCCAGGTATCAATCACCTTTTGGAAACGCTCTACTTCAGTGATTTCGCCTCGAGTGTAGCGCTCTTCTGTATCACGAATCTCTTGCTCCGCAGCGTCTAACAACTTTCGTTTACTGGGAGGAACTTGCAAATCGTCCACACTGATGGATACCCCAGCACGGGTTGCATATTTAAAGCCAAGCGACTTGATTTCATCCGCCATTGCAGCTGTACGAGCTGTACCGTAATTATCAAATGACCAAGAAATCAGATTCTTAAGCTGCTTCTTATCGATAATGCGGTTGCGAAAAATGATAGTGCTGGCTTGTTCGTTACCTTGATCTGCCATGGGGAACTCTCTGCCTCAACGTGTTAATGGCTAACTAAATAAAAACTGAAGGATGGCCCTAGCTGGCAAGCGCTGCATGAACGGCATGGTTATAGATAATGCGTCCAGGAGTTGTATAAAGATGCTGAGATAAGAGGTTTCCGTCACTGTCTTCACGAACACGACGATGTGAATAACGTTTGGTCACCATGCCATCTCCGTTATCAATCACTTCGGTGGGCTCGCCATCTTCTTCTACAGGGCCATCAAATCGAAGCCAGACCCAGGCATGAAGCCCCACAATACCTTGCTCATAGGCAATGATTGCATCTTCCATACTGGCGAAATGGGAATCAGCTCCCTTTTGCTCGTGAGGGTTTTCGGCTGTGAGATAGTAGCAACCCAGAACCATATCCTGACTGGGCGTAATGATTGGTCGTCCCGTAGCTGGTGAGAGTACGTTGTTGGAAGCCAACATAAGTAACCGTGCCTCAGACTGCGCTTCAAGCGACAGAGGCACGTGGACAGCCATCTGGTCACCGTCAAAGTCAGCGTTAAAAGCTGGACATACTAGAGGATGTAGCTGCAAAGCCCGCCCCTCTACTAGCATTGGCTCAAATGCCTGAATACCAAGACGGTGCAGCGTAGGAGCCCGGTTCAGCATAACCGGATGGTTCTCAATCACTTCTTCCAACACTCCCCAAATACTTGGGTCATTACGCTGAATAAGCTTCTTAGCAGCCTTGATATTATTGACCAATCCTTGACGAATCAAACGATGAATCACAAAGGGTTGAAATAATTCGATGGCCATCTCTCGTGGAAGACCACACTGATGAATTTTGAGGCTAGGCCCCACCACAATAACCGAGCGTCCAGAGTAGTCAACACGCTTACCTAGTAGGTTCTGGCGAAAACGTCCTTGCTTACCTTCAATAATGTCTGAGAGAGACTTGAGGGGACGATTATTAGCACCGACTACTGTTCGGCCACGACGACCGTTGTCAATCAGGGCATCTACCGCCTCTTGCAACATCCTCTTTTCATTACGGACAATGATCTCAGGTGCAAGAATCTCCTGTAGTCGTGCTAGACGATTGTTTCGATTGATGACACGACGATATAGATCATTGAGGTCGGAGGTGGCAAATCGCCCACCATCCAGCTGCACCATCGGGCGCAAATCAGGCGGGATCACGGGAATTACGTCTAGCACCATCCAATCTGGACGTGAGCCAGTGGCAATGAAATTGTCGATAACCCGTAAACGCTTAATTAGCTTTGCCCGCTTCTGACCTTTAGAGTTATCAATATTTTCCCGTAGCTGTTCAGCAACTGCCTCAAGCTCCAAGTCTTGTAACAAGCGCTGCAGTGCCTCGGCACCTATACCAACCTCAATACCCGAAAGATCTGACTCTTCGTCATAAAGCTGGTCCTCAATTTCGATCCATTGATCTTCTGTCAGCAACTGCTTGTAGCTGAGGTTGTCAGCGTTGCCGGGGTCTAGGACAACATAGGCGTTGAAATATACAATTTGCTCAACATCCCTGAGCGGCATGTCAAGCAAGATAGCGATGTAACTAGGAATTCCCTTGAGATACCAAACATGAGCGACTGGAGCTGCCAACTTGATGTAGCCCATACGATGCCGGCGCACTCGTGACTCAGTCACCTCAACACCACAGCGCTCACAGACGATGCCGCGATGGCGCACTCGCTTGTACTTACCGCAATGACATTCCCAATCCTTGGCGGGGCCAAAAATGCGTTCGCAGAACAGCCCATCCATTTCAGGCTTTAGGGTTCTGTAGTTGATTGTTTCTGGCTTGGTTACCTCTCCAACAACAGTACCGTTGGGAAGCGTACGTTCACCCCACTGTCGAATACGCTCAGGCGAAGCCAAGCCAATTTTGACGTAGGCAAAGCGCTGTTCTAATTTTGGCATTCTCTTGATTCCTTGTACGCGGCCTACACATCAGGACATGGTTTTGATTTTGGGAGCAAGGCAGTTTGAGATGCGCATTACTCTCGCTCATCGGAAGACTGCACAAGCGCTTAGCTTTTAGCTCCATTACATTTGCAGCAAAGATATAGAGCAACATTAAGCGCTTGGTTCGTCTATTGAAAATGGCTACAGTGGTGGCTCTTCAATCCTCGGAGCAGCAGCTGGCGTAGCCGCCGGGGTCTCAGCAGCTGGCGCTTCCTCTCTCGATATCGACTCATAGGTAGGTCGTGAGGGAGCGCGTCGGTTGATAGAATCTGACATCAAATCAACCTCAACGTCACGGCTTGTACCATCTTCCTGGGTTTCAAGCTTATGCACCGCAATGTCTAAGCACAGAGACTGAAGCTCACGCATTAATACCTTGAAGGACTCGGGTGTACCCGGTCGAGGAATTGCTTTACCCTTCACAATTGCATTCAGCGCTTCATTGCGGCCCTGCATATCATCTGATTTAACGGTTAGTAGCTCCTGCAAAGTATAGGCAGCACCGAATGCTTCGAGTGCCCAAACCTCCATTTCTCCAAAGCGCTGACCACCCTGCTGAGCCTTACCACCTAAGGGTTGCTGGGTAACCAGCGAGTAAGGACCGGTAGAGCGGGCGTGAATCTTATCATCTGCTAGGTGAACTAACTTCAACAAGTAGGGCTTACCAACCGTTACAGGTCGGTCAAAGGCTTCTCCAGTACGCCCATCGTAGAGCTGAATCTTACCTGGATCATCTGGGTTAAAAACCCAATCGTTACCTGTATTATCCCGAGCATCTTGAAGTTTTCCATGGGTCGTTTCCATGGACGCTTCACTGCCATACATTTCGTCAAAAGGTGTGATTTTAAAGCGAGCATTGAGATTTTCACCCGCCCAACCTAGTAAACACTCAAAAACCTGTCCCACATTCATACGAGACGGCACACCCAGTGGATTGAGCACAATGTCAATTGGTGTACCATCCGGCAGATATGGCATGTCTTCAATCGGCAGAATCCGGGAAATGATCCCTTTGTTGCCGTGGCGACCGGCCATTTTGTCACCTACTTGAATTTTGCGTTTTTGAGCGACATAAACCCGTACGACCATATTGGCACCAGGGGGAAGCTCATCCCCTTGCTCACGAGTAAATACACGCACATCTACGACTCGTCCTTTCTCGCCGTTGGGCACTCGCAAGGAGTTATCCCTAACATCTCTGGCCTTTTCACCAAAGATAGCCCGCAGCAGTTTTTCTTCCGGAGGCTGGTCGGATTCACCTTTAGGGGTTACTTTACCCACCAAAATATCGCCGGAGGTTACCCAAGCCCCGATACGGATAATGCCGGTTTCATCAAGCTGGCGAAGAGCATCTTCACCAACGTTAGGAATCTCACGGGTAATTTCCTCAGGTCCCAGCTTAGTTTGACGAGCTTCAATCTCAAACTTCTCAATATGAATAGAGGTATAGAGATCGTCGTATACCAAACGCTCACTCAGCAGAATGGCATCCTCGTAGTTATAGCCCTCCCACGGCATGTAGGAGACCAAAACATTCTGGCCTAAGGCAATTTCGCCCCCTTCAGTAGCCGAACCGTCCGCTAAGACTTGACCAGTCACTACTGTGTCACCCTGAAAAACGAGGGGACGTTGATTGAGGCAAGTATCCTGATTAGACCGCTGATATTTTTGCAGTTCTTGGGGGTAATTCTTGCCGTCAGCATCAGTTACGACTACTTTCCTGGCATCCAAAAAGGTAACTACCCCATCGACTGGACTCACAACAACCATTCCTGAGTCACGCGCAGCCTGAGCCTCCAGACCTGTACCCACCAAAGGACGCTCAGGACGCAGAAGAGGCACTGCCTGACGCTGCATGTTAGAGCCCATCAGCGCGCGGTTAGCGTCATCATGCTCTAGAAAAGGAATCAAAGAAGTTGCGACTGAAATAATCTGGACTGGGGAAACCGCAACATAATCCACCTCAGACGAAGAGGTGCTAATAAAGTCCTGACGATATCGAACAGGCACAGACTCACCCAGAATATTGCCATCAATATCAATTGAGATATCACCTGGCGCTACCCGGAAATCGTCTTCCTCATCGGCAGTCATATAAACCGACGGCATGTCCTTACGGATACGCCCGTTTTCTACTGGAAAGAAGGGTGTTTCAATAAAGCCAAAATCATTCACACGAGCATGGGTTGCCAGAGAACCAATGAGTCCAGCATTAGGGCCTTCAGGCGTCTCAATTGGGCAAATCCGTCCGTGATGGGATGGATGAATATCGCGAACCGCAAAACCAGCTCTCTCACGAGTTAGACCACCAGGACCAAGGGCACTAATTCGTCGTTTATGAGTCAGCTCAGCCAAAGGATTGGTCTGATCCATAAACTGAGACAGCTGACTAGAGCCAAAAAATTCCTTGATGGCGGCAACCAGAGGTTTAGGGTTAACCAAAGAAGCGGGCGTTAGCGAATCAGCATCGGAAACGGTCATTCGTTCGCGAATGATGCGCTCTAAACGATTTAGACCAACACGCACCTGATTCTGCAACAGTTCGCCGACTGAACGGACACGACGATTACCCAAGTGATCGATATCGTCGATGATGCCAATATCAAACTCTAGGTTAATAAAGTAATCGATAGCAGCTAGGACATCCTGAGGCGTCAAAACACGAACGGCATCTGGAACGTTAAGCCGCAGTTTACGGTTGAGCTTATGGCGACCTACTTTACCAAGGTCGTAGCGCTTGGGATCAAAGAAGCGCGAGTGTAAAAGCTGCTGACCGCCTGAGACGGTAGGAGGTTCACCCGGACGAAGCTTCCGGTATAGCTCCAACAGAGCTTCTTCTTCGCTAAATTGGCCTTCCTTCTCAATGGTTTTCTGGAAATACTCGGGGTGACGTAGGGAGTCAAAAATTTCGCTGTCGCTCAACCCCAATGCCTTGAACAGAACTTGGGCAGAAAGCTTGCGAGTTTTATCAATACGAACCCAGACTAGGTCATTCTTGTCAGTTTCAAACTTAAGCCAGGCGCCCCGGTTAGGAATCAGATTGGCGTTGTAAGTACGCCGGCCGTGCTTATCGGTTTCGGCCTTGTAGTAAACGCCAGGGCTACGAACAATCTGGTTAACAATTACCCGTTCAGCACCATTGATGATGAATGTGCCGCGATCGGTCATCAATGGCAAATCACCAATAAAGACCTCCTGCTCTTTAATTTCTCCAGTCTCCTTATTGATAAGGCGCGTGGGTACATACATCTGCACTGAGTACGTACTATCACGGCGTTTAGCCTCATCGACCATGTATTTGGGGCTTTTGAGCTTATAATCCTTACCAAGAAAATGTAGCTCTAACTTCCCTGTATAGTCAGTAATCGGTGAGAAACTCTCAAGTTCTTCGATCAGACCTTCTTGCAAAAACCAGCGAAAGCTAGAGCGCTGAATCTCAACTAGGTCAGGTAGTACAAAGGAGGATTGGGAAATGGTTAGGTCAGTCATTCGTCTCCTCAAGCAGGTCAGGCCTAAATTAAACGGTGTTATGAAAGCGAGCGATTAAGAGGCTTCGTTAAAGCTAGATTTGGAATCGTGTTGAGTTACAAACACAAGAACGACTACACCGCCCGAATGGGCAATGCAGTCAAACCAATATTTTTTAAGGGGTTTGCTGGCATCCGATAGCTAAAATGTGCGCAATGGGCAGTGTCTAAAATGCAACCGTTAGGCACCAACGTCATGAATAGGATGAGTGCAAAAGCTTATTTGGCTGGCTATGGTAAGGCTAACGCATAGCCGAGGTAGTCTAGCACAAATTAGCGGTGAAATTTAATATTTTTGTCACTTTGTATTTTTATTTGGTGACGCAGACCAATAAAAGTAGCCTTTGGCTAAACTTTTGCCGCAAATTAAGCGGCTATCTGACATCCCCAAGTTTTATCAGGGTTGTCCTTTAGCGATCGCAAATGATGCATCAGGAAGATTAAACAAGGCTCTGGCGTTAGCCGTTGTTTGAGCAGCCAGTTCCTCCAAAGATATACTTCGAAGATTTGCCACAAACTCAGCCACATGAAGCACATTAGCTGGCTGGTTACGCTTTTCTTTTCTTTTCGGAACTGGTGAAAGAAAAGGACAATCGGTTTCAACCAGAATGCGATCGCACCCTACCATTTGGGCCGACGCCTGAACCTGCGTAGCGCTTTTGAACGTCACAATACCGCTGAAGCTGATATAAAAACCCAGGTCCAAAAACCACTGAGTTTCCTCTGGTGTACCTGTCCAACAGTGCATGACACCTTGCACAGGCCCATGTTCCTGCCAGAAAGATTGCAACACCTCACGCATCGCTGCGGCTGCATCACGACAGTGAATAATCACAGGAAGGTTCAGCTCATGGGCAATGGACAACTGAGCTTGGAATGCCTCGATTTGGCAGTCCTGGTCATCAGCCTTAAAAAAATCAAGGCCGGTTTCACCAATAGCAACTACGCGATCATCAGAAATAGCTAGCTGCCGAATTTGAGCAGCTAAATCCGGCGTCCACTTATCCATATCCAATGGGTGTAGCCCCACTGCAAATGATACTTCACTAAACCGGTCAGCGATTGCTCGTATGGCATCAAACTCAGACGGCTCAACACAAGAATGAACCAGATGAGCGACACCAGCCTGTCGCCAAGCGGTAGCAACCTCATCTAGATCAGGCTGAAAGCTATCAAAATTGATGTGAACGTGGGTATCAACCAGCTGCATGAAGGGTTATGACGCTGCTTCGTGCTTCTTGCGCGCGTGAGAAATCTTGGATTTACGGCGGGCCGCTGCATTTTTATGAATGCTGCCACGCTTGACGGCCTTGTCGATCTTACTAAATGCAGCCGACATAGACGAATCAACAGCTTGCTTCGTCTCATCAGACGGGTCAGCAGCATACGCATCGAGCGCAGCATAGTAAGTCTTAGTTAACGTTTTAACCGCCGACTTATATGACTTGTTTTGTAGGCGATTGCGCTCCGTAACTTGGATGCGCTTCATCGCAGATTTGATGTTTGCCACTATTTGCCAGTGTAGTTTTTGCCAGGATTCCGAATTATAGCACCAGATAGCTTTAACTGAACTTCAAGTCTGTAGAATCTTAGGGCAAACGCATACTCGGCATGTAACTATCGAGGGGTTCCCAGCTGAAGAAGTCCCTTATGTCTGCACCAGATGAGCACTCAGTGACCCTACTTGAGCACTTCAGAGAGCTTGAAGATCCGCGAGTTGAGTATTTAGT
>JBHJIV010000003.1:0-39010 GCA_050043105.1 Leptolyngbyaceae cyanobacterium | reverse complement strand
ATGGGGGCGGACTGTAAATCCGCTGGCTACGCCTACGTTGGTTCGAATCCAACACGGCCCACCACCAGCCTTCATAGCTCAGCGGTAGAGCACTCCCTTGGTAAGGGAGAGGTCACGAGTTCAATTCTCGTTGAAGGCTTTGAGGCTATGGAATATCTTGAAATTTTCGGTGTATTGGAAGCAATTATCAATTCAGCCTGCTAAGTGAACCAATAGTCCTAGCTTGATAGATGCTAAGGTTTGTATGTGAACATCGGGCTTGGGTAGAGCTAGTTTTAGCCAAATATGCCGCACCAACCAAGACATGGAAACCGCTTCTAGAACTACTTCTTAGTTAAGCAGAAGTTGAATTGTTGCGTGTTAGTGGTCGAACAAAGACACGTTCTAATCTTATCTATTGCTAAAACGCTACAAGCTACTTGCATTAGGTGCTTTGCTGTAGACATATCTAAAAAATGTATATGTCATACTGATGCAGTAGTAGGTAGAACTAGCTTAGTTACTGTATGTGATACGAGCGGAAAGTAACTTCAATCCAAACACTTGTAAAATCATCTAGCAGCAAAAAACCCTGGCGGTAACCAGGGCTTATGTATTGAAGCATTTTCTAATGAGTGAGATGAGTTCTGTGGCTTAGAGATTCCTTGTCAGGTTTGAGCGCAGTAGTTCCTGCCAGGTTAAGCCTGTTTACTTTGATTTTTAGAACGGCTCTTCAAATAACTCTGAACTTCTTTGTCATTTAAGTCTTGAAAAATATCGGCAATTTCTTCTCCGATGTCTATCATGTGAAGCTTTCGACTAGTTTGACTATTTTTAGCGCTACCATCTTGATCAGATTCAGACGTTTTCCCAAAGAGCCTTTGTAGAAAGTTCATTGATTTTATGTAGTCAATGTACGGCTTTGTGCACATTTGCGTCGCTTGATGCTAGCACATCCGGTCTTCTATGGCACTCTATGCTTGTGCGTACTTTAAGCCAACCTTCAAATAAAGCCTTTGAATGTATTCTTTAGGCTTGGGATTGCATTATTGTCCTGAATTTATGCTTTTAAGTAATTTGCATGCTGAATTATAAGCACTAGAGTAAACCGTACATTTTAGAAATGCATACATATACAGAGAGATTAAATCCGCAAAAAAATAACCTATATCAACATGATCTTTCTCATTGAAAAAATCAATATTTTCATGATCCATGCATAGAAAACCTAGGCTTATTTTATCTTTATGGTTGCCAAAGTCTTTTAGAAAATCATCAGATAATGACATTGTCTCTAAGGCAATTGGTATGATGAGTGTTGATTTGTAATAATAATCTCTCGGAAGATCCTCTTGTGGAACTCGTTCTGAGTTATTTCTCTTAATCCAATATCTCCTCCATTGGTAATCAACTTTTCTAGAGTGACGAAACTGGAGATTTTTGAATTGCCAAGGAGGTGTGTAAAATCGTCTGACACCTGCTGTGTCGATTCTAGAATTAAAATATTGCTCTTTTTTGATGCTTTGAGGAATGTTATTGCAAATATAATATCTACCTGTATTTTTTATCTGGCTAAAAGCCTTGCTTTGACTAGTTTTATATCTTTTCTCAGCTACAAAATTGCTGTCTCTATCAAGGGTTATAACGAAGTCATCTCCATTTTTGTTGTACGTTGTTTTTATGCAGAATCTGGGCTTTTTCTGACCAAAGCTTTGACACTTATAAACCTCATGCATGAAATTAAAGTTTTGACGATTAATCGCTTTGAACCTATTTCTCATCCCTTCTAATAGCTCTTTCTTTAAATTTTCAAGCTCTACTAAATCTCTTCTGTCCAATGTTTTCTGAAGCAAAGTCAACCGATGGTATTCGTTTTTGAGATTTTTGTGGGTTTCATTTACGTCATACCAGTAGTTTAAAATTTTCCCCTGGTTATAGCAGACTACTTTTCTCGTAAAACCTGTATTTGCAGCTTGGTAGTTTTGCTCGGCTGCGCTAGGTAGATTTTTTACAAAATCGAAAAATTGATTGGCTAAAAAACGTCCTAGCATCCCTTTGCAATAGATATATTTTGTGTGTGTAGATTACTTGATTAGATTACTAACTTCGAAAAATCAGTAAGAGGGGGCTAAAGCGAGAAAGTAGACTGCCGGAGGATTGGATCCTGTAGCCGAGAATTAGCATCCAGACTAGTAACCAATACTCGGCATATGCAATTGAAGCGCAGACATAACGCCTGCGCTTTATACTTTCTGGCTAATCAAATGGTTGGTCTAGGATATTGTTGATGCTATTAATACGTTCGGTAGCGCGACCCAAATTATTCTTCAAGGTGCTACGGTTATTGCTTGCTATGGCAGCTTTTTCGCATACAGCAGTTCCTACAGTCAGTTTCACTTTTTCGTCTGGCGTACAGTTTTTTCGCCAAGACTTATCAACCTTGCGTCGCTTATCTGCATCAGGGACGGCTAAGCCAGACACAGTAGCGTTGATCATGCATAATCCTGTAACTCCGTGCTTGCCTTCATACGTAGCTTTTTCCATCGAGTGATATGCACGGAGATATTCATGGCAGTACTCAGCTTTTTGCCTAACAGCCGTACCCTTATCTAGATATTCTTGAGTCGGGCGGTGAGTGCCTAAGACTTGGTCAACAGACTGCTGAAGTACTGTTGCAAAGCTTGCATCTTGCATAGACCGAGCAACTGGATTACCGTTTTGAGCACCAATTCTGATAAGAGAAACCAAGTCTGTCTGAGTCACTACAGAAATAGGAAGTGTGCTAACTTCAGTTAACAATGTGGCGCGGCCAGAAGGACCGCCATTCAAGGCTTTGAATGACTCTGATGCTAGCCAGCGGCGCAGGGTTGTCCCTGCTGCCTTAAGTGCTCGTGCAACGCCGCTTTGACTAAAAACTACTTGATTAATTCGCGGGTCTAAAAACCCTTGAAACTTCACTCCTAGGACTGGGAAGTCTAGAGCTGGAACTGGTTGCTCAGGACTAGGCTGATTATCAAAAAGAGAAGTTTGAAACACGATAAATCCTCCATGATGTACTGAATTTGATATGAGGTATGATGGAGGATACAAGGAGCTAAAACCTTCAATATCCTCCGACTGGACCGCAAGTAGTGGGCGCTACTTGCTTCTATCCATCGGACTGAAATGCAATAAAGCGCCTAGGGCTAGCCCTAGGCGCTTTGTTAATGGTTGCCTGCATCGACTTCTTCCTCTAAGTAATAAATTCCTTTGCCACCTTTCCAAGAGCCGTCTTTCACTCCACGACTTAGAACTGAGCCGATCGCTGCCCGAACAGCTTGCTCCTCAGTCTTATTGTCTGGCTCAAACATTTCTTCCATGAACTCAGATGTAAGAAACTTCTTAGTCGGCTTCTTTTGCATGAGCACAAGTACAGACTCCTTCTGCATAACGCCTCGAAACTGAGGCTTTAAAATCTCAGAAGGTTTCCGGCTAACTTTCGATTGCATCATTTTTGGCGGCACCAAGTAGCCGTTTTGGCTATCGGAAACTATAGAGATATCATCCTTCGCTATCGGGGAGTCAGGTAGTGGCAGTGCACCTTTTTCATAGGCAAGAACTACCTCATAGCTGTCGGCGACTTTTGAAATGCTTTCGATTTCTTCTAAATTTTCAGCAATCTGACGCTTAAGCTCTTCGTTCGCGGCCTCCTTATCTGCAATCTCAGCACGAAGATATGCAAGTTTTTCGGACAGATTTTCCATCATTCCTAACACCACACCTTCCCGCAATCTTCTTGATCATCGTAAACGATCATTTCTTTGATCGACAACCTTTCCTGATCAATAACCTTATTTTAAATAAGCAAAACCTATTTAAAATAAGGTGTGCTTATTTAATGATGCAACCTATATCTAGTAGCTAAATTTTAGTTTTGAAGTGAATGAGCGCTAGGGATAATGGGGTAGAGCTTGCTTGATTTTGAGGATAAGATTGCTTCCCCCTCCTGTCTGTAAACATATAGCGCCTCTGAAAGTTGTTCAGAAGCAATCACTAGACTTTCCTTGTAGGCTTACTTACGCCGATTATTAAAGTCAGCCAAATCTTGGTCAAACTTTGAGGCTTGGCTCGGTTTTTATTGATCGTTGATTAACTTGTACAGAAAGCCCCTCGGACTCTTGACTGGACCTGTTTTTCTGGCTTCTTTCAGAGCCTCTATCCAATTCTTGATAATGCTTTCAGGCGTTTTTTCGAACAGATTTTCCAGAGTTGAGTTCATTTCTACCCCCAGCTCCTCAAGTCGGTACGCAAAATTTGTACTATGTTTTTCTAGTTCACTATTTTGGCTCCGTAGCCTTTCATTCACAGCAGTTATCTTTGCCATTTGTTTTGCAAGATCTCTGGCATAAATCACTTGACTATGGGTGACTTCACTCTGTCTACGTAAGTCAGTATTTTTAGCTTCCAACCTCTTTACACGGGCCTTGAGCGTCACTGCCAGTTTTCGTAGTGAAACTTCCGACGCCAAAACAGCCCCTAGAGAGCGATAACTTCTATGTCTGAAACTTTGAGAAATTTGACTCCTATTTTTTGATCTTGAATATCTGCACGGGCTGCAACTAAACATCGAACATAGCTCAGCGTTATAGCTCTCCCTTACTAAGGGAGATGCCACGAATTCAATTCTCGTTGAAGGCTTTATCGATTTCGTTAATACTGTGTTGGATATGGAGCTTTATTAACGAAACAAGGCGCTAATCGTTAAAACGGTGTCCAGTAGGGTAGCCAGTTACCCCAGGCAATTAGAAATCCTTGGAATGGCATCCGATCTTCAAAGAATTCAGCCAACTCCTCAAATGAGTTGAACCCGTCTGCGATCGCAAGCTGCTCCAGCTCCTTGTCCATCAGAGGGACACCATCTATCAATACTTCCATCCCATCAATACTGATAGGCAATACCGCTCTGCATGTGGGGTCTGGGTCAATAAGTTTGGAGCAAGATTTGGTACGCATCCCGGTGTAAATCTGAATGGGTTCACCCGCGATCGCATGCCGGGTTTTGCGAGGGCCCCTAATGGTCTGCTGCTTGGCTCCAGACTTAATGAGTGGAGCAAATTGTTGTTTAAAGTTGTAGGCCACCATATCAACCCACCTCTAGCCTTAATTGGCCACGTCTTTCGAGCTTCAGTTGCTGCTTGATAAACATTGAGGATGGCTGCAGATCATAGCGACAGTGGCATGGGGCACACAGTGCTTTAAGGTTGGCGCGATCGCAATTTTCAGGATGATGGTCCAAGTGTGCCACCGTCAGTGTGAACTTTTGAGGGTGAGTTTTGATTTCGGACTCAGACACAGATACATCCTCTGGCCAGCCTGAAAACAATTTGTTTATCCCACCAATGCGATTCACATACTCGCTGACTGACTCTTTAGGCTTCCGACATATGCGGCCGCACTCTTCGCATACCCAGTGAGCTTCGTTCTTAACTTTGAGTGCGATCGCATCCCAGTTGTCGGGATACAAGCTTCTATCCATCGGCATGTTCAAAAACTCCACTTTCAATATGTGGATTAGAAAAATTGTCCCAAAATTCCACTTCATGCATCCACTTGTAAAACTGTGAATCAGTCAGTCCCATCCAACGAGCTGTCGACTCGCCCATGCCATCTAAGCCTTGCTGATAGGCAAGCTTAAAAGCACCTTTTATCTGTTCTAAATTGTCAAAATAGCCATGTTTCGCCCATTCAGCGACTGGAGTTACGTTTTTTGTTGACATTGATTGGTATTGATTAACTGCTTACTTTCGCAACTACTCAACGTAGCGACAGGGTTTTCATTGATCACTCTCGATTAAACAGTGAGTGTTTTGGATGTGTGCCAGTTGGCTGTTTCAGTCCGGTTTTAGCCCATCAACTTTGTGGCTCATATTTTTGGGCTGATGATCTGTAGTTGAAATTGCAGCTAACTTATGAGTCACAGTTAGAATTTCGGCACGCTTGCTTGAGGTGATTGACTGGCATAGCACCGCTGGATCATCTCAAAGCTGGTCCGACACATATAGGCAATGTCCTGCTTCTCTCTCGTTGAAAGCTTTATCGATGGAAGCTTCAGAAGCTGCAGGAACTTTGTATTAATGTTTGCGCTACCGCTATTAGAGTGCTCAGTACGCATGACGTATTCGGTATATACAAGCTATTCAGGAGCCTATGCTCTGAGGGGACTCCAGAGCTGCCTTGGTCCAGGCTGAGAACAATCGAACAATTGTTTCTTTCGCCTCTGCTGGCTTCTTGATGAACCATGGGCGTAATACCAGTTCACTAAAACTTTTTTCGATATTTCTAAAAGCTCATCGAAATTACCTCAAATGAGCTAGCTGATAAGGAACTAGGTATAAGAGAGCGTTGTCAGTAAATCTATCAAACGTCAATGTTGCGGCCTGTTTGCCTACGCTTCTATAGAAAATTCTTTCCCCAGGAAAGGACTTTTAAGTTAACGGCTTGCTGAAGGCTATCAACGCTTGATATCAGGATGTTTCTTAAATTTTGATATGGACGAAAAAGAGCTTTTTAGCTCAAGCTTCCTGAACTTTGAATATTAGGAATCATCTTTATGTACAGATCTTATGATGGTGATATCAAGTTAAGAGCACCGGCACTTCATGTCCAAAGAGCCATGATGTTTGTTGATGGGACAAACTTTCAATACTGTTTTAATGGCTCTGACATAAAACTAATAAAGCCGATTCATTGGATTGGTGAAATTTTTCTAGAAGGCCGCCAGTTAGTCAGAACGTTTTTCTATACCTGTGAGCCCCATTTAGAACTGATTGAAAGTGAACATGAACATGATATTTTGCAAACTTCAAAAGTTGTCTTGGGTTATGCAATACCTATAGGAGACGGTAACTATAGCGATAAGGGTGTAGATGTTCACTTAGTCTCGGATATGATTTATCATGCGGCAATGAAGAACTATGACTACGCCTTAATAGTGACCAGCGACCAAGAGTTTGTTCCTGTTATTGAACGTGTGCAAGATCTAGGTTGTCAGGTAGCTGTTTTGTCACTTTTTCGACCTGTTTCTAGAGAGCTTGAAACGGTTTGTGATGAGGCTTTTTCTATTAGCAGAGAGCAACTTATTTCTAATAATATTGGAATTCTTAGAGAACAGACAAAGCAATACGCTAAGGCGGCTTAAATGCTAACTTTATGTCTCAATGGTGCAAAAATGGCTGTAGCTATCAATAGCTACAGCCATTTTTGCACCATAACGCCCTCAATCTTAGATATTGCTAAGTGCTCTGTAAGGGGTATTAGAGATGGCGTATTTGTAGGAATCTAGTGTTTTAATTTGGCAGAGCTTTTGCAATTGTCTATCTAAGTATGGATGCCTGTGATGTCGCTTAGAGGGTATCCAAGAGGAATAAGAAATGATTATTACTAGACTTCACTGGAGCAGTTGCTATCTAACGGTCTCCTGTGTCTAGAGTCATCCTGAGGCTCAGTGATACAATCTGCTAAATGCGTTTAGAAGATTGCTCCGCATATGACTGTTGCTATCGAAAGCTTTTAGCAATCATCACTGTTATGGACTGCGCAAAGCTGTATTAATAGGCTTGATTTAGAAAAATCCCTTCTCAACTAGTACGCTCCGACCGACTTTTATGAGAGAGCCTTTGACAAGTTTCATGAGAGGCGCGTACATTTACCCAGGCTTTTACCGCTGCAACAAGCATTTCTGCCTATTTAACTACCAAATCCAAATCGCCTTTGTAAATAAATATAACTTTGATTATTTATTGCTTGACAGGTTGACGACTAGTTGCAGCGTAGTTAAAATCTTTGGTAAGTAAACAGAGAATAACCCTCTGTTGCTGATAGTGATTTTTGGAGGAGTGACTTATGGAGATGCCAGGTCAGTTGACATTGGAGCAGCAGTTTCAGCTACAGGTTCTTAAAGAGCAGGTTCGCAACCTCTCCCATGAAGACGCACAAAACTATGTTCTAGAAGTTATGCGCCAGATGATGGTGAAGGATAATTTGGTAAAGCATTTACTGAAGAATGCATAGAATTTATATATTGAAAACAACAAAAGCGTCCCCCGGAGCCTAATTTTGAGGGGACGCTTTTGTTGGGCACTTGATTGTGCTGAGGTTGTGTAATTTTGCTGTCTAGAATCTGTTAACCAAACAAGTAGTGTTTGCGAACGGCAGTATCTATGCGCCAGGTGCAGCTCATACCTGCCGGGAAGGTCACTAGGTCTCCTTTCCCCATCGAAACGGGCTCGCCATTTTCTGGTGTGACTGTTACATCACCTTCAAGAAAGTAACAGGTTTCAGCTTCTTCATAGTGCCAAGGAAATTCTGAGACTTCCTTTTGCCAAACAGACCATGAAAAGACACCGACAGCTTCAAGTTCAGTTCGTGTCGGCTTATGTTTAACTTCAATTTTGCCCATAGTCTTAATCGTTTGCCATTGATTCTGGTACATCTGCACCCCACCAGGCTAAAGCATAGGGTTGAACTACATCAGTGGCTACCTGTTGTTCATAGACGACCCTTAGCTTGTAACGTCCGGTTTGAGGAATTTTGTAGAAGATGTGCTCAACACTATCCACGTCGCTCACCGATGACCAGATGCTTTTATCTAAGTCATCTTCATCAGCAGGCATTAAGTATAGATTTAGATTGCTTAGCTCTTGGGGATTAAAGCTTTCCCCAATGTCATAGAGATCATTTTTATTGCTGTCTGTCAATGAAACCTGACGCTCCCATGTCAATGTTGCAGAAAAATAACTCCCTTCTCTAAGGGGACTATCCAGGACGTAGTCTACATAAGCAGCACTTGCCGACGGAATTTCTTGCTCAGCTGGAGGTAGAGTACCGTAGTCCCAACCTTTGATGGCTACATTGCCAGTAGGCCATTGTTCACCATTAAATTGTTCGTAGGCTCTAAAAGCATTTAGATGGCCAGTACCTAATTCCCTATGTAGTGGAATCTTGGGGTCCAAATATGCATCTGAATCAATCCAAGTCAGGTTTGATTCATCCAGCAGAGTTCTTCTCATACCCAGGTTTTGACCGTCTCCCTCGTCCATCACCTTATCGGCAGCATTTAAGAGGATAGCTTTCATAACCATAGGTTCACGTGCATCTAAGCCCCAGTTGCTAGTGCGAATTTGTCGATCCCCCCATTCTTGAAGTAAGGCTACTGTAGCTGCTACGTGGGGGGCTGCAAAACTGGAGCCGCTACTAAAAATTTCCTGCCCATCCGGGTTTAACATGCGGATATCGTCACCAGGCGCAACCAAGCTGATGGATCGTCGAGGGCCAACATTTGATTCTGGTGCGGCTGTGCCACGTGGACTAAAGGTTGGTTCGCTGCTAGCGTTAGCATAGTCAACTTTGACAAAGCGTCCATCTATCTGAGTCGAGTAGGCAACATTAATACCGTTGAAGTTATCGGTCGGGATAGGGATGCCGCCGCCACCTTGGTTCCCTGCAATAACATACAAGGCTTTGTGGGTAATCGTTGACCAATCAACGCATTGAGTTAACAGGGCGTTCCCGTCAAGGCTAGCATTTGGACGAGGGTCGCTAATCAAAGGTTCGCCAAAACTAAAGTTGATTGCCCGGATATCGCCGCTATTGCGTAAGGCAATATGCTGAGTGGTTAAACATTCTTGAGGTTGACCGCTTAGCTCTCTATCCAATGGCCCAATAGCGGCTGAAAAGAGGGTGGCATCTGGTGCTACGCCCCTAAGTCGCTTGTCCTGGCTGATCATAACGCTGGCTACGTGATTGGCATGATTATCGACAAATTCATCAGCAGTAGCAGAACCGTTTAGTTGCAAAGCTTGGGTAACGGCGACTGGATTGTTAGAAGTTGCTAACTTATCTAGACCAAATACTCCAGGGCGCCCCCCTTCGACTTGACCAATAGCAATTTTTCTTCCAGTTAGATTGTAGGGAGCCTGATGTAAGCGGAGCGCATCAATTCCATCAACTCCAACAGATACGGATAGCGCCAGAACTGGGAGTCCGCCTGTAAAACCTACTATTAAAGCTGCTGGGGTAAGTAGACGTTGAATCTTCATGACATCTATAGAGCTAGAGCGATCACGTAGTTGCTGAAGAATTCCCATAGAGACTCCGGTAAAAATACTTTGAGATGTTAACTGGCAGCAGTTAAAGCGGTAAGTAACGATTTTGATACTAAGTTTTTGTTACGATGGTGACCATTAGCGGTGATTACAAGAGGCGGGTTTCCCATGACGCAATCGAAAAAATCTGTTGTTGTTTCTCCATCTATTCTATCGGCTGATTTTAGTCGCTTAGGCGATGAGGTCCGAGCAGCGGACAAAGCTGGTGCAGACTGGATTCATGTTGATGTGATGGACGGTCGGTTTGTGCCTAATATCACTATTGGTCCATTGATTGTTGAGGCAATTCGACCGGTGCCTCAGAAGCCCCTCGATGTTCATTTGATGATAGTTGAACCCGAAAAGTACATTGAAGGATTTGCTGAAGCGGGTGCAGATATTATCTCTGTGCATGCTGAACACAATGCGTCACCTCATTTGCACAGCACCTTAAGCCGTATTCGAGACATGGGCAAGCAGGCGGGTGTTGTGCTTAACCCTTCTACACCGTTGGAGCTGATTGATTATGTGCTGGAGCTATGTGATTTAGTATTGATCATGAGCGTTAATCCAGGATTTGGTGGGCAAAAGTTTATTCCTGGAGTTCTACCTAAAATTCGTAAGCTACGTCAAATGTGTGATGAACGTGGTTTAGATCCATGGATTGAAGTTGATGGTGGCTTAAAGGCTCATAATACTTGGCAGGTAATAGAAGCTGGAGCAAATGCTATCGTAGCTGGCTCTGCAGTGTTCAAAGCGTCAGACTATGCTGAGGCTATTGACAACATTCGTAATAGCAAGCGTCCTACCCCTGAACTTGCCGCTGTTTAGCATTAGTTTTAAGCTTGCATAAAGTCTAAAACTTGAAAAAAGAATCTGATTAGTCAGTAATTAGATAGCTTTGTCTTGTAGCCTAGGTTGCCTGTGTGGCCTAGGCTTTTGATTTGAGATAAATGGTCTATACAGGTGCCAAAAAAACTGTGCGATGAGTTATGAAGAGCTGATAAATCCTTCAAAAGAAAACCATTAAGATTTCTCAGCAAAATTACGGACAGTCTTCGCCAGAATTAGCAAGATTTTTAAGGGCTTCTCTATTTGCTTGCAGGGAGCCTCTAGAGAAGAAGTCCTGGATGTATTGGTATAGGATGCACACCGAAAACCCAAAAAGAAGACAGCATCAGTCGTATTTTGACACTCAATATATTTACTAGTGTCTTTGTATGCAGGGGGGCTCAGTTTAAAGAATTAGTATGGTGAGAGCATAATTACTTACACGTAGCCATAACTCGCCCAATAATTGAAATAAGGCATATCACGGATGTAAGTCTGTAGCGGACCCTATAGATTAGTTATGTAAAACAACTGAACTAAGTGTTTACTTTTATACCTGTTCTTGGTCGCTAGGGTAGGATGCTGTCTCTCTGAATTTGTGGATCAATCTTTTATGGCTATTCAATCGGTGGAAGAAATGGTTGCCAAGATATTCGCAACTCGCCGAATTACGCGCGCCGACCAGGGCGTTCTAATGGCAATGTTTGCAGGCAACAATATCAGCGCTAATGACAAAATGTTGATTAATCAGATTTACGATGCCTTAAATCAGGGGCGGCTGCGTGTCGTTGAGTAGAGTGATTTGGCTAGGTTGAGTTGTTTTTTAAGTTGAGCGCTTTAGCTGGGATTGCTTTACGGCTCTCACACGTTCAGCATGTGGTTATTCTTTCTGCAATAGTTCAGAAAAGGCCAGGTCTTCAGCAGCCAGTACAAAAATAGTTGGTGGTAGTCCAGCAGTTTTATTTTGTAAGGACGTGTAGTAGTCAGCAAAGCCATCGCTCGGAGTTGCAAGCCCCATCAGAATGAGGTCCGACGTTGCTGAAGATTTTCTAAGAATGGTATCGAAGGGACGACCTTCGGCGACTATGATTTTTGACTGAGCACCGATGCTTAATGTGTCCAGCAGCTTGTTGAGATTGGTTTGGGCTGCTTGAGCAGCAGCTTTGTTGGAGACGACAAGCTTGAGGTAGATATCAGCGGAACGCCATCGCATGGCTGTACGTAAAAGATAGGCCAGAATCAGCATCAACCCTCCATTGGCCTGCAGGCCACCCCACCAAACATCGATTCGTTTTGGAAACTGGGGCATTTGGTTAGGAGCGTTTCTGAGGATGACGATATTACGCTTTGCCTGATGACATTTACTAATTATTTGGCAGTAGCGCTCTCGAGCTTGAGGATCATCAGTCTCGGTATCGCCCAAAAGAACTGTATTGGGCATTAGTGGGCCGATACCATAGGTGTCAATGAGCTGTTGTGCGCCGGTAGAGGTGTCAGCGGCTTCTATAAGTTTGACAAATGCTTGGATGCCTCGCTTTTCTAAGTAGTCTCGGATAGTCCCCCGCATCTGCTCTTGTTGGTTCAAATTGCGAGCACCAGTTGGTAAGATGCTGGCTACAGTAATTAATCCGCGATTGTGAGTAAAATCAGTCGCTAGTTCAATCAGGTGCCATCGTCTAGTTGGGCTGCCTGAGAGCACCAGCAGATGCGGACGCCAGTTTTTAGGATTTGCGCTGTCGTCAATATTGTTGAGACCAGCACGAACTAATGATAGCCAGATGCCTTGGCGAACATCTCCCCATGTTGTGCGGATTTCGCGTCGCTCTAACCATAGGTAGATGCTCAAAACAATAATCGCAGCGGCTACTGTCGCTGCTGGATTGATCAAGAACATAATGGCAATACAGCCAAGTGCCCCTAGGATGGATATATACCAGGGAATACGGAATGTGGGGCGAAAAGACGGGCTTTGGAGAAATCCTTCAATACCTGCTGCAACATTCAGCACCATGTAAGTTGTTAGGAAAAACATGGTGAGAACTGGCGCGATCGCATCTAAGTCGCCAATACATACCACTGCTAACACTACGCCCAGGGTAAACAATGTCCCTAACCTGGGTTCATCTGTCGGACCGTGACCGTTACCTAGCCAACGTAGGCGTTTTGGCAAAATATTGTCTCGAGCTAGAGCCTGTAAGACCCGAGGTGCTCCTAAAATGCTGCCAAGAGCACTGGATAATGTGGCTCCCCATACCCCTAACAAAATTGCATCACCCCAGAAAGCAATTTTTCGCATGATCAGGGGATCTGCAATCAGGCTGGCTGAATCAGCTCGATAGATCAATAAAACGGGGATGCTCATGTAGATTGCATACCCCACAACGACTGCAGCCAGGGTGCCCATAGGAATGGACTTTTTGGGATCTTTGAGGTCCCCCGACATATTAACCCCCGACATAATGCCGGTTACAGCTGGAAAGAACACAGCCAGGACAGCCCAAAAACTTACACTGCCAGCTTCTTCACTTGCAACGGCCACCTCAGCAGGAGAGACCGTTTTACCAAAGGCAAGACTAATCAGGGACAGTATAATCGCTGCCATAATTACGTATTGCGCTTTGATTGCAATATCGGCTGATTTTAACGCCAGGGCTGTGACAGCAATGGTGGTGACCAGAGCCATTACCGTAATCGTAATGGGGAAGTTAGGGAATGCACTATTTACGCTTTCGGCAAACCCAATGGTGTACAGAGCCACTGAGAATGCTTGAGCAAAGTAGAGAGGAATACCAACAGCGCCGCCAGTTTCAATCCCGAGGGAGCGGCTAATCATGTAGTATGCACCGCCAGCTCTGACTACCTGGTCTGTTGCGATCGCGCTGATAGAGAGACCTGTGATAAATGTAATTGCGGTTGAAATAGTAACAATCAGTAGAGTGTTGACTAACCCCATTTGACCTACAACCCAACCAAATCGGAGGTACATAATGACCCCCAAGATGGTCAAAATTGAGGGCGTAAAGACACCACCAAAGGTGCCTAATCCCGTGGCACTAGGTTCAATAACTTTAGAAGACGATTCAGAGGAACGCGACGTCATGGGTGGGAATACGGTAGATCACCTTAATTTAGCTGCCAATGGTGCAGATCTGCCACCGGACTCACCTGTGGCTCATTCCGTATCAAATGTTTTGATAAATCCTTAAAAATGCCTAAAAAAATACGACTAGCGAAATCTGCTAAATGCATTCAGCAGATTTCGCCGCACATAGCTGTGGCTAGCTAATGCTTTCTGCGATCACTAACGTTTTGGACTATGTACACAAAGCTGTAAATAGCTGTATGCGGTAATAAATACCACCCAAGGAGTTTCTTCTCGTATTTTCAATCCTTAGCTTATTTCAGCATCGAAGCAGGTAAGCGGCGGTCGTACAAGCGGCAGTCTCACTTCGATGCTCTGACCACGAGCAGGCCACCAACCACAAGTCCCAACATTGGAGCGATCCAAGCTGCAGCGACTGGAGATAGGGTGCCTACTTTGCCGAGGGCATCAGCGATAAAGCTCAGCAGATAGTAGCCAAAAATAATAACGATGCTTATGCCAAAACTCGTAGCTTTACCTGTTCGCTGAGGGCGAATGCCGACCGCTGAGCCTACAATTCCAAACACAATGCAAACAAATGGAAGCGCATAGCGCTGGTAAAGCCTTAGTTCCCACACACGAATACTGCGCTCATCTCCGGATTTACGAACAATTTGATTTAAGTGATGCCGTGTTTCGGCAATATTCATCTCATCGTCGTCTTTGCTGCGAGAGGCCAAGTCCAGAGGGGTGCGAGGCAAATCTAATTCTTGACGGTCAAACTTTACGATATGGCCAAAAGACCCATCGGGCGAAATTGCGTAAATAGTGCCGTTGAAGAATGTCCAAACGTTATCCGTAAAATTCCATGTAGCCGTTTCTGCGCTGACTACCTGCTCTAGTCCGGTTTGAGAAAAGTCGAGAATGGTTAAGCCCTGCAACTCCTCACCATTGAAGCGTCGGGCATAGAACAGACGGCCTAACTCGCGACCGCTACCATCCGCTGCTTTTTGAAATTCCCTGTACATGATGTTACGTTCCCGGAAAGGTGGCTTTTCGGAATTAAACGCCTGGTCTAACATCACTTTGGCGCGATAGTTGGCAGCTGGGGTGATCACCTCATTAAAAACAAAGGTCATGCCGGTTACCAAGATGCTGAGCACCAATGCGGGTGCGATAATGCGCCGCACGCTGACGCCGCACCCCCTCAATGCGGTTAGTTCGCTATCGCTAGAAAAGCGGCTGTAGGTCATCATGGTGGCCAGCAGCGTGGACATGGGAAATGCCAGCACCACAAACTCAGGCATCTTTAAAACAAATACCTGCATAGCCAAACCCATTTCTAACCCTGACTCGGTTACTTTGCGAATCAAATCAAATAGGGCGCCTACAGATATCAAAATTGATGAAAACGCCCCTACACCAAATAGAAAAGGTAGTGCTAGTTCCTTGGCGATGTATTGATCCATAATTGATATGGATGGCCACCAGGGAAGGCTAGTCTGGGAGACATTGGGTTGTGAGGTGAGAGCCATAGCCTTGCTGTATTTGGGTGAGCTAAGAAGGAACTGGGGAATTAGCTAAACAATTGTCCCGGGAGCTTACTGACACTCCATAAATGTATTGACTGTGGAAAATCACAGTTTGAAATCGTCACCTAGATAGTGTTCGCGTACCAGTGGATTGTTAGCAAGATCTTCAGCACTGCCATATGCCAGAATACGACCGTCGCTCATAATGTAGGCTCGATCAATGATTCGCAGGGTTTCACGGACATTGTGATCTGTAATCAGAATTCCCATGTTGAGATCGCGCAGCTTAGACACAATGGTCTGAATTTCTGAAACCGCAATTGGGTCTACGCCAGCAAACGGTTCATCGAGAAATAGAAAAATGGGGCCCTGCTCACCAGAGGCCAGGGCTCTGGCCAATTCTGTCCGCCGCCGCTCACCGCCAGATACCTGGATGCCTAACGTATCTGCCACTTTCTCTAAACGAAACTCTTGCATTATCTGTGCTAGGCGCTGAGCTTGTTCTCGCTTGGGCACCCGAGTTTGTTCCATGACCAGACGAATATTGTCTTTAACGGTTAGATTACGAAAAATGCTAGCTTCCTGCGCTAGGTAACCAATTCCCAAACGTGCGCGTTCATGCATGGAAAGACCAGTAATTTCTCGCTCATTGAGTCGTACGGTTCCTTGGTCGGGGCGTTCCAAACCAGTAGCCATGTAGAAAGTGGTTGTTTTACCTGCTCCATTTGGCCCCAATAACCCAACACTTTCTCCTTGAGATATTGAGAGGCTGACGCCACGTACAATGGTTCGTTTACCGTAGGACTTGTGGACATTCTCCAGAGCTAGCACAGCTCCTGGCATTGTCGATGTGTTTGAGGTGGAGTCAACAGCAGGAGACAGCATTTATTCTGCAGTAGGTACATCAAAACTGGGCAGCTCCTCAGGTAGGGCTGGGAGCGGTGTCGACGGTTCCTCAGGCTGAGGGGCCGCAGCAGGTTCCTCTGCTGGCTCTGGAAGAACATAAATAGATTCCACCTGCTCATTGTCATTAGGAGTGGCGACAAAGCGGCCCTCGTCAATTAGGTAGGTGACAACTTCAGCCTGAAGTGTATTCGCCTCTTGCTGTACAAATACATTTCCCGTCAATATAATGCGTCTTTCACGGCTGTAGTATTGCGCTTGAGCGGACGTAGCGTAAATCGCCTCTTCAGGATAATCAATCCTGACATTTCCCCTCGCGGTAATAATGCCAGTGTTAGCATCGGCTTCTTGGACATCTGCTCTTAATTTGATAGAACCTCCAGATTGAGCCTGGGAGGGAGGACTCCAACTACTGGCTGTGATTAGCATACCCAGTGCTAAGGCGCTGAGGTGCTGCATACGTTTGGGAAAAGGAGACCGAAATCCGTGACCTCGCTGTACAACCATGCCTTACCTTTTGCTATTGCCCATTTCTAATCTAACTGTTGATGGCTTCACACGCGTTAGTCTTAGCCCAGTTATATGACTGGTTTCATTAGCTAAGCTTTAATTTCTGCTTCATTGTGTAGGCCGTTCATGCTTGCCAGAACTTATTTCATAAAATCTCGTTGATCTTAGCCATCTCCTCTTTGCGTGTGGGGAACGACTTAGCCGGAAGTTACTTCATATCTAATGGGGAAAGTCGTACTCTTTTAGCTCTGATGGGTAAGACTCGAGTAGTCATGCTGTTTGAATTTTTGGGGGTACTAACCTATTCCCATTTTCAACTCCATGATTTTTGAACTCTGGCTGTAAGTCTAGCCATGATGCTACCCCTTGTACTTGCTCGGGGCCAGATTCTTGCAAGGCGTTTAGCCAATCACTTGCCTGGTTGACGAGATCGGTGACGTTAATGCCGCTGTGGTTTTCTTCATAGACGAGTAAGCGATTGCTGCCTTCTCCTAGCAAAATTGCCGCTCCTTGCCAATTGAGATTGGTGAGGTGGTAGAGGCCAACAGCGATTTGCAAAATGCCTTGATAAAAAGCCCGTTCACCTGGAGCAGCTTCCAGCCAAATGGCTTCCAGTGTGTCGTGGCAGGCATAATAATCTCCGCGATTAAATTGTTCAACTCCTAGCCAAAATTCGGCAGGCTGCTCGCTCGTGCTTAAGGACCCGGCGGAATTAATCATGAGAAGCCTACATCAATCTTTAATCTACACAAACTTACAAATGTTATTCTCCACTTTGAGTGTGCGTTGTTTGGAGTGTCAAGTATGGTAATGTCCCCTATCGGCTTTCAGCAAGCAAACTTTGGTACGGGGTGGCAGCCTCTAGAGTTACCAAAGACCCCTTTATTTGGAACTGACGGAATCCGTAGTCGGGCTGGGGAGTTGCTTACAGCCCCCTTAGCTGTGCAAGTAGGTTTTTGGGCAGGTCAAATTTTGCAACAGCAGCAGCGAGGCGTCGTTGTTTTAGGACAAGATTCCCGTAACTCCAGTCCTATGCTTGCAGCAGCCTTATCTGCTGGGCTTACCTCTGCCGGACTAGAAGTATGGGATATGGGACTATGCCCAACTGCAGCGGTAGCTTATATGGCGGCTGATGACGGTATCGCTGGCGGCATCATGATTTCAGCTAGCCACAACCCGCCTGCAGATAATGGCATCAAGTTTTTTGGGGCTGATGGCACTAAGTTGGCGAAGTCGACACAGGCGCAGATTGAAACGGCTCTGCGTGAAGGCTATTGTGCTGATGCATTTAATCCTGGAAACCAGTGGGGAAAGACACATCAGCGCCCGGAGCTTGTAGAGCGCTATGTTGATTTTCTACACCAGCCATTTCCAAGTCTCCACTATCTGGGTGGGATGCGAATTGTTTTGGATTTAGCATGGGGAGCGGCGGCTCGTGTTGCTCAGGCCGTATTTGAATCCACGGGTGCAGAGGTAATTGTGATTCACGGTCGAGCAGATGGTTATCGCATCAATGTTAACTGTGGGTCGACCCATCTAGAGCCCTTAAAAGCAGCTGTGAGTGAGCACCACGCGGATATCGGATTCGCTTTTGATGGCGATGCGGATCGAGTAATGGCCGTCGATAGCCAGGGACGTGTTGTTAATGGTGACTATATTTTGTATTTCTGGGGACAAACCCTGAGACAACGGGGGCAGTTGCCGGACAGTACGATTATTTCGACGGTGATGGCCAACTTGGGGTTTGAGCGCGCATGGGAGCATTTGGGTGGCAAGTTAGTGCGGACTATAGTAGGCGACCAATATGTCCATGCTGAAATGATTTCTCGGGGAGCGATGCTTGGTGGTGAGCAGTCAGGTCATATCCTATGTCACCATTACAGCCTGACCGGTGATGGTATCCTAACTGCTTTGCACTTGGCGAATTGGTTAAAGCAGGCTGAGTGCTGTTTGCCTGCTCTAATTGACCAAAGCTTCGCTCCTTACCCCCAGCGATTAAAAAATGTTCGGATCGAGAGTCGTGAGAAACGTCGTCGGTGGTCAGACTGCGAGCCTCTACAGCAAGCAATCGCTAAAGCTGAGGCAACTATGGGGGATCAAGGACGGGTATTAGTGCGAGCATCCGGTACTGAACCTGTCATACGTGTGATGGTAGAAGCTGCCCATGTCGATTTGGTTGACCATTGGACAGACGCATTGGCTGATGTTGTCTCAATGCACTTGGCTGATTAGCTAGACCCAATTTGCTGTTGAATTGGCTAGCTCTTGATTCGCAGATGCCCCAAATGGCTAACTCAGTTAGCCATTTGGGGCATTGTGTCTTTTGATATGAGGTTTGACAGCAATGGGGTTTGTAGGGAGCAAGTTAATCGTGTCTTTTTTTGACTTGCATCTCTACATAGAGGTGTGACATGATAGATCCCCTGTGTCAATAACTGCTAGCTAGCACCATCGATCATGGCAAAAGGCGTCCGCATTATCATCACGTTGGAGTGCACGGAGTGCCGTAGTAATCCCAACAAGCGCTCTAAGGGAGTTTCTCGATATACGACTCAAAAAAATCGTCGGAATACCACCGGTCGATTAGAGTTGAAGAAGTTTTGCACCCACTGCAATACCCACACTGTTCACAAAGAGATTAAGTAGCATAGCACCATGGCTTATTTTCGCCGTCGGGTTTCACCAATAAAGCCCGAGGAAAAGATCGATTACAAAGATGTTGATTTGTTGCGTAAGTTCATTACAGAGCGTGGCAAGATTTTACCTCGGCGTATTACGGGGTTAACTGCTAAACAGCAGCGGGATTTGACTGTCGCTATCAAGCGTGCACGTATCCTTTCGCTATTGCCTTATGTTAATCGCGAAGGTTAGTTCTAGGGGCATACAGAAGGCTATGTGCAAGTCGCAGGGGAGTTGACGGTATCGTTTCCGCATTTCAGCTGTGTTCGGTTCTCAATGTAGAGTAAGGCCACAGTAAAACCAACGATAAAACTTCAAAGACAAGGATCTAGGTTGGTGGAAAAAGGGACGCTGGTCGAGTTTAAGGTTCAGGGAACTCCGAGGCTAGGGGTAGCTGATCGCCCAGAAGGTAAAAAGAACTGGGTAGTGATCGACGGTAGCGGTCATGCTCATGTTCTACATCCTCGTCAAATTACTTACACTGTCGAAGATGTTAGCTATGAGCCTTCAGATATTGACGGTTTTTTAGCCGAAGTTAGGCCAAATATTGATCCAGATAATCTTGAGGTTGCCTGGGAGTTTTTGCAAGAAGCTGGGGAGTCAACCGACCCGGCTTCTTTGGCGTTGCTGCTGTTTTCGGAGCAGTCTCCACCACTATGCTACGCGGCTTATTGCTTGCTAAGTAACGATAAGATTTTTTTCAAGCGCAAGGGCGATCAGTATGACCCTCGTTCGGTTAAACAGGTGGAGGAGGTTCGTCATCAGCAGGAGCGTGAGGCAGCGCGGAAGCTTGAATGGGAAGGGTTTTTGTCGCGATCGCACCAGACCCTAACCGCTCACCAATCTGATGATAGTGTGGCAGGGGAAGTTGCCCCTACTATTGCGTGGGAGAAAACAGATCGACCCCGGTTAGAGCTATTGGAACGCTATGCTACTTTAGGGGACGATTGCTCACAGAAAGCAGCGGCTCAAGAAATTCTAAAAGCTCTAAAGTACAAAACGAGTGCTGAGGATGCGTTTCAGCTGCTAGTGGATTTAGGATTGTGGAGTCCCCACGAGAATTTAGCACTGCGACGTAGTCAGATTCCCCTCCAAATGTCTGATGAGGTTAGTGCTATGGTTCAGCAGCGTATCGATAATCCTCCGCCTGATGCGGATGCTGACCGTTTGAATTTGACTCATCTTAAGGTTTACACCGTCGACGACGAGAGTACTCGAGAAATTGATGATGGTCTTAGCTTAGAAACCCTTAACGATGGACGTAAGCGTATTTGGGTGCATATTGCAGACCCCACACGTTGGTTGCTGCCCGGAGACGATATTGACTTAGAGGCGCGACGTCGCTGTACGACTGTGTATTTGCCAACGGGAATGATTCCTATGTTTCCGGAAGCGTTAGCAACTGGCCCAATGAGTTTACGCCAAGGGCAAATATGCTGTGCTTTGAGCTTTGGCATTGTGCTAAACGAAGCAGGAGCCGTTGAGGATTATGACATTAAGGCCAGTTTAATTAAGCCTACGTATCGTCTAACCTACGAAGACGTTGATGAAATGCTAGAGCTGGGTCTCAAGGCAGAACCAGAGCTTAATGCAATTGCTGATTGTGCCCAACGCCGACGAAAGTGGCGCAAATCTCAAGGTGCTATTTCTATCAACATGCCAGAGTCATCTATTAAGGTAATAGACGAAGAAATCACCATTGATGTATTAGAAAATTCTCAATCGCGTCACATGGTGGCGGAGATGATGATTCTAACGGGTGAGGTTGCCGCTCGCTATGGTGAAGCTCATGATCTAGCGATTCCCTTCCGCAGTCAGCCTGAACCTGAGCTTCCCTCAGATAACGAGTTATTGCAGCTGCCGTCGGGTTGGGTGCGCGATTCTGCCATTCGACGCTGTATGCCTCGCAGTGAGATGGGGATTAGCCCGGCTCGTCATGCCACCTTGGGGTTAGATTATTACACTCAAGTAACCTCACCAATTCGTCGTTATACCGATTTACTCGCTCATTTTCAGCTCAAAGCTCACTTAAGGGGTGAAAGTTTGCCCTTTTCTCCAGAAGAAATGACCGAACTCACCCAGGGGGTATCGACGGCAGCCTATGAAGCCGTCACTGTGGAGCGGCAGACAAAACGGTATTGGGCGTTAGAGATTTTGCGCCGTCAGGGCAATCATGTCTGGCCCGTAATGCTGCTGCGATGGTTGAGAGAACATGAAAGCTTGGGATTAGTTATCATTGAGGATTTAGGCTTGGAATTGGCTATGCGATTTGAAACGTCACCAGAGCTGGGAGAACGTTTTGATGTGCGTGTAGCTCATGCCAATCCACGTCAGGATTTTATTCGTCTTGAGATGGTGCCGGACACCGCTGTGGCGAGTGAAGCGGTTGCATGACGCTACAGCCTTTTTTGCACACGACGCCCAACGATGTGTTGTCTGATACGGTAGAGCAGTGTGTCGTGATTCCGTTTCCAGACGGGATGTTTAAACAGTTTCGGCTGGTGCTGCCAACTAGCATTGATGCATTGTTGGATCACCCGGCAACCTATGAAGCATTTGCTAAAGACGAATATATGCCCTATTGGGCCGAGCTGTGGCCATCGGCCTTGATGTTGGGGCGAGCGATCGCCCAACAGGCTTGGCCTAAGGGAATGCAGGCGTTGGAGGTGGGCTGTGGTTTAGGGCTTGCGGGACTAGTTGCGTTGTCTCTGGATATGGATGTCATCTTTAGCGATTATGATGTGGCTGCCTTGGAATTTGCGGCTAAGAATGCACGACTCAATGGATTTGAGCAGTTTTGTACATTGCCCTTGGATTGGCGCTGCCCGCCTGTGGATTTTCAGGTACCTTTGCTGTTGGCGGCAGATGTTATTTATGAAGCCCGCAATATTGAGCCGCTGATACAACTAATGGGTAAGGTCTTAGCACCAGGTGGAGAATGCTGGCTCTCTGATCCTGATCGACCCCATAAGCAGGAATTTCAGATCGCCCTTACGAGCTATGGATTTGAGTTCGAGGCGATGCCAATGATATTGGAGCGGTCAGATAAACCAGCTGTGCAAGGAACCATCTATCGAATTTCATCTGTAGAGCTGCCTTAGAAATTAGGTGGAAATTAGGTGATGATTGCGCCTTGCGATCGCAGCCAAGCCTTTTCAGATTCCAACAAACCAATGGGATGCTCAAAATGCGTCTCTTTAACCGATGCTTTTTGCCACATGATCTCGCGAAGATGACAGTTCTGAAATGTGGCGTGGTCCAATATAGTGTGTTGCAAGTTTGCGTTTGACAGGTCAGTGTCAATAATCAAAGCATGAACCATAACAGCCTGATATAGATTGGCAGCTGTTAAATTTACCCGATTTAGACTAGCCCAAGCCAAATTAACTTGCTGTAGTGTAGCGTTAGTCCCATCTGCATTTGTCAATATGGCCTGATTGAGGTTGGCACCCGTTAGTATCGCTTGGGTAAGATTAGCGTGACTAAGATTAGCCTGGCGCAGATCGCACCCTTGCAGCTCCGCACGATGAAGCCTTGCATAGCTGGCATCAGCACCGTAAAGCTCAGCACCACTGGCACTTACCTGAGCCATATTAGCCTGGCTTAAATTTGTCTCTATTAGGCTGGCCCGTCGTAACATGGCATGGCTGAGATCGGCCTCAGTCAGACTAGCGCGATAAAAATCGGCCTCAGTCAGATTTGCGCCAGCTAAGTTGGCTTGAGCCAACGTTGTCTGACACAGTGTTGCTGACATTAAAACTGCCCCGAGCAGATTTGCTCTGCGAAGACTAGCGGCGTTGAGATTGGCAGCAGTTAAAATGGCTCCACTTAAATTAATATCTGCCATCTGAGCATCAAGCAGCTGAGTTCGCTCTAAATTAGCCCCTCGCAAATCTGCTCGGGTAAAATCCACACGCTCTAGATGCTTGCCGCTTAAATCGGCACCCTTAAGCTTTGCGCCAGCTCGACTTAGCTGACTAGCTGGAGGATATTGTCTGGGGAGGACTAATTCTGTTGGAATTTCTATCGGGATATTGCCCCAGCCATCAGCCATATGTCCTTTCAATGTCTAAGAGAATCACCACACAACCACTTGTTTTGTCTTAAAGCACTTATTTTATGCCTAAGTAATATTGACCATACTTTGTCGATGCGTGTCACCGAGGGTAAACCCATCTTTACGCAAAATTTTTACGCTGATAGTAAGGTAAGTCATAGCTTGCAGGCCTGCTTTGGGGTGCCTTCAAAGCAGGCGTTATTGATTTTTGGGCTTTTCTGATGATTAAAAACTAACCTTGGTATCCTAAGCGAGTTCAACGTGAATTCATAAAAAAGTGTGGCGTTGCCGCTCCTTGGTCTGATTTCATTTGAAAAATGCTGCTATATGGTGTTTTATACGGATCGGTTCATTCTCTAAATCAGCAGCAGCAAGACTGTTTTGGGGCAAAGAGTAATTTTCTCTGGTAACTATCTTAAATTTTCCACAGTTTCCTATGAGTTTTCCACATTTTTAGATAAGTTTTCCACAGGTTTTAATCATGCACATTCTTTTAGAGTGTCTGTAGGGATGAAAAATCTAGTGGAACTCCAGCTGCGAGCTATATGGCAAAAAGCAGATACGGCATATGAGCAGGCCACCCTCAAATAGGGACTCTGTGGAAAAGTCTGAAATGGACTCTTTTGCTGCGGCGTTTAGCAATCTCGGTTAAATTGTTGACCATCGGGCATGATAGTCCGGCAAAGATGGGCTCCTTCAAGATCCTCAAGATGGACATCGGCCCACCACAGTTCTGCCTCGCTCAAATCTGCATCCCACCATTGCACTTCCCATAGCTCAGCATTCCGTAGATTTGCCCCCTGCAGATTGCTACCTTGCAAGTTAGCCCCTCTCAGGTTGGCATATTGCAGATCTGCGGCCCGTAAATCAGCTCCCTGCAGATTCGCCCCGCTAAGATTTGCCTGACGTAGGTTAGCCATTCGCAGGTTGCAGTGGCTAAGATCTGCCTGGGGAAGTTCAATCTTGGCCAAATTAGCATTAGAAGCTTGCAACCCCTGAAGTGATAGGCCATCACTGTGTAAATCTTCTAGAGCCTGATAGCGTGCATAGCTGACATCCATATTCGCGGAGGCTGCCATATCAACAACTCGCCAGGCTTCATAATGTTTTTGTGCTCGGCGCTCGGGTGCACCTTTGATATATAAAATAACGGCGATAACAGCTGCGATCGACTCAACATCACTGAGTAGTGTGCTCACAATTGCCCAGTGACTGTCTTGGACTTTGATGGGTAATGCCGCTTGAATTTCAGGGACTGCTGCCAAAATCTTCAGGCCCAATAAGGCGATGACTGCACTAGTGGCAACCAGCCATGTAGGGACTGATTGCATCCAGCGTTCAATGGGGTGAACCGGGCGAGTTGCTCTCCATTTCATAGGCTAATTTTACAAGGGTAGGCTAAGCGTGCTCTTTAAGGTGTAGAAAACTGGTACAGGCTGGGTGGATACGAAACCTTTTAATATTTTCGAGATTAATGGTGGGAAGTTCGTAGTGCCCCAGGTAGGCCCCAGCTAACGTGGTTTGACGATTGGTATGGCGCGGCACCCATGCCTTGAGAAAACCAATTTTCCAAAGGATTTGTTTCAGCTCGAGATAATCCATATCAAGCACCCAGGAGGAGGCTTGTTCAACATCATATTCACCACAGACAATGGCTAAAAGTAAATAGTCCAGTTCCTCTTTGCTGTAATGGCTGCGTTTGCCTCGAAACGTTTCAAAAAGGTCAAGCAGATGGGGATACTGGAAGCGATATTCTGAGGCGAGATCGCGAGTCTTTTGTTCGGAGTAAGATTCCTCTGCTGCTGCGATCGCAACCTCGTCAATTCTTCTGCCAGCTAGAGAGTATTCAATCCGTTCAGCGCACAGTTTGCAAAACTGCAGTAGCTCACGGGGACGCAGCTGTGTACGGTCAATGATGTAGTCCAGGGTTTCAGCCCCGCTAGACTTCATCTGGCCTACAAAGACCGACTGCCAGAGCTTTTGAGCATCTAGCCTAGCTGCTTGGGGAAACGAGTGAACGATACGGCGACCGATCAGCTCAAGCAGCTCGTTTTTACCCCAGCGGATAACTTCCACATCTTCGCGAATTTTTTGAGCATCCTCATAAATTTGAGGAATGTTGTCAAATAGCTCTTGTCGAATAGAAATATATACCCTTAAATTAGGGCTGATCAAATTCAGTTTTTGCGTTGCTTGAAATAGACCAGCAATAAAAAACTTGGCATCTTCCGAATTGTCCCAACCCTTATCCAATTCGTCTATCAGAATCTTAATCTTGGTACTTTTAAGAACGGTCTCAAGACTAGGCAACAGAGTTTTGATTTCATCTAAACTGTAGAGCGCCTGAAGCTCTTGGCTACGCAGACCGCCGATACCTGTTTTAACCTGCTCAATACGATTGAGATAATCAACTAAGGTGATGATCGAGCTAGTTTGCTTAGATAGATGTTGCTTAGAGACATAGTCATAGATATTTTTGGTAGCCCCTAGCAATAATCTCCGTTTAGTTTGAGCAATGTTTTTGAATATCAATGTGTAGAGCAGATATTGCCAAGCGACCGAATAAGCACTTTGCTTACGCCAGAATCCATCTTCTTCACTCGTAAGGTGATCCGAGAGCAGCTCGTAAGAATATTCCTCTGGGGATAGCTCTAGAACTAGATGTCCTTTACGAGTTTCAATTGTTGCAATGTATTTGAAAATAGCGCTCTTCCCAGCCCCCCGGTTCCCCACCAAAATAGTCTTACGGCCGCTGAGAAACTTTTGATAGGTAGCGTTAGGGTAAAAATATTCTGCCAGCCCAAGGTTAATATCACGCTCGGCAGAATCTGAACCTAGATTGAGTTCCCTGATGTCTAACCGCATAGACCATAAGGATAAAGGTTGTATTAGTCTATCGTGTCTTTGAAATGAGCCATAGTACTGTCTTGGGTACCTGTTGTTGAAATGCAAAAAAGCCGATGAAATTACCCATCGGCTTATATCAACTCAGTTTAGGATTCAAGTGTGCTGAATGCGTTCAGCAGGTGGCTGTCGTTAAACAACTACAGTGCGAGCTTCAAATTCAATTAGCATGTCATTAAAGTCTTGGTCGCCGCCGCCAATGATGTCTTCAACACCGAAGGCATTAGTGCCGACCTGTCTGATTTGGTCAAAGCTACCAGTGCCTTGGTGACTGAAGAAGACCTCGTCAACAAATGGGTCAACACCATCGACTACAACATAGGTGCTGAGAAAAACACCGTTATCGATAGTGGCATTAAAGGTAGTAACTTCATTGTTTTCGCCTGTCAGTTGCACATCTAGTTGCTTGGCTAGAGCGGCTTCTTTATAGCCTTCCTCGCCAGGGCTTATGGTTGCGCCAGTTAGGTCATCAATAATGATGCGACCATCTGCAAAGTCTGTGACATAGAAACCAACAGTATTATCGTTCTTTGCTTCACGATAAACAGTGAATGTCATTTCAGATTGACCTGTCAAGCCTGTCAAGTCAATAACTGCTGCATCATTCAGGAGTAGATTAGTGACCGCAGCTTCATCAGCTAAGGCAGTGACTAACTCAGTGCCACTACCAAAATCTATGGAAACTTCCGTTTCACTGATAGAGGTGAGTGTTCCAGTGCTAATAACAGTGGTATTGGTTTCTAGATCAATCTCTTCAATTTCAAACTGAAGGAATGTTCCTGTTTCAATATCGCTGCCGCCAAAACTGAAGCCAGGCGTATACTCTATGGGCAATACGCTGCCTTCGATAACAGAAAAGCTACCAATCTGTGTACGATTGTTGCCATCGGCATCAGTACTAAAGATTTTTACTGTCTCGATAGTAACGTTGCTAGAAGTGTTGATTGCCAGGTTTAATGACTGGGCACTGCCAAGCTCGGTGATTTCTAGAACATTCCCTACTAGGACAGTGAGCTCACTGTCGCTGCCTCCAGGACCAGTAGTAGTATTGGAGACAGTGTAGATCTCATCCGTATCGGGTTCGGCATCGGGTAATGTAGTGCCGTCTAGGTCTGTAATATCTTGTGTGTCACCAAGATCCAGTCCGACAGACCCATTAAAAGAGGCCAGATCACCACCAGAAACGGTGATGTTATAAACGCTATCGCTGACAGCAGCTACATTAGTGATAGTGGCAGTGGTGTCGCCATTGATGGAGAAATCGTTAGCATCAACATTTTGAACACCTTCATCGAAGGTTACCTGGAAGACTAAAGTATTGGCACTAGTTGTTGCAGTGCCCGGTGTCAGTCTCTCAATACTGATTAGCGAAGGAGCTGGATCGTCATCGTTATCAACAGTGTAAACTTCATCTGTTTCGGGTTCTCCATCAGGTAGGTCGTTGTCTGCGAGATCAGCAATATTCTGGTTAGCCGCGAGATCTAGACCAACAATACCGTTAAAGTCAGCTAGGTCACCGCCACTGACAACAATGTCATAAACACCATCGTTGACTTCAGTAACGCCAGTGACTGTAGCTGTGGTATCACCATTAACAACAAAATCAGCTGCATCAACATTTTGGACGTCTTCGTTAAAGGTCACTCGGAACGTCAGTGTATCTGCATCAGTGACTGCGTCACCGGGTGTTTGTCGTTCGATGCTTGTAATTGAAGGTGGGGTTGTATCGACCGGTCCGGTCCCGGTTAACTCATAGGTGTCATTTCTGCCTGTTGGGGGTGCAGTCTGTACAGGATTGCTATTCCCGGCATTAACAATATCTTGGGTGTCTGCCAATTCGAGACCGATTGTGCCGGTGAAAGCAGGCAGGTTAGCAACCTCAATGGTAATGTCGTATTGAGCATCGCTTTGATTGACACTCACAATAGAAGCGATGGTAGCCCCAGTTATTCCAGTAATATTAAAATCGTCAGCTGTAACATTGTTTACCTCTTCAGCAAAAATAACCCGAAATACTAGTTGATTATCGGCAGTAAAATCAGGGTCAGTTATATCATCACGGCGAGTGATTCTGTCAAGGATTGCCATTGGATCTTTCTATATTGAGTAAACGGTTAAGAGGTGTTGTTTAAGCCGCTAATCTGTTCCTTGCAACCATGAATCTGCGTTGCCTATATGATTCATGCGATGTGGTCAGAACCTGCATCTATCCACAGGTCTGTCCCGGACATGATTTCACTAAAAGCGTTAGTGACCTGAAGCGACTTACTCAATAAATTCGATTCAATGATTGTTTCTCCCTACGAAGCTCGTGATGGTTATCGAGGCTTAATAGAGTAATAAAAGGATTGTGAGGAAGACTTTTTTGGGAAAACAGAATGGCTTTGTGATGCTCTTTGATGTGGAGCTTGATGCCTTTGAAGCCCAATAAAGTGAACAAGTTCACATAGCTCCGATATTGTTACGGAGATAGATCAGTTAAAAATGTTATCTGTTATTCTTACGGAGAGAGCTTAGGTAAAAAATGTTATCTGTTGTGGGTGAGTATTATGATGCGATCGCACCCCTAGTCATCTGTAACTCTTGAATGCGCTCTAGGGTGCCAGCTGGGATAGCCGATATCAGCTGTTTAGTGTATTCTTGCTGCGGGTTGTTATAAATCTCATCGGCGGGACCCAGCTCTTCAAGACGACCCTGGTTCATCACCATGATGCGATCGCTCATAAATTTCACCACACCCAAATCGTGGGAAATAAATACGTAGGTTAGGCCAAACTCTGCCTGTAGCTCTTTTAACAGATTAAGTACCTGAGCCTGCACAGAAACATCAAGGGCTGAAACTGACTCATCGCAAATAATAAATTTAGGGTTAAGCGCCAACGCCCGAGCAATACAGATACGCTGACGTTGACCGCCTGAAAATTCGTGGGGGAATCGATTGACACAGCCAGGGTCAATATCCACACGCTCTAAAAGATAGGCCACGCGTTCGTTAAGATTGCGACGGCTGCGGATAACTTTGTGAATCTTTAAAGGCTCTGCGATCGCTTTACCGATGCTCATCCGTGGATCGAGCGAACTAAATGGGTCTTGAAAAATGACCTGCATCTCGCGGCGCAGCTTACGCATTTCTCTTTTGGGCAGCTGCCGAATGTTGTTCCCTTAAGAAAATATTGCCCGCCATCGGTTCTACTAACCGTAGCAAGGCACGTCCCAGCGTTGTCTTACCACACCCCGATTCACCGACTAGACCAAACGTTTCACCCTTATACACATCAAATGAAACATCAACCACCGCCATAAAAGTACGAGTAGTCTGGCCAAACACGCCTTTAATGGGGTAGCCCACTTTCAGATTTTGCACTGTGATGAGGGGCGTTTCACTACTGCGTCGTTCGAGACGCCTGGCGGTTTCATCAGAGGTGACTTCAGCTGCCAGCGCATCAGCCTCGTCTGCTTCAAAATGACGGGCAAAAATTTTAAACTCGCCATCAGGCTCATCTTGAACTTGCATGTAGTCGGCAACAGTGGGTAGCTTACGCAATCGCTGCTCAGGCTGAGGACGACAGGCCAATAATCCCTTGGTGTAGGGATGCTCTGGGTTCGCAAAAATTTTCTCGACAGAGCCATATTCCACGATTTTGCCACGATACATAACGGCTATATCGTCAGCAATCTCAGCGATGGTGCCCAGATCGTGGGTGATAAAAATCATGGACATGGAGCGTCTGTCCCGTAGATCCCTCAGTAAGTCTAAAATTAGAGCCTGAACAGTGACATCTAGAGCTGTGGTGGGCTCGTCAGCAATCAAGAGCGCGGGATCGCAGGCCATCGCCATGGCGATCATGACCCGCTGCAGCTGACCACCAGAGAGCTGATGGGGATACCGCTTCAGCATTGATTTTTTACGCTGCTGTACGGCTCGACCAATGGCGTTGCGATCTGTCAGTTGCTGTTCGGTGGCGATTAGGTTGGCTAATTCCTCATCACTGGGCAGCAGTTTGACTTCCTGCAGTCTGGCGATGACTTTTTTTTCAGCGTCGGACTTAGATACATTATGGTGCTGCTGAATCGCTTCAATTAGCTGAAATCCGCAGGTGTAGACCGGGTTTAAGGAACTCATCGGTTCCTGAAAAATCATGGAAATTTGGCGACCCCGGTAGTTCTGCATTTGTTTGGGCGAAGCTTGACGTAAATCTACGGATGGAGCCCCTGCTTGAGCGGAAAATAAGATTTCGCCGTCAGTGATACGTCCGGGTGGGTTAGGTACCAATCCCATAACTGATAGGGATGTAACAGACTTTCCTGAGCCTGATTCGCCAACGATACCTAGCGTTCTACCTCGTTTGACTTGAAAGGAAATGCCATCAACTGCCTTGATCACGCCGTTGGCGGTATCGAATTCAACCTTTAAATTGCGGACATCGAGGATGGTTTCGCTCATGGATGTTAGTGGGTGCTAGGAGGTAGAAGACGGTAGGACTACTCTAGACTGTCAGATATTGATGGTTAAAGCTTAATTATCAACGATGTTAGAAAACCTGTAGTTATCGGTGTATCTATTTGGAGTTAGCCAACTATAGTTAGAGGTAGAGTCAACCGTTGAGACTTCGGCAAATGCGCGCTAGTGCGAATATGCAAAGGATCGGTATTGTGAGTTAGCCACTGCTTATGCAAAATGCCCGTGCGGGCGTTACGCGCATCAGGCGATCGTGTACGCAATCATAGTAATCCTTCGCCGTTGATTATTAATACGTTGTCTCTACTCCCATCATGGCTCAACTTGCGATCGCAGTTTTGATCGTTATTATCGGTTCCGCTATCTGTTCAGGTACCGAGGTGGCATTGCTGTCCATCCCTCTTCTCAAAGCTCGGCAGCTTGCCCAAAATCGTAATGCAGCCACTGTTGCTCTACTAGCTATTCGAGAAAAGGTCAACCGGCCGATTGCTACCATTGTTATTCTCAATAACATATTCAATATCGTTGGTAGCTTTGTTGTCAGCCGTATTGCTGCTAGTTTGTTTGGCAATCTGATGCTGGGAATTTTTTCCGGCGTCCTAACATTTTTAATTATTTTATTTGCCGAAATTGTTCCCAAAACAATTGGTGAGCGTTATGCCGAGCAATTTGGATTACTGGTAGCGATTCCGGTACGCAGCCTGACCTGGCTGATGACACCGATTATTTTGTTGCTAGAAAAATTGACCGCACCGTTGCTCAAAGGCAATCACCGTCCCATCACGAATGAGGCCGAGATCAAGCTATTGGCTATGTTGGGTTATCAAGAAGGTCTGATTGAAGATGACGAAGCTGAAATGATTCAAAAAGTCTTTCGCATGAATGACATTGCTGCGGAAGACATCATGACGCCACGGATTGCCATTACCTATATTGAAGGCCATCAATCATTAGAATCAGCTCAGCAAGAAATCATGCAGTCGCAGCATAGCCGCATCATTGTGGCTGGTGAAGAACTTGACGATGTTCTGGGTGTAGCGCTGAAGGCTGAATTACTGGCTGCCCTGGTGCAGGGGCGAGGACAGGACCCGGTCACCAGCTGTATGCGTCAGGCTCGATATATTCCTGCTACCGAACAATCTGACAGACTGCTTAAAACGTTTCAAACCTCCCGTGAGCACCTCATGATTGTGGTGGATGAATATGGTGGTGTATCAGGTGTGGTTACCCTAGAAGATGTACTAGAAGTGCTGATCGGTGAAATTGTTGATGAAACCGACCGTAATGTTGATTTGCAGGCCCTTGCCCGGCAGCGACGGCGGCGACTGCTACAGCGACAGGGATTTCAGACTGACCTGAAGAAACGCAATAACCAGTAGGGACGCACAGGAATTTAGTAGGGACGCACAGCTGTGCGCCCCTACTGGTTAGGCAAAACCGACTTTAAGTACTCGATACAAAGCTTTACATCGTCTGTCATGTAAAACTGACCTGGGGCTAAGTGTTCAAAAAAATCTTGTGCCAGAAAGTTATGGGGCATCATAACAACAGGTTTCTGAGCTTTGAGCGCTAACGCGATTTCAGAAACGGTCCCTAGACCTAGACCACAGGCAATGAGCCCATGACTAGAAAGAACGTTAATGACATTTCTCGCATGGCCCATTCCCGTGACGATGGGCAGAGTGACTCCTATGGCCGTGTTAGTTCCCTCGCTATCCGGTAAAATTCCGATTACGGTGCCTCCTACAGAAGCTGCGCCTTGACTGGCTGCTGCCATTACCCCTGCTGGACGACCTCCTGTAAGCACAACCCAACTTTGTTGAGCGACAGCTTTGCCTAGAGCATGAGCCAACTGTCGTTCAGACTCCAGAGCATTATCCCCTGGCCCCATGATGCCAATGATGCTTTGGGGGGTCATTCTAAGATCCTTGGAACGTTGTTGATGTTGACATCTTTGGGGTGTGAAATGCTATTTGCTGGTCAACATAATAAACAGACGCAGGCCTATCAATCTAGCCATGATAGTGTCCGGCATGATGACTGTCTCTTATGAAGTAACGTATTAGTTCCTGATCAACGCTTTTCAGTTCGCTACATTAGCAACCGCTAACATCCAGTTTTGATTGCTATGTTAGTTAGTGATTTAGCGATTTTTATAGCTGTTGATAAGGGGTGCGCCCTCGTGACTAGGAGCTAACTCTCGAATCGTCCGCTTATCCACCTTTCCGTTCAACTATGATTCATCTTGCTCGTTCGGCGGCTCAAGCGCTTCGACTTGCCCAGTTTATGTCGTCTGGCCCAAAGCTGACACAGTTGAATCGATGGCGGTCAGTCTTGTGGGGGAGTTCAATGGCGTTGGGTATAGCCATGGTTAGCCCAGTGCAGGCGGCAGAACGAGTCAATATTCAAGTTGGCCCCATTCAGCAGACGCTCTATGTTAGCGATCTTGAAGAATTTGCCAGAACTGGCCAAGTACCGCCTCGGCTAAGACTCTATGAATCGTTTCTGACCCCTGAGCTGCGGAGTATGCTCAACAATCGGGTTGCTCTCGATCCAGCGATGGCAGATCGGATGGTGGCAGATCTGCTAGCTTCGCCTAATGGTGAGCTACTGTTAGATTCTTTAGCTCGTGTAGCGCCAGATCTTACAGTGGAGCAGATCCGTGGGGCGATTCGATTAGCGGCTAAACAAACCAACGGTCTCAACATGCTGGGGGTATTGCGAGCTGTGCCCCAGGACACACTAGATGTGGATTTAACAGCGGCGTTAGCGTTGGTTTCACAGCTGAACCTTTCGCGGCTTGAAGGCGATGCATTAAGTAGCGTTCTTGAACAAGAACTTCTAGTAAGCAACGATATTGAGCTACCGGCTGGCATTGATCCCACAACGCCTGGACCAATGGATGTGACTCAGCGGTCGTTTAAGTTTGTAGATAGCGATCGCAATCGGTTAATTCCCCTCGATATCTATGTCCCTGACCGGGCTGCGGTAGATGATGCCCCCTTAGTCGTTCTATCCCATGGGTTTGCGGCCGATCGTCGTTTTCTGACTTATATCGCTGAACATGTGGCGTCCTATGGATTTACCGTGGTGGCGGTAGAGCATGTGGGCAGTAACGTTGAAGCTCTTAATAATACGCCCTTGGACCCGTCTGCGGTTGAAGACCCCAGCCGTATTTTGCCAGCGAGTGAGTTTCTTGATCGACCCCGTGATGTTTCCTATGTCCTAGACCGTTTGGTGTGGATGGAGCAAGTATCTCCGATGCTGGAAGGCAAATTTGATACTGACAGGGTGGTAATGATTGGCCACTCACTTGGTGGCTACACTGGCTTTGCTTTGGCGGGTGCGCAGCTAGATTTATCAGCGCTACCGCCTTTTTGTGAAAGTCTTACACCTGTCGGTCTTTCACCTGCTGATTGGCTACAGTGCGCAGCTACGGAATTGCCCGAGGTCACCGCCGATTTGAGCGATTCTCGGATTGTTCAAGTTATTGCCATGAACCCCTTGGTGGGTCGACTGTTTGGTCGCAAAGGGTTAGCGGATATAGACGTACCCAGCATTATTTTGACGGGGACCAAAGATGGGGTGACCCCAACCTTAGCTCAGCAGCTAGAGCCGTTTAATCAGCTCACTGGCTCCAATAATCATTTGGTTGCCGTGATTGGGGGTACCCATTTGAGTGTGGGCGATCCGGATAATGTTAATGAAGCGCTGACTCAAATCCCATTTATGCCAGAACTTGCAGGTGAACAAACCATTGACCTGCGTGAGTATCTGAGGGCACTCTCTCTAAGTGTGGTGATGCAGTACACAGACGAGGCAGAGACTTACAGCGTGTTTTTAAAACCCGCTTACTCACAGCTGATTTCTACAGGAGCGTTACCTATACGCATGACTCAAACGCTGCCCGACAGTGTACAAAGCTGGCTGAGAACGGTGGCGCCTGAGCAAGCCCGTGCCCAGGGAGAAACCCTACGTTCCTGGGTCCATTTGAGAACCTTTGAAACTCGAAAGTCCATTGGCAATGTGCATCGTCGGATGATGGCCTATCTACGTCAGGAGCAGGTATCGATTACGGTGCTTTATTGGCCGATGGGTCTACCGTGGATCTAACGCAATTGGGATACCCCCTTTTGTTTATCGATTAGATGATTTGGCCCGTTGGAGGTCCAATAAAGCCGCTGATTCTCTCGGGCTGACCAGGCTGTTGGCGCAGAGAATGCCCGAGGCCGCGACAGCCGGAACACCAATGCCAGGTAGCGTGCTGTCACCGACTCGATATAACCCCTTGATAGGAGTGTTACAGCCAGGGAATAGTCCTTGCCCTGCAGCGATGGCGGGGCCATAGGTGCCCTGGTGCCGTCGTAGAAAACGCTGATGGGTCAGGGGGGTGCCGATGAGTTTAAGAACGATGCGATCGCAAATATCTGGGATCACCCTTTGCAGTGCCCGCATCAAGGGTTGTGACTTAGCCTCTTTTTTCGCTCCGTAGTCTGCATCCCGCTGCCAGTCTTGCCAGGGCTCTAGGGTGTAGGCATGAACCACATGGTGACCCGCCGGCGCTAGAGACGGGTCGAGGACTGACGGAATAGAAATCATGCAGGTGTTGCCTGGTGTCGTAATATCTTGGTCCGTATCATGTACCACGACATGGTGAACGGTTAAATTCTCTAATCCTTCAGCGCGGATACCTAAATGCAAATGCATAAAGCTATCGACAGCCGGAGTATCTAATAATTTTTGACGGTAGCGTTTAGGTAACTCAGCCTCATCAAGTAAGTGATTATACGTATCCCAAAGAGTGGCATTGGAGATCACTGTGGTTGCCCGAATCCGTTCTCCAGTTTTAAGTACAATTCCCTGTACCTGATTATTCTCGACCCAGATTTTGCTGACGTGGGTGCCTAAGCGTAGCTGGCCACCCCAGCGGTTTAACCCCCGAATTAGGGCGTCGACGATGGCGCCACTACCGCCCATCGGGTAATCAATCACTGATTCGGCGCGCTCTCCAAACATAAAGGCCATTTCAGGCGCGACGGTCTCATGGGCCTTCATGCCTGAGAGTAAAAAGCACTCTAAATCAATCAACTGTTTAAGCCATGGATCGCGAACCGTCGTATCCACAAAGTTACCCATGGAGCGCCCCAGTCCGCGTAGCTGAGGCAAAAGCTGCAGCATAGCCTGTGGAAAACGCTTTACGAGCAGTGGAAATAGCCATCCATCTGCCCGTAGAGCCAGGGTGGGAATTGCCCCCAAAGGCCGGTAGATAGCCAGCATTTCCTCTGTCAGTGCCTGTAGCTCTTGGGCCGCTTGAGGGCTAAATTTGGCCAGCGATGCCTGGTACTGTGTGGCATCACCATAGATTGCTAGAGTTTTATCGGGAAAGTGATAGTGTCCGAGCGGGTCGTAGGTAACGGCTTCAATTGATTCGCCTAGGGCGTCCAACACCTCTCGCAGCGGGTTGCACGACGTTGGATCGGCTAAACCACAGTAGAACGAAGGACCCGAATCAAACGTGAATCCTTGACGCTTGAATGCATGGGCTGCACCACCTGGTAAGGTATGGCTCTCACACACCAATACCCGTCGACCATAGCGAGCGAGCAAACCTGCGGCTACCAAGCCACCGATGCCGCTCCCGATTACAACAACGTCATAGGAGTCCATGGGCATTTCTTATACATACGTAGAGTCGTTCCATGGAACGACTCGACGTATGGTCACCTATCGAATTAAAGCCTGCTCAATCTCAGGTAAACATTCACGTACAGCGATTTCTTCATCTGGATGGATATCTTTTAGATGATTAATACGCCACTGATTAGAACTTTCTAGCTCTCGTGCTTCCTGTTGCAAACGCAAGTATTCGTCTGTGGCACCAGGCTGATTACTGATCTGGTTAAGACGACGGGTGAGCGCTTCACGTTCACGTTCCCAATGCTCATGGATGGCTTGAATCTGGGCTTCAGCACCCCCAGATTTAACGACAGAATAGACATCCATAAGCCGCTGGTACTTATCTAAGTAATTAGAGTCTCCATTATTGATAACAGGATTGCTCAGTACATCCCTTGCGTTGGCACGACGTTTTCGTCGTAACCACCACTGTAAGATTACGGGGATAGATGTTTGGCTGATCAAAGTCTTTTTTGAAAGTAGATGCATAGTTACAAACCTCATGGACTAACCCGGAAGGTTGAAGCTAATTCCCGAAGGGGTAATATTTAATACTAAAGCGTTATTGGCACACTTGGTGTCTTATCTACGGACATCTTTGTTATTGTTTCCTTGGCTTTGTTTAGAGCTTTAAAGACTCTTTGTTTGGGACGTTTGTCAAGATCACTAATCGCGTAATTTGGCACAATGCTCAAGGCAATTTTTTTTGGTTTTCACGGTGTCATCATCAATGACGATGACATTCATCCACAGCTGCTCTCCCAGCTGCTGTTGGAAGAAAACTTACGGTTTGACTCTGATGAATATCAGCAGATGTATCTGGGGCGTAGCGATCGCGCTAAGCTGACGGCGATTTTGCAAACGAGGGGGCGTTTTGTGCGAGATGAGTATTTAGATGATCTGTTGCGCAAAAAGGCCGAGGGGTATCAAGAATGGCTGCGATCGCAATCTAAGCTTTCCCTCTACGCAGGGCTAGATGATTTGCTATATCGCATTCGTGCTAAACAATATGTGACAGCGATTGTGACTGGTGGGCAGCGTGTCGATGTGGAGCATGTGTTAGCAACCGCAAAGCTGGTCGAGCAGTTTTCTTTGATAGTGTCTGCTAGCGATATGCCAGTGTCTGCTAGCAAGCCTGCCCCAGATAGCTACCTAGCCGCGATTGATCAGTTAAATTTACGCAATCCTGAGCTGGCGTTGACTCCTCAAAACTGTTTGGCCATTGAGTCCTGTTTTGCTGGTATCGAAGCTGCTAAAGCCGCGAAGATTCCCGTTGTGGGTGTAGCTCAGATCTACCCCTATCATATGATTCAACGCTGTGCGACCTGGGCTGTCGACTACTTAAATGAAATTGACTTTGATTGGATTGCACCACGGTATGAACGGGGATCGAATGCCGCTACCATGGAAGAAAAACCAGCCGTGTAGCTGATCCAGGGGAGTAATTGACAATGAAAGTAGCAGTGACTGGGGCAACCGGATTTGTTGGATCTCGCTTGGTACAGCGACTCCATGATGCGGGGCATCAAGTCAAGGTATTTACGCGTAACCCTGAGCGAGCCAGAAAAGTATTTCCAGAGTCTGCTTTTAATCGGGTCGATGTGGTTGGCTACACTCCCCAGGAATCTGGCGATTGGCAAGCTGAAATTTCTGGCTGTGATGGTGTGATTAACCTGGCAGGGGAGGCAATTTCGGAACGGTGGACCCCTGAGCGTAAGCGGGAGATTATGAATAGCCGTGTGGTGGGCACCGAGAAAATTGTGGAAGCGATTGGCAAGGCTGATGTTAAACCCAAAACATTGATAAGCGCTTCGGCCATTGGTTTCTACGGCACCAGTGAAACAGCAGAATTTTACGAAACCAGCGAGCCAATCAAGCAGGACTTTTTATCCCAGGTTTGTCAGTCATGGGAAAAGGCGGCCGATAAGGTGACGGCCTACGGTACGCGGCTAGTGATAGTGCGGATTGGTATCGTACTGGGGATGGGTGGTGCGATCGCAAAGATGGTCACCCCGTTCAGGCTTTATGCAGGTGGCCCCATTGGCAGTGGCAAACAATGGTTTTCCTGGGTGCACCGGGATGATCTGGTGAGTCTATTTATGCAGGGGTTAACCGACAGCAACATGTCTGGCACATACAACGGCACTGCTCCCCATCCTGTGCGCATGTCCGAGCTGTGTGATGCTCTAGGTAAAGTCATGAATCGGCCTTCTTGGTTGCCCGAGCCAGATATAGTAATTGAGACCCTTTTGGGGGATGGAGCTGTCGTTGTGCTTG
>JBHJIV010000002.1:0-5990 GCA_050043105.1 Leptolyngbyaceae cyanobacterium | reverse complement strand
GCATGTGGAAGGGGTGCATCAGAATGTTGTGCTCAGCCTGGAAAACAAGCATGAAGTTGAACGTACCGGAGATACCGAGAGGCATACCATCAGAGAATGAACCCTGACCGATGGGGTAGATCAAGAAAACTGCAGTTGCAGACGCCAAAGGTGCGGAGTAAGCAACACAGATCCAAGGACGCATACCCAAGCGGTAGGAAAGTTCCCACTGACGACCCATGTAGCAGAAGCAGCCAATGAGGAAGTGGAAAATGACCAGCTGGTAAGGGCCACCGTTGTACAACCACTCATCTAAGGAAGCAGCTTCCCAGATGGGGTAGAAGTGTAGACCGATAGCGTTGGAAGAAGGAATTACAGCACCGGAGATAATGTTGTTGCCAAGTAGTAATGAACCTGCAACGGGCTCACGGATACCGTCAATATCAACAGGAGGAGCGGCGATAAATGCGATGACAAAGCAAGCAGTAGCAGCCAGCAATGTAGGGATCATCAGAATACCAAACCAACCTACATAGATACGGTTGTCGGTGCTAGTGACCCAATTACAAAACTGATCCCACATGCCCACCCGGTCACGGGATTGCAAAGTAGAAGTCATAGTGATGATAGAAGTTATGAACATGAGTCAACATCACTGTGAAGGCAGGCAAAGAGAAATGATTTACTCTCTGCAGCAAATAAGTAATGACGACTCGTTTATAAGATTAGTAAATATGCTTAGCGCATTGTAGGGGTACGATACGAAACTTCCTCGATCGATACATTTCTAAGTAAAAAATGAGTCTATGCTCACAATGACTTTCTAGCCTGGTGGCCAAGCTAGTGAGCGACCACCCATAAGATGCATATGTAGATGAAAGACTGTCTGGCCGCCATCTTGGTCGGTATTGATTACGACTCGGTAGCCATTTCTTAGCTCTTCCTGCTCGGCTATTGACTTTACAGTTAGTAACATATGACCCAGTAGTTCCTTATCTTCGGCTGTTGCGTCTGCCAGTCTAGGAATCTTTTTTTTTGGTATGACAAGTATGTGTGTGGGCGCTTGAGCATTAATATCCCGAAAGGCTAGACATAGGTCATCTTCGTAAACGATGTCTGCCGGGATTTCTTTACGAATAATTTTGCTGAAAATCGTATCTTCACTCATAGTGCAGGGTTAGAACAACGCTCTGAATTGTAATCGCTAGTGAGACGTCAATCGGTCGGTGTAGATTCGTAAGCAGCGACTAACTCTTCCCCAAGCTCTGCTTTAGGAAATTGAACTTGACTATAGAGCCAGGTGGCGATCAGCTTTGGACAGTTTTTTTTAGACCAGCGTAGAGCAAGGTAGTGAAAAGCTGGCTTAGTGAGCCTGGCGATCCATTTCATCAATCGATTGAGACGGCGAGGTTTAACTCGATAGTTGATGAGATTATTAGAGCCAATATCGTAGAGACGATCTAGCACTAGCTGCAGTGTGGCCTCTTCTCGTTGAAACATATTTTCTAAAAGCAGTTCCACATCCTTCATATGCTCGTCTGCTAGCTGCTTTTCACGAATAATGATGGCAACGTTGGCAGAGTTGGAAGTTGTCAACATAGTTTTCTTAAGACTGATTATTTATAGTAGGTGGCGCTGCTAGCTATCAGGAACAATGCATCTCAAACTGCTTCGGGGAGGAGGAACATTAGCTAGATCTTGTGTTGTCAGCAGCAATAGTGCGAATAAAACCTGTCAATAGTCGAATAATCTAACCAAAACCTTGGCGATGCGAAGTTAACTCTCTAACAAGCGGATACCATATTTCGTGATGGAGACTTGTGATCTTAATCCTAACCAGACGCTTTAGTCGTAATAGGTCTGTTCAGAGTTCCCTAATGATTTAGAGGTCTTCAGTCATATTTATTCAGTGCGCCTTGTTAGATGCTTGGGCATTCTACATTTACATGTAGGAGCCCACTATGCTGGCGAGAATCTGGAGTGCATCGTTAATAGGTATTGACGCTCTAAAAGTCGGTGTGGAAGTTGACTTATCAGGTGGTCTGCCTAGCGTTGTTGTTGTTGGTTTACCAGACACTTCAGTACAAGAGTCTCGTGAGCGAGTCAAAGCGGCATTGAAAAATGCCGGCTTCCCCTTTCCTATGCGTAAGGTAGTTGTGAATCTAACACCTGCTGATGTGCGCAAAGAAGGCCCAATCTATGATTTACCAATTGCTATAGGCATCTTAGCAGCAGCAGATCTAGTCAGCCATGACTCTTTGGATGGATGTTTGCTGCTAGGTGAACTGTCATTGGATGGGAGTTTGAGGCCGATAGCAGGTGTCATGGCTATGGCAGCAGCAGCTCCGCAATTGGGGATCAGGTGCTTAATTGTGCCAGAGGATAATGCTCAAGAAGCAGCCGTTGTGCCTAATCTATCGGTCTATGGCTTTAAGTCAGTTGGGGATGTGGTTGATTTTCTCAATAGCCCCGGTGAACAAAGGCCGTTGCAGCTTGATGGCTGTGAAGTATTGGCTAAAGCTCAGCCTCACGCGGTGGATTTGCGAGATGTAAAAGGCCAAGCTCAAGCCAGACGAGCACTGGAAATTGCAGCTGCAGGAGGACACAATCTAATCTTTGTCGGTCCGCCTGGAAGTGGGAAAACCATGTTGGCACGTCGGTTGTCCACTATTTTGCCACCTTTAAATTTTCAGGAGGCGCTAGAAGTTACTCAAATTCATTCGGTGGCCGGTCTCTTGAAAGATAAGGGGACGTTAGTGACAGAGCGCCCGTTTCGTAGTCCTCACCATTCTGCCTCTGGACCTTCATTAGTGGGTGGTGGTACTTTCCCAAAGCCGGGGGAAATTTCCCTGGCTCATCGTGGCATTCTTTTTCTTGATGAGCTGACAGAGTTTAATCGAAAAGTTTTAGAGTTTTTACGTCAACCTTTGGAAGATGGCTATGTCAGCATTGCTCGTACTCGTCAGTCTGTTGAATTTCCGTCTCAGTTTACTTTGATAGCGAGCACTAATCCGTGCCCTTGCGGTTTCTTTGGTGATAGTGTGCAACCTTGCACGTGTACACCCCGCAGCCGTGAACAGTACTGGGCAAAATTATCAGGCCCGCTGATGGATCGGATTGATTTACAAGTGGTGGTCAGTCGGTTAAAGCCTGAGGAGATAACCCAGCATCAACCTGGCGAGCCGTCAGAACAGGTGCGCCAGCGTGTGGAGCAGGCTCGTCAGCGATCGCAGGCTCGGTTTGAAAATGAGCCTAGACTACAGTGCAATGCGGATTTGGAAAGTCGTCATCTGCGTCAATGGTGTCAGCTGGACGATACATCACGAGTATTGTTGGAAACTGCTGTACGTAAGTTAGGGTTGTCAGCTCGTGCAACTGACCGCATCTTAAAGGTAGCGCGGACTATTGCTGATTTAGCGGCTGCAGATAGCCTGGAAGCGGCCTATATTGCCGAAGCCATCCAGTACCGTACGATAGACCGTATGCAGTAGTATCTGGATGCAGCTGTGGAACTTATTTAGAGCCTGTACCGACGGTGGTATCAAAGACCGTAAGACGTGCCTAATATATGTTTTATATCTGAGTCTCTGTGACAATACGCGCTGTATCATACATGTTCGTAGATACGTGAAGTGACCAACTAAGTGTAAATTATGGCCATCGATGCGGCTAAAATCCAAGCGGCACTGCATAGTTTTGTCAGTGGTACCAGTGATATTGAAGGGGTGGCCCTAGTGACACCGGATGGTTTGCCTATCGTTGCTGTTTTGCCGAACCACATGGATGAAGAACGAGTGTCTGCGATGTCAGCGGCCCTGGTATCTTTGGCAGAGCGAATTGGTAGTGAACTACTGCGGGGGAATATTAATCAAATTGCCATTGATGGGGAAATTGGCTACTGCATCTTGAATGCTTGTGGTGAAGAGGCCGTTTTTTTGGTACTAGCGACCCGTATGGTGAAAAAAGGAATTTTGAATCTAGAAGTAAAACGGGCCGTAGGTGAACTACAGGCGCTATTAATGTAGATTAGTATCGCTAATGTATAACTCTCCAAATTCTTTAGAGGGTAAATCAGCATTTTGGATCTGATGCTAAAGAATGTACGTTTGCCTGAGCAGCCGATATTAGAGCAATTCTTCAGAACAATTCGGGTTGATATATGCTGTTACAATAGCGCAACGTTATGCCATGTCGTCGCTACCGTGCAGCATGTCCGTTAACGGTTATCTTTCGGATTCTTCACTGCCAGAGGTTTTCCAGCTTTTACAAGATGGCAAGAAGACAGGGCTTCTCTCAGTTCAGGGGTTGACATCACCTGAGCAAGCGCAGCCTAAGTACTACTTTATTTGGCTGCACCGCGGTCGCATTGTGGCGGTTACCAATCGTTTGGATAGCCGTGGTTTAGCAACTTTGATTAGCCATCGTCGCTATTTGAGTGGGGCTATGATGGAGCGTTTGATTCGGCGCTGCCCCCCTGACGAACCGTTTGGTAGATTTTTGCGATCGCAAGGTGTACTAACCCCCAAACAGCTACAGATTTTATTTGCAGCCCAGGTAATTAGTCAGATCTGTGATTTGTTCCAAGTACTGGACGGTTACTATTCTTTTGACCCGGATGCTCCGTTGCCCAAGATAGAAATGACCGGTCTCAGTGTTGTAGCAACTGAGGTGATTTTGCCAGGTCTGAGAATTTTGAAGGATTGGACAGCATTTAAGGATAAATTGCCCCATCCCCAGTCTTCGTTGGTCAGTCTGATTCGAGGACAGCCTAATGTGCGTATCAATCAAGCTGAGTGGAGCGTGTGGCGGCTAATTGATGAAAAGATTCCTCTGGGTCAGATTGCAACCCAGCTAAGTCTATCGATTGAAGAAGTCCAGCAGATTGCATTTCGGCTGATTTTTGTTGGACTGGCTGAGGAAGTGCCCAGAATGCTTTCGGAGACAGCTGATGAGTCTGAATCAATGTTCGCAAATGAGTCTAGCGAACAGCTTAGCCCTACATTTTTTCGCAACCTGATTGGCTTTTTACGTCAGGTACCCAAGTCGTCTTTATAAGCAGGTGAGTAAAAACAGTGCTATGCTGAGGGCTGACTCGGATCTATGCGATCACAACGCCCAAATCTTGTCAGGACCGGAAGGTAGCAGCAATACGGGATGCTTGAGATAGGCGTAGTCTCCGGGTCTCCTCTGTTTTTACGGCATGTCCGCGTCATGCTAAGTAAGGCTATCCGACAGATCAACACGCTACACACTGTCGCGATCCGCTGTTAAAACGGAAAGCATAGGGGGTGATAAGTTCACCCGATAGTCTTAGAGGAGCATGGGCCGTGGCAGACTTTGGCCAGTTGGTACAAAAAGCATTTTATCTAGGTGTAGGTTTAGCATCCTATGCCTCTGAGAAAGCGGGGGATGGGTTTAGTGATTTACGTCAGCAGGCTCAAAAGTTAGTTAATGAGCTGGTTGAACGCGGCGAGATTACTGCTGAGGAAGCTCAAAAAATGGTTAACGACATGGTTGACCGTGCTCAAGCTTCCGCCTCTACCGCATCTGATGCTCCACCGACTGATGCAGGGCCTCGTAAAATCGAAATAATTGAAGAGGACGATGCGGATGATCGCGCGGCAACGGATGCTCTTCGTAAAGAAATCGAAGATCTCCAGACGGAATTACAGCGATTAAAGGAAGAAGACCAAAGCTAATTTAGTTTTGGATATTTAGTTTTGAGTGATAACCGTCTAGTCTGCCCTGTATGGACTCACTCAGATTTGATGTGTTTAACTGCCACTAACTAAAACTTCCAAATTCAAAACTCTCTCTATCGCCAGAGACTGTATCCATTTACCTTCGAACTCATTTACTCTCCATAATTATGGACGACTGGCTAAAACAATTTCAACAAGACCTGCAGGAAGCTGTCCATAGCACCCTAGAGCAAACCGAACAGTTCTTAGATGTGTTAGCAGATCAGGCTGTGGAGGTGGTATGTCCGGTTTTGGATGCTGCGGATGAAC
>JBHJIV010000001.1:0-2302 GCA_050043105.1 Leptolyngbyaceae cyanobacterium | reverse complement strand
CAATGTCACCAAATTATTATAGTTTTATGCATTGTTTTGAGGGAGCAGTATATAGTTTAAAAAATTGCATTCTAGTGTAGATTACTATTTCATAGAAGGAATAGAAAATTGTGCTGTTGATAACTCCCATACTGAAAATTATTGTTTCCAAATTAGGGATGGCGCGGCGGGTGTTGGTCTCGACCGCAGTGATGACGTCAGCCCAGCTCGTCATTGCGGATGAACCCACACCGGGACTGCACCCTGATGTGGTGACTGAAACCCTGAACCATCTGCGAGAACTGGCTCAGGAAGGTCGGGGTGTGATGCTGATTACCCACGATATTGAAGCCGCGCTGCAGGTTGCCGATCGTGTGGCCGTATTTTACGCTGGCACCACTGTGGAAATCGCAGATGCCAAGGACTTTGCTACTGGAAATCTGCGTCATCCCTACACTTTGGCACTCTGGCGATCGCTGCCCCAAAACGACTTTGTGCCCGTGCCTGGCAACCAGCCCAGTCCTGAAAATTTGCCATCAGGGTGTCTATTTTGCGATCGCTGTCCTTGGGTTACCGCCGAATGCAAACAGGCGCGTCCAGAACTGCGGTTGGTCCATCACGGTTGGGTGAGGTGTATTCATGCTGAAGAGTGAAGGTCTCTGGTTTCGTTACGGTTCCAGGCTGCCATGGGTCGTGCGCGATCAGACGTTTACGATTATGCCGGGGGATATTGTTGGCCTTGTGGCCCCTTCCGGCTATGGCAAAACGACGCTTGGAAAGTTGTTGGCCGGTTATCTAACCCCTACCCAAGGGCATGTCACGCTGGACGAGCAGCCGCTACCCAGTCGAGGCTATTGCCCTGTGCAGCTTGTTTTTCAAAACCCTGAATTGTCGGTCAATCCTCGTTGGCACATTGACCACATTCTGCAGGAGGGGCATCCGCCTCAACAACATATACTCGATGCCCTGGGTATTCATCCCGGCTGGCTGTCACGCTATCCCCATGAACTTAGCGGCGGAGAATTACAGCGAGTTGCGATCGCACGTGTCCTCAACCGCAATACCCGGTATCTGATTGCTGATGAAATGACCGCCATGCTCGATGCCAATACCCAGGCACTGATCTGGCAAGTCGTTCTTCGCTTTGCCCGTGAGCGTCAGATCGGCATCATCGCAATTAGCCACAATGCGTCATTACTAAAGCGTCTCTGCTGCCGCGATGACAACACTGCTGAGCCACAAATTATGAATCTATCTAGTGATGGGACAGAGCTGAGAGAGCGTAGGCTAGAGCCCATTAGAGGAAGGCAATATGGCCAATAAACCCAGGGACTACAGTTGCGAATTTAAGACAAAAGTCGTGTTGGAGATCCTCCACAAAAAAGCCCCTACCGTGGCGGCAGAGGCTTGGAGTGTGTGAAGGAAAGTCTGATGAGAAAAAGGGTGCCCTGAAAAGAATGGAGCAGGAGCCTGCACCGGGCACCCAAACCTGTTGGGGGCTGAGTGCGCGTTAGCGGACGATGGACTTGGTGCGAGCATCCAGGGCATCTAACCGGGCTTCCTGGATGTTGTCGACAGCTTTTGATCTAGCATCCAGCGCTTGCAAGCGAGTAGCTTGAATATTCTCAACCGCTTTGGTGCGCGAATCTAGAGCGTTTAGGCGAGCGGCCTGAATATCTTCGATGGCCTTAGTTTGGTTGTTGAGGTGCTCAAGACGGAGCTTATGAACAGAATTCTTAGTGCGGGCATCGAGTGCTTCGAGCCGGGCTGCTTGAATAGTGAAGTTAGCGGGCTCCTTGGCAGCAGCAACCGGGGCAATGGCAGCTGATGCAACAAGAACGGTTAAAGCGGAGAGAAATGTGCGTTTCATGGATAAAGCTCCTTGAGAATCAGTGATTGACTTCATTGATTACAAGAATGCCGGGGCTAGCTGAGCGTTATCTGACTGCTAACTGAAGATTGCTTAAGAGATTTCTGAAGTTAGCTGAGGAAATGTGGTGATAGCGGTCACCGGGGGAGCTGCGTATAGGCCACATGGCTGTGCTAGGGCAAAGCCTCTCCACTGAAGCATTGCAACGGCTCAGCCTCGATTGAATATAAGAAACCCCCACAAACGCTGAGGCTCATGGAGGTATCGGTTTAGATATAGCGGGTTAAGTAAACCAGTATTCTGTGATGTGTTTGGGTGCTGGTTTTGAACCTTCAGATGATGCTATCGAAATATCTATTGTTAGACCTCCTTTCGTAGCGGCTATGAGCTTTTCAACTCATGTACACAGCATAGTCCTGTAATGTCTCAAAATCTCTTCTCTGATACAATCGG